>NZ_CP115464.1:3377500-3677500 GCF_027912515.1 Brevundimonas sp. NIBR10
CCTGTTCGGCGACGGCTTCCTGACCCTGTCGGGCGAGGCCCAGCGCCGCGAGCCCACCAACCGCTCCGACTATGCCGCCCCGGCCGCCGTCAACGGCGGCAATGCGACCACCGTCCTGGGCCGCTTCGGCGACCCCTACACCGAGGCCTACACCGGCTATTTCAACGCCGGCAAGCCGCTGTCGGCCGGCTGGGAGGCCTATGCCTTCGGCGGCTATCAGGATCGCTATTCGGAATCCGCCGCGACCGCGCGGGCCTTCAACAACGCCAACAACGTCCCGGCCATCTACCCCAACGGCTTCCTGCCGATCATCGCGGCCAGCATTACCGACTACAATATCTACGGCGGTGTGAAGGGTCCGGCACTCGGCTTCGACTGGGACATCTCGGCCGGCTATGGCCGCAACGAGATCGACTATGAGGTCCTGAACAGCCTGAACGCCTCCTACGGCGCGGCCTCCCAGCGTGAGTTCAAGGCCGGCGGCCTCGGCTACGGCCAGCTGACCATCGACATCGACGCGGTCAAACAGGTCGAGGTCAACCTGTATGAGCCGCTCAACGTGGCGCTCGGCGTCTCTTACCGGCGCGAGGATTTCTCGGTCAACGCAGGCGAGCCCGCCTCTTACAACAAGGGCCCCGTCGCCGCCGGCGGCTCGGGCTCGCAGGGCTTCCCCGGTTTCGCCCCGGCCAACGAGGTCGACGTCGATCGCTACAATGTCGGTGCCTACATCGACCTGGAAGGCAAATTCTCGGAACAGTTCAGCTTCGGCCTCGCCGGCCGCTACGAGGACTATTCGGACTTCGGCGACCAGTTCACCGGCAAGATGTCGGCCCGCTACGATTTCTCGCCGTCGTTCGCCCTGCGCGGCGCCATCTCGACCGGCTTCAAGTCCCCGGCCCTGCAACAGCAGTTCTTTAGCTACGTCGCCACCAACCTGATCACCACCGTGGTCGGTGGGGTGCCGGTGACGACCCTGTCCCAGAACGGCAGCTACCGGGTCGATGACCCCATCGCCATCGCCCTGGGTTCCAAGCCGCTCGAGCCCGAAACCTCGACCAACTACTCCGGCGGCGCGGTCTTCCGGCATGAGGGCTTCGAGCTGACCGTCGACGCCTACCGGATCGATGTGAAGGACCGGATCATCTATTCCGAGACTCTGGGCGTCGCCCGTCCCAGCCAGCTGGCGGCGACCACCAGCGCCACCCTGGCCCTGCTGGCCCCCTTCGGCGTCACCGGCGCGCGCTTCTTCCTGAACGGGGTGAACAACACCACCTCCGGGATCGACGTCGTCGCCCGTTACAAGACCGTCCAGGACTTCGGCCGCTTCGACTTCACCCTGGCCGGCAATTTCAACAACACCGAGGTGACGCGCGTTCCGCCCCTGCCCTCGAACCTGGCCATCCCGGTCTCGCCCAACTATCTGTTCGACCGCTCCAACATCCTGTCGTTCGAGCAAGGCACCCCGGAACAGAAGATCGTGGCCAGCGTGGACTGGAGCCTGGGCGGCTTCGGCGCCACGGCACGCCTGACCAGCTATGACTCCATCCTGGTCGCCAACAATAACGTCACCCTCGACTACGAGACCGGCGACGCGAACCTGCTGGACCTTGAAGGCCGCTACGCCTTCCCGATGGGCGTCGCCCTGGCCGTCGGCGTCAACAACGCCACCGACGCCTACCCCCGCTTCACGCCGACGACCATCAACGGCGCGACCGGATCGGTGGGTTTCCCCAGCTTCTCGCCCTTCGGCTTCAACGGCCGGTTCTTCTACGGACGCCTCAGCTACAGCTTCTGATCCGTCAGGATCGAAGCAGACAGGAACGGCGCGGGGAGCGATCCCCGCACCGTTTTTGTTGTCCTGTCAGCGTTGCAGCCTGATCGGCTCACCGGCGGGATCTTGACGCGACCCCGCCGATGCCGCCCGCGCCGTTAGTATTTCACGCTCAGCCTGGCGAACCAGAAGCCGCCGTTCATGCCGAACGGACCGCCCGATCGCGGATAGATCTGACCGTCGGCGGTGCTGCCGGTCAGGGCATAGATCGGGTTGGCCGTGGTCCCTGCGATCTTGTCCGGGTACTCGTCGAACAGATTGCTGGCACCGACCGTGATCGTATAGGCGTCGGCGATCGTGTAGCTGACGTCCAGATCGGCCGTGACCTTGTCGCCGAACACCTGGCCCGGATAGTCCTGCTCGCTCGCCCAGCTGCTGTAGTAGTTGGCGCGGCCGTTCACCGTGAAGCCCGCGACCTGCCAGTTGGCCGATACGATGGCGCGGTGCTTGGGCGTGATGTTCTCGATGTCGAAGATTCGATCCGCGCCGATGACGACCGGATCGAAATCGGTCACCTCGCTCTTGTTGTAGCTGTAGGCCAGGGTCAGGCTCAGCGGGTTTTCCAGCAGTTCGGTGCGATAGCTGGCGACCGCGTCGATCCCCTTGGTCTCGGTGTCGAAGCCGTTGGTGAAATAGTTGACGGCCCCGCCGACGCCGACCGCCGCGAGGGCGGGCTGGGCGACGATGTTCGCAGCGGTCACATTGAAGGTGCTGGTGATGCTGATCCGATCCGTCACCTCGATCAGATAGGCGTCCACCGTCAGGGTCAGGGCGGGGATCGGCTTCAGGATGAAGCCGGCGCCGAAGTTGACCGATTCCTCTGGCGTCAGGGTTTTCGCGCCGAAGAACTGGGAAATGGGGCTGCTGACCGGATAGGTACCGGTCTGGACCTGATTGCCGGCCGCGAAGGCGGTGGTCAGGATTTCGGTGGCACCCTGCCCCGGCGACGGGGCGTGGAAGCCCGAACCGACCGTGCCCCGGACCGAGAACATGTCGGACACTTCGTACAGGGCGTTCACCTTGCCGACGAAGGTGTCGCCGAAGGTGCTGTAATCCTCGTAACGGCCCATGACGCCGACCGACAGCGCCTCGGTGACGTCGGCCTCGGCACCGACGTAAACGCCATAGCTGGTCTGGGACGTGACCTTGGCCGATTCGGGCCGGGTGCCGCCGTAACCGCTGGCCCCGGGCGATTGGCTCGCCGAGCCGTCGGCGACATAGACTCCCGGCGAAACCAGCCGATACAGGCTCTGCACCGCATAGGGACCGGCGGCATAGGACTGCAGGTCGCCCGCCGTCTGCTCATACTCTTCGCGACGATGCTCGACGCCGCCCGACAGGGTGATCGGGCTCGCGAAGCCGACCTCCAGTGGATAGGTCAGGTCCAGGTTCAGATTGGCTTCGCGCTGGATCAGCTGGCCGAACTCGAACGAGGTCTGGCTCTGCGGGCCGAAGGATGCGTTCAGCGACTGCGTCATCGCCAGCTCCAGCGAGTTCTCCGCCAGGGTCGCCGACAGGTCGTAGGTCAGGCCGCTGTCGGCCTCACCCTTGGTCCCGAAGGTGCCGTAGGCCTGGTCGGCCACGCCCTGGAATCGGGGTGTGAAGCCGGCGGGATAGATCGAGGCGAAGCTGAAGGTATTGGTGTTTCGGACGAAGCCGCCTGTGGGGCAGGTCGCATTGCCGGTCGGGCATGGGGTCAGGAAGATCGGGTTGAAGGCGCCGTTGCGTCCCGGCGATCCCGTCGCGGGCGTGCCTGTGCCATTGTCGATCACCAGCCCCGTCGCCGAGATCGGCGAGCGATAGTTGAAGCTCTGGTCGGCTTCGCGGTGTCCTACGTTTACCGTCAAGTACAAGCTGCTGTTGGCGGTTAGATCATAGCCGGAGTTCAGGAACAGCTTGTAGCCGTCGGTCGGCGACGAGCCCCAGATCTGGACCGGGCCGGGGAAGTTGGGCAGTTGCGACGCCAGGCTGGGGTTGCTGGCCGCGAACACCGCCGCGACCGGCCGGGTCGCGCCACGGCTGGTCTGCTCGCCCTTGAAGTATTCGCCCGACAGGTTGACGAAGCCGTTGCCCCACAGGCTGAAGCCCGCATTGGCGGCGACCTGGTAGCTCTCACCGTCGCCGGCATAGTTCTGGCCATACTGGGTCAGGACTTCCAGGCCGCTGTCGCTGCTGCGGATGCCGTAGTTGATGACGCCGCCGATGGCGTCAGAGCCATACTGGGCCGTCGCGCCGTCGCGCAGTATCTGCAGGTTGGCGATCGCGATCGCCGGAATCATCGAGATGTCGGCGCTCTGCGCGCCCAGTGACAGCGCCGTGTCGCCGCCGCCGACGACCTGAACCAGGGCCGAGCGATTGTAGCGTTTGCCGTTGATCATCACCAGGATCTGGTCGGCGCCCAGACCGCGCAGCGACGGTGCCCGCACGAAGGTCGAGGCGTCCGAGATGGTGTTCTGCGGGACGTAGAACGACGGGACGATGTTCTTGATGACGTCCAGCATGTCGGCGGCAGGCTGGCCGACCAGTTCTTGCGCACTGATGATGTCGATCGGAGACGCCGAGTCGGTCGCCGATCTGTCGGTTCGGCGCGTGCCGAGGACGACGATTTCCTCGAATTCCGTTTCTTCCACCCCCGGCTCGGACTGCGCCCAGGCGGGTTGGGTCATAAGCAGGGCACCGAACGCGGCCCCGCTGCTCAAAAGCAGCTTGAGCGGCGTCGATTTGTCGTTTGTGCGCATACGGAAATTCCCATCGTGTTGAATCGATTGAATTTCCTGGCGCGTTCCCTCCCCAGAGACTGACGTTATCCTTTACGAAGCCACGAAGAATGAAAGCCCGGTTTTCGCGATTTCACAGGCCTGTTGCGAAAGCGTCACTTCACCCTCAAACAACTGTATCACGAAATATTTTTCCCATTCGGATCAGTGGGATCGTCACCCCCTCCGAAGATTTTGCCTCGATCTTCTCGATCTCGACATAGCCGCAAGCCCGGTAAAGCGGCACGCCCGCCAGGGTGGCCATCATCTCGACCCGACCGAATCCCGCATCCCGCGCGGCACCCTCGCACAGGGTCAGGATTCTCGAACCGATGCCGCGCCGGGCGAAATCCGGGTCGACGTACATGGCCCTGATCTTGGCCGCGTCGGTCGCGGGATCGAGCGGCGCCGGCTCGCGCGCCACGATGCTGTCGTCCCCGCCGAACAATGTGGCCCGCCAGCTCCAGCCCCCGCACCCCACGATGCGGTCGCCGTCCTCGATCAGGAAATAGGTCTGGTCCTTCACCAGCTGGCTATCCTGTCCCATGACCTGACGGCTGGCCCGCACCTGTTCGGGCGACAGGAACGCGTCCTGCAAACGGTCGATCGCCCGCCCCATCAGCGCGTGCAGTGCCTCCAGGTCCTCGATCTGGGCCAGGCGGTGTGAAAGGCTCATGGGGTGTATTCCAGGATAACGGTCTCGACGCCTTCTATCAGCAGACCCCCTCAGGCCGACAACTGTGCCGCTTGTAACGATCGTGCCCTAGTTCTGCCGCGGATGATCCGCCAATCTGGTCCCTCAACCGGAGGGGTCCGACATGAACCGCATCGCACTGGCCGGCCTGGCCATCGCCGCCACCCTGATCGCCACGAGCGCCAGCGCCATGACGGTGCAGGAGTTCCTGACCACGGCCGCCGGCATCCCCCGCAACCCCACCGCCCTGCTGCGCTCCGACACCCGCCGGCTGATGCGCGAGTTCGAGGGGGCGGTGCGCACCACCCGCGCCGAACAGACCGCCGCCCGCACCGCCGGCCGCCGCCCGGCCACCTGCATGCCGGAAAAGGTGTCGTTCTCGCCCAACGCGATCCTGACCCGCTTCAACGCGGTGCCTGCCGCCCGCCGCAGCCAGATCACCGTGACCCAGGCGATGCGCGAATGGATGGCCGAGCGATACCCCTGCCCCGCAGCATAGGAAAAATGCCGAATCGTTGACGATTCCCGGTCCGTCCACAGACCGCGCCGAACCATCCACCACGACGATCCGTCCGCCTCTGACGTCGGCGGCTGACATCGTTAAGGCGTGGTCCCGATGAACGCCTTCACCTCCTTTTCCGCCGATTCCGTCGCCATCCCGTCCCTGCCTCACAACCTCGAGGCCGAGCAGGCGCTGCTGGGCGCCCTGATGTTCGACAACGCCATCTTCGAGCGGCTGAGCGACCGGCTGCGCGGCGCCCATTTCTACGAGCCCTTCCACCAGCGGCTGTACGACGCCATCGAGGACCACATCCGCCAGGGGATGCTGGCCGAGCCGACCATCCTGATGGAGCGGTTCAAGCAGGATCCGGCCTTCGCCGAGTTCGGCGGCCTGCGTTACCTCGCCGACCTGATGGACCGCGCCCCGCCCGGCGCCAACGCCCCCGACTATGCCCGCGTCGTCTATGACCTGGCCCTGCGCCGCGACCTGATCCGTATCGGCGGCGAGATCATCAAGGACGCCCCCGACCCCGAAACGCCCGCAATCGACCAGATCGAACAGGCCGAGCTGACCCTGTATTCCCTGGCCGAATCCGGTGCCCCCTCCTCCGGCTTCGTCAGCTTCTCGACGGCGCTGGCCGGCGCGGTCCAGATGGCGGGCGAGGCCTATCAGCGCGACGGCAAACTGGCCGGTCTCGCCACCCACCTCGACGACCTCGACTCCAAGCTCGGCGGCATGCACCCGTCCGACCTGCTGATTCTGGCCGGAAGACCCTCGATGGGGAAGACGGCGCTGGCCACCAACATCGCCTTCAACGTCGCCCGCAACTACCGCTGGGAACCGACGCCGGACGGGCGAAAGACCGTCTCGGGCGGCGTCGTCGCCTTCTTCTCGCTGGAAATGAGCGCCGAACAGCTGGCCATGCGGATCCTGGCCGATGCGTCGGGCGTCTCCTCCGACCGCCTGCGCAAGGGCGAGATCGACGCCAGCGACTTCGGCAAGGTCCGCGACGCCGCCATCGAGATCGGCGAGAGCCCGCTCTACATCGACGCCACCGGCGGCCTGGCCATCTCCAAGCTTGCCGCCCGTGCCCGCCGCCTGAAGAGGATGGAACAGGGCCTCGACCTGATCATCGTCGACTACCTGCAGCTCATCACCGTCGGCGAGGGCAATGCCCAGAAGAACCGGGTGCAGGAGGTCTCCGAGATCACCGGCGGCCTCAAGGCCCTGGCCAAGGAGCTGAACGTCCCCATCATCGCCCTGTCCCAGCTGTCGCGTCAGGTCGAGAACCGTGAGGACAAGCGCCCCCAACTGTCCGACCTGCGCGAATCCGGCTCGATCGAGCAGGACGCCGACTGCGTGATGTTCGTCTATCGCGAAAGCTACTATCTGGGCCGCACCGAACCGCGCGAGGGCACCGAGGAACACCTCAAATGGCAGCAGGACATGGATCTGCTTGAGCATCAGGCCGAGGTCGTCATCGGCAAGCAGCGCCACGGCCCCATCGGCATCGTTAAATTGTCGTTCGACGCCGACACCACCCGCTTCGGCAACCTGGCCCGCAGCGGCTACGGCAACTTCAGCGACATTCCTGAATAGATCGGGGCCTGCCACCGACTGTCCGCCGCCGGGCGTTCGGAACGGCTGAGCTCCCGGACCGTTTCCCTGTCAACGACACAGGGAGGCGACCATGCCGGACATCGATGCCGCAGACGAACAGGACCAGTCAGAGGTCTTCGACGAAGACAACTACGACGACGCCGACCCCGGCGCGCCGACGAACCAGTTCCGCACCTTCGAGGACCTGCCCGAGGTTCTCGACGTCACCCGCGCCGACGGCGACGGCGATGAAGGAGACTTCGACGAGGACGATCAGTCCCTCGACGACGATCTCGGTGCCGCCGGCATCGAGGCCGAGGCCGACGCCCTGCTGGGAGCCGACGGCTATCCCCTGTTCAAGATCGACGGCGAAAGCGACGGCCAGCGCGGCGAGGACGAGGTCGAACTCGTCTATGCCGGACTGATGGAAAACGAGCGCGGGGCCCAGGCCTCGGCCGCCCACTGGGAGGCCAAACGCCTCTCCGACGACGACATCGCCGACCTCGGCTACGGCCCCGACGCCGAAACAGCCCCCACACAGGACATGCCCCGATGACCGCGCCCAACACCATCACTGACGTCAAACAGGACTGCGACCCCGAAACCCCCCACGCCCGCCGCGCCGCGCCCGAACACGGCAAGCCCGACCAGCTCAAGGACGCCGAGGCCCAGGCCGAGAGCCGCCAGGAAGCCCTCGTCGACGAAGGCCTCGAAGAAAGCTTCCCCGCCAGCGACCCGTTGTCGGCCAAGCGGATCACCTGAGGCACAGCGGCGGCCAAGTCGGCGTGACCAGTTCGTGCAGGCTACGTTTCTCCTCCCCGTCCGCCGCTTGGCGGATGGGGAGGTGGCGCGGCCCTTCTTCAGGGCCGTGACGGAGGGGGCGACGGGGTCTGTCCGGTGGGGACTCTCGACACGAGCGCGCTCGATCCGGCAGCCCCCATTCCTATCACCGAGTCCCCCCCTCCGTCTCCTCGCAAGGGCTCGGATCCACCTCCCCATCGCTTCGCGACGGGGAGGAGACGGCTGCTCCAGCACCTCGAACTTGCGAACTTCGGCCGCCCAATCCCTTGCTCCGCAACCGATTGCAGATTTCTCACCCCCTCGAACCCGCCCAGGTATCAACGTCCGCTATACTGCCCTTCGTCCCGTCGCGGGGAAGGGCGCAAGGCCTTGCGATCTTGTTGCGGCGGGGGTGTGTGGAGCGGGATCAGACCGGGGGAGGCCGGCGCAGTTCTTTCGGGAGCTTCGTCGCCCCGGATCGTCAAAGGGTCCGGCGCAGAGAGTCAGATCGTTCAGGGGACGGGCACGCAAGGCGCCCGCCTTCCCGCCGGGGGCGCGGTAGCGGCAAGGGGTTAAGAGCCCCGCTGGTTCGGGAGACCGAGCCGTACAGCTCCTGCGAAAACCACATACGCGGAGCGTCTGTCTTTCGCCGAAACGGTATTTTCTATTCTTTTCCGGGCGAAGGCCCGGACGCTCTGCCGGCCCTTCCCATGACTTCAGCGCATCGGCGCGTGAGGGCGAAGAGGTATGTGTGGAGGGTGCTAGTGCCACTCGCCATTCTCAAGAACCCAACTGAGAGGAGCCGCCATGTCCCGTCCAGCGAACGCCCGGCCGCCGAGCCCCGTAGACGACCGGGGCACACCCGAGTTCGAGCGACTGAAGCGTGAACTCGAGCGAAGGCTCGGCATCCTGCGCGTCAACATCGCCGCCAAGCGCCGCGAGTGTGGTCTGGTCGAGATCGAGGACGGCGTCTGGGTCCGCCCGAGCGCTCCCGACGCGCCCTCGTGACACCGGCATCCCCCTTCGCGCTCAAGCAGCGAGCGACCGCATAGCCTGTCCTCGGGCGGATCGAAGATCCGACCCGGGGGCGAGCGTTAGCGCGTCGCGCAGCGACACAAACACGCAGCGCTCAAGCAGCGAGCGACCGCGTCGCGAGCGGTAGCGCGTCGCGCAGCGACCCAACAAGAAAGGATTGGAGGCCTGGCCTCCGAGTTGAACGGAGGGTCTACGGAGTTGCGGCTCCGTTGCGTTGCCCCTCCGCCACCAGGCCACATCAGGGATGGTTATCGTCTAGGCCGGAAATCTTAAGGTGCGGCGTTCATAAAGGGTTAGCCGCGGATTCACCGTCTTTGTCCGCCCATCATCCTGTCGCGCGCTTGTGATTGCGCGAGCCGAGCCGGACCCGGTAGACCTGTACCCATGCGTTTCCGTTATCGTCTCCTCATCATCCTGTCGGTCGGGGCCTGCGCCCCGATGTTGCCGCCGCCGCCCGAGGTCTCGGTCGGCACGGCGACGGGACCGATCGCGCCGGTTCAGGAGCGCCCCTATCTGGCCGACGGCCCCGCAGCACCCGACGCCTCCGGCTTCGAGGCCTGGAAACAGGGCTTCCTCGCCCGCCACGGCGGCGCCCGTCGCGAGGCCTATGAGCGTGAACTGGCCGGACTGACCCCCGATCCTGAAGTGGTCCGTCTCGACGGCAACCAGCCCGAGTTCAGCCGCCCCGCCGGGGCCTATGTCCAGAACGCCGCCTCCGCCGCCCGCATCGCCGAGGCCCGCCGCCGCATCGGTGCCGTGCCCTCCAGCGTGCCCCAACGGTACGGCGTCCCGGCCGAGATCCTCGTCGCCATCTGGGGCAATGAATCCAGCTTCGGCCAGGTCCAAGGCAACAAGGACGTGATCCGCTCCCTGGCCACCTTGGCCTATGACGGACGCCGCCGCGACTGGGCCGAGGGCCAGCTAAGGGACGCGCTCAACATCGTCGTCGACGGCCGCCGCGCCCGATCGGGCCTGCTGGGCAGCTGGGCCGGGGCCATGGGCCAGACCCAGTTCATGCCCGATAACTTCCTGCGTCTGGGCGTCGATCAGACGGGCGACGGCCAGGTCGACATCTGGAACTCCGACGCCGACGCCCTGGCCTCCGCCGCCAACCTGCTGGCCGAGGCCGGCTGGCGGCGCGGCCAGACCTGGGGCTATGAGGTCGCCCTGCCCGCCTCGTTCGACTACGAACAGGCCGACGGCCCGACCCACCCCTGGCGCTGGTGGGCGGCGCGCGGCGTGACCCTGGCCCGGGGCGGTGCACCCAACTCGGCCGAAGCTCTGGAAGACGCCGCCATCCTGTTGCCGCAAGGTGCGGCCGGCCCCGCCTTCCTGGCCCTGCCCAACCACTACGTGATCCGGCGCTACAACAACTCGGTCTCCTATGCCCTCGCCATCGGCCTGACGGCGGACGGGGTGGACGGCAAGCCCGGCCTCGTCGCCGCCTGGCCCAACGACCCTCCCCTGTCGCTCAACCAGCGGATCGGGGCCCAGCGCGCGCTCAGTGCCATGGGCTATGACACCGGCGGCGTCGACGGCGTCGTCGGCGCCAACACCCGCGCCGCCCTCAAGCGCTGGCAGGCCGCCAACGGCCGCATCGCCGACGGCTATCTGACCGCCTCCCTCGCTGACGAACTGGGCCGGATGTGAGCGAGCCTCGGGATTCGGGTCAACGCGCGATCCTGGCGGGCTTCTATGCCTTCCTGGCCATCGGCCTGCTGCTGGTCGCCGCCTTCGTCCTGTTCCGCGTCCTGGTGCCGATGATCCTTGAGGCGCATTTCCTCGGCTCCGTCTTCGTCGCCTCGGTCGCCGGCCTGTTCGGCACGCTCGGGCTGGGCCTGCTGGCCGTTTTCCTGTTCAATCGAATCTCCCGGATGATCCGGGACTGAGACCATCCGCGGGGGCGCGACCATGACTTTTCCAGGACCCAGGTCCCTCGGCGGCGGAAGCAGCGCCACGCCACGCGTACTCAGGCTCGTGGCCACGGCCGCCCTGTTGCTGCTGGTCCTCGCCGGCGGCAGCTGTGCCGTCGTCTCGTGCAGCGTCACGGTCGAGAGCGGCGAGGCCGGCATCAAGACCACCAAGTTCGGCCCCAACCCCGGCGTCCAGCCCACCGAACTGCGCCCCGGCTGGCACTGGGAAGGCCTCGGCGAAAAGATCATCAAATACCCGACCCGCCAGCGTGTCTATTCCTACACCCGCGAAGGCAATGCCGACGGTCAGGAGAACGAGGAGATCGGTTTCGCCGACCAGACCGGCCTGCCCATGACCGCCGACGTCAACATGACGGTCAAGGTTTCGGACAACAAGGCGGCGGATCTGTACGCCAAATACCGTCTGAATTTCGACGACCTGCTCGACAATCCGATCCGCAACGATGTCCGCTCCTTCATCGCCCAGGAGGCGGAAAAGGTGCCGGTGTCCTGTAACCTTCAGGCCCAGCAACCCGTGGTCGAGGGCGCGACCCAGCCCACCGCAGCCCCCTGCACCGGCAGCCTGATGGGCGCGGGTCGTCAGGCCGTGATCCAGCGCGCCTATGCCAACCTGCAGCGCAAATGGGCGGCCGAGGGCGTGGAGATCTCCAACCTTCAATGGGTCGGCACCATCCGCTATCCCGAGAGCATCACCACCGCCATCCAGGCCCGCACCGCCACCGAACAGCGCACCCTCGCCGCCCAGCAGAAGGAGGCCGAAGCCCGTGCCAACGCCAACGCCCTGATCGAGACCGCGCGTGGCGAGGCCGAATCCATCCGCCTGCGCGGCGACGCCCTTCGCGCCAACCCCCAGCTGATCGACCAGATCTACGCCCAGCGCTCGCAAGGCCTCTGCCCGCCCCGCGCCTCCACCTGCATCATCGGCCAGACCCCGACGACGATGATCCCGGCGACAGGTCAGCAGGCGGAGTAGTCATGCTTCACTTCTCCCCTTGCGGGAGAAGGTGGCAGCCGGAGGCTGACGGATGAGGGGTCACGCCGACCTGTCACGCTGTTTCGGCGCCAGCCCCCCCCACCGTCATCGACGGCGTGACCCCTCATCCGCCCCTTCGGGGCACCTTCTCCCGCAAGGGGAGAAGGACGACTACCTCACTCCTTCAACCGCCAGGTCGCCCCGGTCGGCCCGTCCATGACCACCACGTTCAGCGCCGTCAGCCGGTCCCGGATGCGATCCGCCTCGGCCCAGTTCTTGGCTGCCCGGGCCTCGATCCGTTCGGCCAGCAGGGCCTCGACCTCGGTCTTCAGCGTGTCGTCGGCCCCGCCTTCGAACCACTGGTCCGGTGTCGACTGCAGCACGCCCAGGATGGCCCCCGACGCGATCAGCTCGGCCTTGGCGATGCCGACGGCCCGTGTGTCGCCCGCCGTCATGGCCCGCTCGATCTCGCTGGACAGGGCGAACAGCTTGGACATGGCGCCCGGCGTGTTCAGGTCGTCCTCGATCGCTTCCAGGAACTCGGGCGACGGCATGTCGCCAAGCGCCTCGACCCCCTCTGCGCGACGCAGGGCCCCATACAGCCGATCCAGATTCTTGCGCGACTGGTCCAGCAGCGACTGGTTCCAGTCCAGCGGCTGGCGGTAATGCGCGCTCAGCAGCGCCCACCGCACAACCTCGCCCGGCATGGCCTGGACCAGGTCATGCAGCAGCAGGACGTTGCCGATCGACTTGGACATCTTCTCCGCATCGACGGTCAGGAAACCGTTGTGCATCCAGTAGCGGCTGTACTCCGCCGGCGCCGTCGCCGCATGGGCATGGCCGTGGGCGCAGACCCCTTGGGCGATCTCGTTCTCGTGGTGCGGAAAGACCAGGTCGATGCCGCCGCCGTGGATGTCGATCGGCAGGCCCAGCTCGGCCTCGATCATGGCCGAGCATTCGATGTGCCAGCCAGGCCGCCCCTCGCCCCACGGCGACGGCCAGGACGGCTCGCCCTCCTTGGACGGCTTCCACAGCACGAAGTCGTGGGCATTGCGCTTGTACGGCGCGACCTCGACCCGCGCCCCGGCGATCATGTCGTCCAGGTTCCGCCCCGACAGCGCGCCGTAAGCCGGATAGGAGGAGACGTCGAACAGCACATGGCCCTCGGCCACATAGCCGCAGCCCTGGTCCACGATCGCCGCGATCTGGGCCACGATGGCCTCGATATGGTCGGTGACGTGGGGGGCCAGGTCCGGGGCCGAGACGTTCAGCAACCCCATGTCGGCCAGATAGGCGGCCTCATACCGGGCCGTCACCTCACCGATCGGCACACCTTCCCTGGCCGCCTTGGCGTTGATCTTGTCGTCCACGTCGGTGACGTTGCGGGCATAGATCACGCTGTCGGCCCCGTACTCGCGCCGCAGCAGCCTCACCAGCACGTCGAACACCACCGGCGGCCTCGCATTGCCGATGTGCGCATAGTCATAGACCGTCGGCCCGCAGACATAGAGCGTCACCCGGCTGGGATCGCGCGGCGAAAAGACACGCTTCTCGCGGTGCAGGGTGTCGTACAGGGACAGCGTCATCGTAGGGGTGGAGCTTTCGAGAGTTTTCTTGCGGGACGGAGGGGATGCCCCATATAGCCGCCAAGCTGTTAAACAGTGTCCAAGGACGAAAGAAGGCCCACGGGGCGTCGTTTCGTCGGTTTCGAGATCGATTTTATGAGTGCTTCACCCGTTCCGGTCGTCAGCAAGCCCGTCCTCGTGACGACGCGCCCCAGCCGTGAGCAGGCGCTGGAGGCCGTGCGCACCCTGATCGCCTGGGCCGGCGACGATCCTTCGCGGCCCGGCCTGATCGACACGCCCAAGCGCGTGGTGGACGCCTATGGCGAGTGGTTCGACGGCTATGACGCCGACGCGGGCAAGGAGTTGTCGCGCACCTTCGAGGACGTTCAGGGCTATGACGACATGGTGTTGCTGCGCGACATCGAGGTCGAGAGCCACTGCGAACATCACATGGCCCCCTTCCTGGGCAAGGCCTATGTCGCCTACATCCCGACTGAAAAGGTCGTCGGCATTTCCAAACTGGCCCGCGTCGTCGAGATCTTTGCGCGCCGCCTCCAGAATCAGGAAACCCTGACCCAGGACATCGCCGACGCCATCGAGGCGCACCTGAGCCCCGCCGGGGTCGCGGTCCTGATCGATGCCGAGCACCAGTGCATGACCACGCGCGGCGTTCATCACCGCCACGTCTCGACCATCACCACCCGCTTCACCGGTGCCTTCAAGTCCGATCCGGCATTGACCGACCGTTTCCTGAAACTGGCGAAGGGCTGAAGAACCATTCTTCTCCCGCTTGCGGGGAAGTGGCCCGTCTTCGGCCGAAGGCCGAACAGGGTCGATGGGGGTACTTTCATCGCCCCGATCGCCACAGCCCCCATCGTCGCTGCCTTCGCTTCGCTCAGGGACGCGACACTTCCCCGCTGCGCGGGAGAAGAACACGCCTGTTGCGCGAAAAGCGACGCGACGGAACGAAACGGGGCGTCAGACCGCTTTACAACCGCCTTCGAGGCCGCCAAGAAACACCCACGAACCAATCGCTCGGTCCCCGCTCGGCGGCGGACCTCCAGGGAGAAATCTAGAGCATGGCCGGTAGACTTTCAGGCCCCGGCGCGTCCGGCGGCAAGACCATCGAACAGAACTCGGACATCAACGTCACGCCGTTCGTCGATATCATGCTGGTTCTGCTCATCATCTTCATGGTGTCGGCACCGCTGGCCACCGTGTCGATCAAGCTGGACCTGCCGCCCGCAACGCCGCCCCCCATCACCCCTGAGAAGCCCAAGGATCCGGTCTATGTGACCATCCAGGACACCGGCTCGATCTTCCTGGCCGACCGCCAGACCACGATCGAAACCCTGGCCGTCGACGCCTGCGCCGCCCTCGGCGATCCCACCGGCCAGGGCTGCAAGGAAGAACGCCTGTTCGTCCGCGCCCAGCCCGAAGTGAAATACAGCCAGTTCATGGAAGTCATGAACACGCTTCAGACCAACGGCTTCTACAAGGTCGGTCTGCTGAACGAAGACATCACCTGAGCCGATCCGCTCGGTTTGAAGCCAAGGCCGCGTCCCCCGGGACGCGGCCTTTTTTCTTGGCCTCACCCAACATCGATCGCTAGGGTTGAGCGGGGTTCGAATCCCCTTCGACGATCGTCTTGGGCGCGATGCCGGGGCTCCGGTGCGGCCAGCCACAAAGACCGGCGATCGTCTCCATGTTGGTGAACAGAGACGGCGTCCGGCGCCGGTCGAAAGACAAGCCGCGACTGGACCCTGCGGATCCTCGCGATCCCCGTCAGGTCGCCGCGGTGCCGGACGCCCGATCGTGCAGAGGACGTGCCCGTGTTCGATACCGCCGGTCTGATTTTCGCCTTCGCCGTCCTGGCCATAGCCGTCTGGTTCCTCCGAGCCATGATCGGGGACCGGCGCACGATTCGGATCAGCCCGTGGGAGCGTGGCGTGGTCAGCGTCGACGGCGTCTTTGACCGCCTGCTCGAGCCCGGCCGACACACGATCTGGGGATCGCGCCGAAGCGTCACGATCGCGCCCCTGTCGATGGCGCTTCAGTACATCCAGGTCGGACCGGTCGAAGTCGTGACCGCCGACCGGCTTCCGGCGCGGCTGACCGCGACCGTGGCCTATCGGCTGCACGACGCAGAAATGGCCATCCGCGAGCCCGTGTGGAGCCCGGTGACCCAGGTGGCCAACACCGCCCTCGTCCGTCTGGCCTCGGCCCATTCGATGGACGCGCTTCTCGGACGCGCCGAAGAGCTGGACCAGATGCTGACCGCCGGGGTGCCGGACACCGTCGGCGCGGCCCGCATCGAATCGATCGCCCTGAGCGCCGTCATCCTGCCGCCGGAACTGCGTCGGTTGATGTCGGAGGTCGAGCGGGCCCGCCTGGAGGGCCTCGCCGCGCTGGAGCGGGCCCGGGGCGAGCAGGCGGCGCTGCGCTCCCTGGCCAATGCCGCCCGGCTGCTGAAGGACAACCCGGAACTGGCCCATCTGCGGCTGCTTCAGACCGCAGGGGCCGCTCGAAACACCACCATCGTCATCGGCGACCGTCCCGAGGGTCGCCGGCCGTCATGACCCGCGACGACGTCGAGGCCCTGATCCTGGCCCTGCCCGGGACCGAGCGCGGCTCGGCCTACGGCATGCCGGCTTTCCGGACGGCGGGAAAGTTCCTGACCCGTATCCGCGACGAGGACGACTGCGTGGTCGTGCATCTGGACAGCCTGGACGAGCGCGACCTGCTGATCGAGATGGACCCGGAGACCTTCTTCTTCACCGACCACTATCGCAACCACGCCATGGTGCTGGCCCGCCTCGCGAGCGTCGATCCGGCCTGGCTGGGGATCATGATGGCGCGGCGCTGGCGCAAGGTCGCGCCGAGGACCCTGCAAAAACAGCATCCGACCCTTCCGGGCGAGGTCCCCGGCGCCTAACTCCCGGGTCCGCCTTCAGGAGCCCGCCATGTCCGCCCAGCCCACCATCGTCGTCGACGGCCTGTCCATCCCGCTCCTGGGTTTCGGCACCTGGATGCTTGAGCCCGAAGACGCCCGCCGGATGGTCGCGGAGGCCCTGCGCATCGGCTATCGCCACATCGACACGGCCTGGATCTATCACAACGAGGCGGCGGTCGGAGACGGCATTCGCGACGCGATCGAGGCCGGCCACGTCACCCGCGACAACCTCTGGCTGACCACCAAGATCTGGGTGAAGCATTTCCACCACGACGCACTTCTTGCCCAGGCGCGCGAGTCCATCGCCAACCTGGGGTTCACGCCCGACCTGCTGTTGCTGCACTGGCCCAAGGCCGAACCGACCTTCGCCGAGACCCTGGGCGCGCTCAATGAGGCTAGGGATCAGGGCCTGACCCGTTCGATCGGCCTGTCGAACTTCCCGTCCGCCGAGTTCAAGCAGGCGCAAGGCCTGTCGAAGGCCAAACTGGTCACCAACCAGGTCGAATATCACCCCTATCTCGCCAATGGCCCGCTGCTGGCGACCGCCCGCGACCTCGGCTCGTCGATCACCGCCTGGTCACCCCTTGCCCAGGGCAAGATCGCCGACGATCCCGTCATCAACGCTATCGGCAAGACCCACGGCAAGTCGGCCGGCCAGGTCACCCTGCGCTGGCTGATCCAGCAGGACGTCATCGCCATCCCCCGCACCACCAAGGTCAGCCGCGCCGAGGAAAGCTTCGACATCTTCGACTTCACCCTGTCTGACGATGAGATGGCCCGCATCCACGCCCTGGCCCGCCCGGACGGCCGCCTCGGCGACTGGCTGGACCCGGCGTTCAAATGGGACGAAGCTGCCTGATCCGCGACAGCAGAAGCGCGGAGGTCAGGAGACGCCATGGGTCAGGTACTCGGCTTTCCAACGGTTGATCCCGACGATGTCCGGATCGGCGCCCGTCTGCGACGCTGGCGCACCCAGCGCCACGTCGATCTGGACGCCCTGGCCGAGGCGATCCACCTGTCGCCCGAAGATGTCCGGCTGATCGAGGCCGGACGCCGTCATCTGACCACCGCCCAGCTGGGGGCCGCGACCCAGGTGCTGCACCTGCCGCTCTGGGCGCTGGTGTCCGACACCCCGGCCTATTGATGAGCCGATCGCGGGCCGCCCTGATCTGGCGTGGAGCCTTCGCCGTCGTCGGCTGGGCTGCCCTGGGGCTTCAGTATGGGCTGATGATCTCGGCACCACCGGCCGCCGCCCTGATCACGCGGACGGTGAATTTCTTCAGCTTCTTCACCATCCTGACCAACCTGCTGGTTGCCCTCGCCATGACCCTGCCGGTGATCGCCGCCGGCAGCCGTCCCGGGCGCTGGGCCGCATCCGAGGGTATTCGCGCCGGGGTCACCATGTACGCCGTGGTCGTGGGGCTGGTGTACCATTTCCTGCTTCACGCCACCTGGAGCCCGCAAGGCTGGTCCTGGGTCGCCAACATCGCCCTGCACTATGTCATGCCGGCCGCCATCCTGATCGACTGGCTGATCTTCACACCCAACGGCCGTCTGCGATGGGTGGATGCCGGCCGGTGGCTGGCCTTCCCCCTCGCCTATGGTGCCTGGACCCTGCTGCACGGCGCGATCAGCTGCTGGTATCCCTACTGGTTCATCGACGTGGGCCGGCTCGGTCTTGGCCCCGCCTTGCTGAACTTCGGCGGCCTGCTGGTCTTCTTCGCCATCGTGGGCCTGATCGTCGTGGCGATCGAGCGCACCCTCGGACGGCGTGACAGGACGGCCGCAGCCGCCTAATCCGGCGTGATCCACCGGAGCGGTTCATTGGCCTACAAATCCCTGCGCGACTTCATGGCCATGCTGGAGGCCGAGGGAGAGCTGGTGCGGGTGTCGGAACCCGTCTCCACCCACCTCGAGATGACCGAGATCCAGACCCGCCTGCTGAGGAACGGCGGCCCGGCGGTGCTGTTCGAAAAGCCTGTCATGCCCGACGGCACGATCAGCCCCATCCCCTGCCTCGCCAACCTGTTCGGCACGGTCAAGCGGGTGGCCATGGGCGTGACCATGGAAAAGAAGGTCCGCACCACTGCCGCGGAACTGCGTGAAGTCGGCGAACTTCTGGCCTTCCTGCGCAACCCGACCCCGCCGCGCGGCCTCGGCGACGCCATGGAGATGCTGCCGCTGATGCAGACCGTCATGTCCATGCGGCCCAAGGTCGTGAAGACCGCCCCGGTCCAGCAGGTTGTGCTCAAGGGCGACGACATCGACCTGACCTCCCTCCCCGTCCAGGGCTGCTGGCCCGGCGAGCCCGCACCCCTGATCACCTGGGGCCTCGTCGTCACCAAGGGGCCGTCGGACGATCGTGAGGACGACTTCAACCTGGGCATCTATCGGATGCAGGTCCTGGGCAAGGATCGCGCGATCATGCGCTGGCTGGCCCATCGCGGCGGCGCCCAGCACTATGCGCGCCACAAGAAGAAGAAGACCGGCCCCCTGCCCTGCGCCGTCGTCCTGGGCGCCGATCCCGGCACCATCCTCGCCGCCGTCACGCCCGTGCCCGACACCCTGTCGGAATACCAGTTCGCCGGCCTGCTGCGCGGGGCCAAGGCCGAGCTGGTTCCCTGCAAGACCGTGCCCCTGATGGTCCCCGCCAATGCCGAGATCGTGCTGGAAGGCCACGTCCTGCTGGACGAGCACGAGGACGAGGGCCCCTACGGCGACCATACGGGGTACTACAACTCGGTCGAAAAATTCCCGGTGTTCAAGGTGACGGCGATCACCATGCGCCGCGACCCCATCTATCTGACCACCTTCACCGGCCGCCCGCCGGACGAGCCCTCGGTGCTCGGCGAGGCGCTGAACGAGGTCTTCATCCCCCTGCTGAGGGCACAGTTCCCGGAGATCACCGACTTCTGGTTGCCGCCCGAGGGCTGCAGCTACCGCATCGCCGTGGTGTCGATGAAGAAGGCCTATCCCGGCCACGCCAAGCGGGTGATGCTGGGCGTCTGGAGCTATCTGCGCCAGTTCATGTACACGAAGTGGGTCATCGTCGTGGACGACGACATCGACGCCCGCGACTGGAAACAGGTCATGTGGGCCATTTCGACCAAGATGGATCCGGCGCGAGACATCACGGTCATCGAGAACACCCCGATCGATTATCTGGATTTCGCCAGTCCCGAGAGCGGCCTCGGTTCAAAGATCGGCCTGGACGCCACCGACAAATGGCCGCCCGAGACCCACCGCGAATGGGGCGAGGAGATCCGCATGGACGCCGACGTCGTCGATCGCGTGTCGCAGATGTGGGATCGGCTCGGCCTGCCGGGGGACGGAAAGCCGATCTGGAAATAGCGCCCGCACGACGCTGTCTCAAACAGGGCGCCGTCTCGTCACAATTCATGTTGCAGCGCACACTTTTCGGATGACGGATTTGTAATGCCGCGATAGCGTCGGTTCGCAATTCCTTGTTTGGAGCTTTCCACGATGTCGCGTGTCCTGATTGCTGCTCTGTGCCTGACCCTCGCCGCCCCCGTGGTCGTGACCGTGACGGTCCCCACGTCGGCCGAAGCCCAGGTGATGGCCGGACGGGGTGCCTCTCGCGCCGCCGCCCGTCGCAACCGTCCGCCACTCAGCGAGCGTGAGGAAACCCGGCTGTACGCCGCCCAGGACGCCGTCGTCGCCATCGACCAGCAGATCTACGAGATCCAGACCGCTGCCGAAGCCTCCGGCGGCCTGACCCCCGAGCAACAGGCCGCGATCCAGCAGCACGAGACCCGCAAGGCCGAGCACCAGTCGGTCATCGACCGCCTGGAAGCCAAGCGCGAACGCCGCACCAGCTGATCACCCATGACGCCGGCCGAATGACCCGCTAAGCCTCGCTTTCCAACGGCGGGGGCCGCATGAGCGCGTTCGAGTTCTTCTTCAGCTTCTATGGCCTGTTGCTGGGCCTGTCGGTCGCCGAGCTTGTCGGCGGCTTCGCCCGTCTGCTGCACGAGCGTCATCGGGTCCGATTCGGCTGGCTGACGCCGCTGCTGGCCCTGTTCGTGGCCATGGATCTGGCGACCTTCTGGGTTCAGGCGTGGCGGTTCTTTCGCGGGGCGCCGTTCAATCCCGCCCTGCTGCTGATCGGCCTGGCCATCGCCGCGACCTTCTATGTGGCCGCCAGCATCACCTTCCCGCGCGTCACCGCCGAAGGCGCAGAGGCGCGGATCAATCTCGACGACCATTTCTGGGCCCATCGGCGCATCGTCTTCGGATGCGTGCTCGCGGCCAACGCCATGGTGTGGCTGTTGCTGGCCCTGCTGTCGCTGGCCGACCCGCTCTGGGCCGCCTTGTGGACCCCCAGAATCCTGATCGGCCTGGGAGTCTTTGCCCTGTCCACAGCGGTCGCGGGCTTCGCGCCCGGCCGCAGGGTGGTGATCGCCGCCCTGCTGGTCGTCCTGATCTACACCATCTGGAACATCGTCCGCGCCGGGCACATCCTGTTCGCATCCGGCGGCTGGTTGCCGGCCACAGGGGGCTGATCCTCCCGGCTTGCGAAGCCGCCGCATTTGTCCGAGGAACATCGCCATGCGCGCCCTGTTCACCGCCCTCGCCCTGCTTTTCCTGGGAACCCCCGCAATGAGCCAGACCGTCCCCAACACGCCTGCGTGGGATCAACCCTTCCTGCCGCCCGCCCCTGCCTGGGACGGAGCCTCCAAAAGCCTGCTGCGCGACGCCTCCGACCCCTGGGTCACGGCCTTTGAGCTCGACGCTGACCATGATTTCAGCCCGAACTACGTCGACACCCGCGCCTGGTTCGACCGGCTGGACGCGGCGTCGGACCTGATCCGCATCGAACAGTTCGGCACCTCGCCCGAGGGCCGTCCCATCTATGCCGTCATCGCCTCGAAGGACGGGACTGCCTTCGACCCCTCCAAGCCTATCCTGATGATCCAGGCCGGCATTCATCCGGGAGAGATCGACGGCAAGGACGCGGGCATGATGCTGCTGCGCGACATCGCCTTCTACGGCAAGGACACCCTGCTCGACCGGGTCAACCTGATCCTGATCCCCATCCTGTCGGTCGACGGCCATGAGCGCGCCAGCGCCTACAGCCGCCCGAACCAGCGCGGCCCCCGCATCCAGGGCTGGCGCAACACCGCCACCAACCAGAACCTCAACCGCGACTATCTGAAGCTGGATCAGCCCGAGATGAGGGCCGTCCGTGGCCTGATCCTGAAATACCGGCCCGACCTCTATGTCGATGTCCACGTCACCGACGGCATGGATTACCAGTACGACGTAACCTACGGCTTCAACGGCGAGGACGGGGCCTTCAGCCGCTCGCCTTCCGCCTCCGCCTGGCTGGACAGCACCTTCAAGCCGGCCATGAACGCGGCCCTGTCGGCGCAAGGGCACATCCCCGGCGAACTGGTCTTCGGCATCGACGATCAGGATCCAAAGAAGGGCCTGTCGGACGGCGGACTCGGCGAGCGGTTCTCCAACGGCTGGGGCGCGGCCGCCCACGTCCCCACCATCCTGATCGAGAACCACAGCCTCAAACCCTATGAGCAGCGGGTGCTGGGCACCTATGTCTTCATCGAGCGGTCCCTGACCCTGCTGGCCGAACAGGGTGCCGAGCTGCGCGCCGCGACCGAGAGCGACCGCGCCCTGCGCCCCGCCGAGATCCCGACCAATTTCGAGCCCGATCCGACCCCGGCCTCGACGCGGGATTTCCTCGGCATCCGCTACGAGACCTATGACAGCCCCGCCTCGGGCCGCCGCGAAATCCGCTGGCTGGGCCAGGCCGATCCGGAAACGTGGAAACTGCCCTTCTACGGCTCACGCCCGACCCTCAGCCTCAAGCGCCCCACCGCCTACTGGGTCCCCGCCACCCGTCCCGACATCATCGAGCGGTTGCGCCTCCACGGGATCACGATGGAGACCCTCGACGCCCCCCGCACCCCGTCGGTCTCCATGCTGCGCCTCGTCGATCCGACCCTGGCCCCGCGCCCGAACGAGGGTCACGTCCAGGCCAGCGTCAAGACAGTCGAGGTCGAACGCCGCGACTGGACCTATCCCGTCGGTTCGGTGCGCGTCCCGACGGATCAGCCGCTGGGCGACATCGTCGTCCTGCTGCTGGAGCCCCAGTCGTCCGAGAGCTTCTTCGCCTGGGGCCTGTTCCCCGAGATCCTGAACCGCGTCGAATACATCGAGGGCTATGCCATCGCCCCCCTGGCCGAACGGATGATGGCCGCCGACGCCGCCCTCAAGGCCGAGTTCGAGGCCAAACTCGCCGCCGACCCCGCCTTCGCCGCCGACGGCGACGCCCGCCTGGGCTGGTTCTACGAACGCACACCGTTCTATGATGACCGCTACCGGCTCTATCCGGTGGGGCGAGAGGACTGAGCATGGACAGCGGGATTCACGCGGCGGGTCTTTGGGCGGCGCTCAATATCATCGTCCTGCTGGTCCTGTCCGGGATCACCTCGGCCCGGCGTCGCAAGCACCGCGTCTCGCTCGGCGACGGCGGCAAGCCCCCGGTCGAGGCCGCCAGCCGCGCCTTCGGCAACGCTGCTGAATACATGCCCCTGGCCATCGCCACCCTGATCCTGCTGGCTCTGACAGGGCATCAGACCTGGGTGGTCCACCTGATCGGCGGATCCTTCCTGCTGGGCCGCATCCTGCACGCCTGGGGAATGCTGACGGGCGTGGGCCCGACCCCCGGCCGGATGTTCGGAATGCTGCTGACCTACGTACCGCTGCTGGCCTCGGCGGTGATGCTGATCTGTTGCTGGGTGGGCGGGCTATAAGACTTCTGGACGCCAAAGCGGATCTGGCGACGGTCGATTGAGGTTGGGAAGCGGTCGTCTCGCCTAACTGTTGCGTTCGACGAGTTCTGACCAGAACGGAATACGTTTGATGTGCTGAGGTAGAGGCGGAGTCGAGCCGCCGAACTCGCGATCAAAGTAGTCCGCCAAATCAGCCCCGTAATAGATCACATCTGACTGGTAGATCGAAAACACCGGATTGCCAGCCTCATTCGGGTCTCCGGGAAGGAACCGGTGCGAAAAGATCGGGATCAGCTTCGGAGCCTCGTTCACGACGTCGGCTACAACATGAGCCCGAGCTTCCGGCGTCTGTGGGCGAAGCCCCCACTCTGGCCACCAGAGATCGTTGTTCTCGACATCGAATAGAAGGCCCTCCAGAGGCCACTTCAAGATCGCGCGAATCTGGTCGTCATCCGTCCGCCAATCGTAGCCTTGAACAGGTCGACGCTCGCGCAACAACGCAATCAGGTCGGGCGGGAATACCAATCCGTATTTTGACTGCGCGTCATCAAGCTCGGCTTGGGAGTAGCCATCAGTCCATATCGGGTCATTCGACGGCGAAGCGTTGCCCACGAGACTGATGCCGTATTGCAGACCTTGGTCGTAGTTCCGGCTCATGTTTGAAGCTCCCGAGCAGCCTCCAAGGACCGCACCCAAGCCCATAGTAAAGCTTCGGCGACCGATCCGCATGTTGCACCTTGTACCGCGTCAGCGACCAAAGAACACATGTCCGCACCAGCTCGATCAGACCTCAATCGCTTTCGTCGTCCCGGCCTGCAGTTCGCTGCGTTCGTCTTCGCCCCAAATGCCCTTCCCTTCTCCCGGCGGGAGAAGGTGGCCGCGTAGCGGACGGATGAGGGGCCGGCCTGTCCGTCGGCGTGAGCCGTCAGGCGGGCAGGGATACGGCTTGCGCCGACTGTAACGCCTGCCCCTCACCCTTTCGCGCAAGGACGACGGCTGTGCCGCCGTGCGCTCAAGCCCTCTCCCGCCGGGAGAGGGAGATCGGGCGATCGGCGGTAACAGCAGGAATTTGCACCATTCTGCATAACGGTCGTCGTCGTTCGCGCCGCTCTCTCGCCGTTTGGCGTAACCGAAATCATCGGGAACTGATCGATTAACGGTTCAAGCCGCCATGGCGGCAAACCACCAGCCGTGCCCATCATATTCCGTGCGGTCAGGCCCCTGTTTTTGCTGCCTTCTCAAAAATAATCGCCCGCTCGGCCATCACCGATCGAGCCGGTGGTAAACTGCACGAACACGGTCTTTGACATCATCACCCCTCCACCACCGGTCCAGGCGGTCGATCCCACCGACCCACCACGGGCCACACCCTCCAGCTTTCGACCCCTCGGGACTATCGGGACTCACCACCCTGCCCACCTTGACACCAACGATATATCTTTGGCCCCCTCCGCCTCCAACCCGGTTGCACCCGCGTCCCGCCCCCGCCATATCGGGGCATGACTGTCAAAGCCTCCGCCGCCCTCCTCCATGATCTGGTCGCCGCCGCCCTGAAGGCCGGAGCCGACGCCGCCGAGGCCGTCACCGCCGAACGCGCCGCCCTGTCCGTCGGCGTCCGCAATGGCACCCTCGAAGACGTCGAGCGCGAAGAGTCTCGCGACCTGGGCCTGCGCGTCTTCGTCGGCAAGCGTCAGGCCTCTGTCTCCGCCTCCGACCTGTCCGAGGCGACCCGCACCCGCCTGATCGAACGGGTCGTGGCCATGGCCCGGCTGGCCCCGGAGGACCCCTACGCCGGCTTTGCGCCCGAGGATCGCCTTCACCGGGGCCCCTTCCGCGACCTCGACCTGATGGACACATCCGAACGCAGCGCCGCCGAGCTGGAAGCCGTGTCGATCCAGGCCGAGGCCGCAGCGCTGGCCATCCCCGGCGTCGTCCGCTCCGAGGGCGGCCACGCCTCGACCTCGTCCACCGAATGGCGGCTGGTGACCTCCCACGGCTTCGAAGGCTGCTACTCCGGCTCGGCCTTCTCGCTCGGCGTCGGCGTCATCGCCGAGAAGGACGGGGCCATGGAGCGCGGCGGCGAGAGCCGCACCACCCGCCACCTGTCCGACCTGCCCGACGCCGCGGCGATCGGCGAAGAGGCCGGCCGTCGCGCCGTCGCCCGCGTCGGCCCGCGCAAGATCGCCTCGACCACCGCCCCCGTCATCTTCGAGAACCGCGTCGCCACCCAGATCCTGTCGCCCCTGCTCGGCGCCATCTCCGGCCCCTCGATCGCGCGCGGCACCTCCTTCCTGAAGGACGACATGGGCCAGGCGGTCCTGCCGACCCATCTCAGCCTGATCGATGACCCGTTCCGGATGCGCGGCCTCGGCTCCGCCCCCTTCGATGACGAGGGCGTCGAGGTGGTCGAGCGCCGCCTGGTCGATGCCGGCGTCCTGACCACCTGGCTGCACAACTCCGCCTCGGCCCGCCAACTGGGGCAGGCCTCGACCGGCCACGCCTCGCGCGGTCTGGCCGGTCCTCCCGGCGTCTCGACCCACAACCTGCACCTGACGCCCGGCGACCGCGATGCGGCGGGGCTGCGCGCCGACGCAGGCACCGGCCTGATGGTCACCTCCATGTTCGGCCCCTCGCTGAACGCCAATACCGGCGACTGGTCGGCGGGGGTGTCCGGCTTCTGGTTTGAGGACGGCGAACTGGCCTATCCGGTCAGCGAGGTCACCGTCGCCGGTAACCTCAAGGCCCTGTGGGCGCGGATGGTGGCGGGGTCGGACCTGGAGTTCCGGGGATCGTTCAACAGCCCCTCCCTGCTGTTCGACGCCGTCGCCATCGCCGGCAAATGACGTCCTACGAAGCCGACCTCGATCTGATCCGCAGCGCGGCCCTGGCTGCCGGGGCCCTGGCCCTGTCCGAGCGCGAGCGGGGCGTGAAGACCTGGTCCAAGGATGGCGGCTCCCCCGTCACCTCGGCCGACATCGCCGTGGACGAACTGCTGAAAACCCGGCTGCTCTCGGCCCGCCCCGACTACGGCTGGCTCTCGGAAGAAACCGTCGACGACCCCGCCCGCCTGTCGTGCGAACGCATCTTCATCGTCGATCCGATCGACGGCACCGTGGCCTTCATGAAGAACAAGCCGTGGTGGTGCGTGCCCATCGCCGTCATCGAGAACGGCCGACCCGTCGCCGCCGTCATCCACGCCCCTCAACTGAACGAGACCTTCGAGGCGACCCTGGGCGGTGGCGCGCGCCTGAACGGCCAGCCCATCTCGGCCTCGGACACCGATGCGCTCGAGGACGCCTCCATGCTTGCCGACGCCATGTTGATGCAGAGCCCGCGCTGGGCCGAGCCCTGGCCGCCCATGCGGCTGGAGAAGCGCAACGCCATCGCCTATCGGATGGCCCTGGTCGCGGCCGGGGCCTTCGACGCCGCCATCGCCATCTCGCCCAAATGGGACTGGGACATCGCCGCCGGCGACCTGATCGCGCATGAGGCCGGGGCCCGGGTCACCGACCACCAGGGCAACGGCTGGACCTTCAACCGCCCGGACCCCCGCCAGGCCAGCCTCGTCTGCTCCGCCCCGGCCCTGCACCCGTTGATCCTGGAGCGGACAAGGCCTATCCCGCTGACAGCCTAAGGCCTCCCCGCCCTCACAGGATTCCCATGCCCCAGACCCCCGACGTCGAAAACCCGCAACTGCTCCACCTCGTGATCGGCGGCGAGCTCCGTCACCTCGACGCCCCCGTCTTCCGCGACCTGACCAAGGTCGAGTTCGTCGGCGCCTACGGCTCCTACGCCGAGGCCCGCCAGGCCTGGAAGGCCCGCGCCCAGGCGACCGTGGACAACGCCCTGATGCGCTTTTTCATCCTGCACGCCCACAAGATGATCGACCCGCGCGGCGACGACCACGCCCACTGAGGCGACGCAAGAAGCCGGTCGGCGAACCCTTTCGGGGCTGGCACGCTTCATGAAGGTTCGGGGCGCGCAAAGGAGCGGTCTATGGCCCCATTTCTGGTGATTGTGCTGCTGCTGGGGCTCGGGGCCGGCATCGTGGCCTGGCACACGATCGGCTATCCACACGCCCCCGCCGCGCCGCGTCGCCCGGCCAGAAAGCCTGCGCCGCCGGTCCCGGATGCCGTCGCACCCTCGCCCGAGCCGGTCTTTGCGCCGACACAGTACACCCCTACCCTGACTCCGAACCCGGCGCGGTCAGCAGAGCCCACCGACCCCTTCGCCCACGCGCCCTCATTCGATGGAGACGCCCGCCCATGACCCTTTTCGGCACAACCCTGGACGGCCCCGCGACTGCGGCCCTGGTCGGAATGCTTCTGGCCCTGGTGCTCTGGACCATGTCGCTGAAGGGCGAGATGGGCTACGCGCGCTGGTTCAAACAATGGGAGGCCGAGCGCAAGGCCCGCCGCGACGCCGAACTGGCCAGGGAACGCGGCGAGGCCCCGCCGCCCGCCGACGGCCCGCCGCGCGGTCCATGGGGCTAACGGATCGGTGGCCGGTCATTCCCTCCGCAGCAGGCGATCGGTCAGCAGCGTTCCCCACCACCCGGCCTTGAACTCGGCGCGGATCGCCTTGGGATCATAGGTTGGGCTGTCGATCCATTCGAGGAAGCCGACCCCCGTCGGTTCGATCTCCCGGACATATTTCTCCAGAAAGAAATCCAGCACCCCGGTCAGCCCCTCCCGGCTGTGCAGATACCGCTTCGACAGCTGCCCCATCGCCACCGAGATCGGCTCGCCCAGGTGGAAATGCCGGTAGAAGACGGCCATCAACCCCGCCCGATCCGCCCCCGACTTGCAGTGGATCAGCACCGGATACTCGATCGTCTCGAACAGCCGCTTCGCCCGATGCACCCGATCCGGCGTCGGCACGTCACGCGAGTCCAGCGGCGCATCGATCAGCGTCAAGCCCAACCGATCGCACGCCGCCTTCTCCAGCGCATAATAGCTCTCGTCCCGCACGCCCCTCAGATTGATGACGGTCCTCACGCCCCGCCGCGCCCATCCCGCCAGTTGCCGGGGCGACGGCTGGTTGGTCCGCACCAGGTCCGGTCCCAGCCAGTGCGCATTGGAAAACGCTAGCCTCAGAAAGGCGTGGTCGCTCCAGAAATAGTCCCAGCCGGCATGAAACCGGCCGCCGGGCGTGGAGAGGTCAAACTTCGGCATTGCCGCCACATACAGGCCCATGCTCCCGGCGTCATCAGACCTGCGGGTTGACTTGAAGGCCGAGCCGTCCGACCTCCCTCCCATGACGCCGCCCACCCCCGCCGAACAGGACGAAGGCCTGCGCCCGCTGCTGGCGCGGATCTGGCGTGACTATCTCTCGCATCACAAGGGGGCGCTGTTCACCTCAATGCTGTGCGCGGCGGCGGCCGGTGGCCTGTCGGCCCTGACGCTGAAGCTGCTGGAGCCCGCGATCAACGGACTGTTCCTGCAACAGAACGCGCCGATGAAGCTCTGGGGCCTGATCGACATCGCGCCGGGTCAGGCCCTGATCGTGATTCCCTCGGCCATCGTCGCGGTCGCCTTCGTCTGGACCTTGGCCAGCCTGGGTCAGGCTGCGCTGGTCAACCGACTGGGTCATGGCATCGTCGGCGACATTCAGGTCCGGCTGTTCGGCGCTATGATCCGCGCCGACCTCGCCCGGCTGCGCAGCCAGCATTCCGGTTCATTCGTCTCCTCGGTTCTTTTCGATGCGAACCTGGTGCGCGAGGCCTTCACCAACGGCGTGGTCAACTACACCCAGCACAGCCTCACCCTTGTTGCCGTGATCGCGTCGATGCTGTTCATCGACTGGCGGCTGACCGGCATCGTCCTGCTGGGCGTGCCCCTGATCACCCTGGTGCTGCGCCGTTTCTCGAAGCGCACCAAGAAGGCCACCACCGGCGCGATGAAGGAGACCGAGGCCCTCTCCACGGCCCTGATGGAAAACCTCGACGGCGTCCGCCTGATCAAGCTGGAAAACCAGGAGGTCCACGAAGAAGCCGCCGTCGGCGAAGTCGTCACCCGCCGCCAGCGCCACATCATCAAATCCGCTGACAGTCGCGCCTTCGCCGGCCCGTTCAGCAATCTGGTGGCCATGATCATCGTCGCCGCCGTCATGGCCTATGCCGGCTGGCGCGCCCGCGACGGCGAGATGAGCGTCGGGGCCTTCGCCGCCTTCATCGGCCTGCTGATGGCGGCCGGTCAGTCGCTGCGTCAGGTGACGAACCTGCAGACCGTGATGACCGAGGGCCTGACCGCCGCGCGGCGCCTGTTCGCGGCGCTCGATATCCAGCCCGAAATCCGGGAGGCCCCCGATGCCGCGCCCCTGACCGAAGGGCCGGTCACGATCGCGCTGGACCACGTCAGCTTCGCCTACGGGGCCCCGGCGCAGGGATCGGCACCGACCCTGTCGGAAGTGTCCCTGACCGTCCGTCCGGGAGAGACCGTGGCCCTGGTCGGCCCGTCCGGCGGGGGCAAGTCGACCATTCTGTCGCTGCTGCCGAGGTTCTACGACGTGACGGCGGGCACCGTAACCCTCAACGGGCGCGACATCCGCGACGTCCGACTGCACGACCTGCGCGCCCATATCGCCCTGGTGACCCAGGAGCCCTTCCTGTTCGACGACACCATCGCCGCCAACATCGCCTATGGCCGACCCGGCGCGACCCGGGACGCCATCGAGGCCGCCGCCCGCGCCGCCGCCGCCCACGACTTCATCCTCGCCCTGCCCGAGGGATACCAGACCCGCGTCGGAGAGGCCGGAATGCGCCTGTCCGGCGGCCAGCGCCAGCGCGTCGCCATCGCCCGCGCCTTCCTCAAGGACGCCCCGGTCCTGCTGCTCGACGAAGCCACCTCCGCGCTCGACACCGAGAGCGAGGCCCTGGTCCAGGCGGCGCTGGAGCGGCTGATGCAGGGTCGGGCGACCCTGATGATCGCCCACCGCCTGTCCACCGTGATGAACGCCGACCGTATCCATGTCATCGAGGCCGGCCGCATCGTCGAGACCGGGACCCACACGAGCCTGATCGCCGAGGGCGGACTCTACAGCCGTCTGGCGCGGCAACAGTCGCTGGACGGAACGCCGCCCCTGGCAGCCGTGGTCTAGCGCCGTGAGACCTCTCCGTAATCCGATCATCCAGTCGGTGCTGGCCCACATCCTCGCCGGCTGGATGCAATTCTGTTTCGCCACCATCCGCTGGACGCAAGAGAACGAAGCCGTCGCCGAAACGGTGTGGTCCGAGGGCGGCGGAGTGCTGTGCGCCTACTGGCACTCCCGGATCGCGCTCAGCCCGGCCTGCTGGCCGCTGAACCGCGCCCAGCCCATCAAGGGTCTGGTGTCGCTCAGCCCTGACGGCCAGTTCATCGCCACGGCCATGGCGCTGCAAGGCATTCCCGCTGTGCGCGGGTCCTCGGCCAACAAGGACAAGGCCGACCGCGCCAAGGGCGGGACCCAGGCGCTCCGTGACGGCCTGAAACAGCTCAAGGTCGCCGCCCTGGCCGTTACCCCGGACGGACCGCGCGGCCCGGCCCGCCAGATGGCCGAGGGCCTGCCCCTGATGGCCAAGCTGTCCGGCGCGCCCGTGCTGTTCATCGGTCTGAGCTGCAATCCCGCGATCCGGCTGAACAGCTGGGACCGCGCCGTTCTGCCCCTGCCGTTCGGCAAGGGTGCCATCGTCTGGGACATTGACCGGTTTCCTGCGGGGGCCGATCTGTCCGAAGTCGCCGCAGCCTGGGCGGACCGCCTGACCGGCGTGGAGGCTCGCGCCGACGCCGTCACCGGCCTGAAGCGGGTCTGAGATGAGCCCGGCTCTGACCGCTTATCGCCTGCTGACCCGGTTGCTGGAGCCGCTGGCTCCTCGCCTGCTCGACGCCCGTGTGAAGCAGGGCAAGGAGGACGCGGTCCGTGTCGATGAGCGCCTCGGTGTGGCCACCGTCGCCCGACCTTCCGGCGACCTGGTCTGGATGCACGGTGTCAGCGTCGGCGAGACCCTGTCCCTATTGCCCCTGGTCGACCGCCTGCAAAAAGTGCGGCCCGACCTGACGATCCTGATCACCTCCGGCACTGTGACCTCGGCGACGATCCTGGCCCAAAGGCTGCCGGAGGGGGTCATTCACCAGTTCGCCCCGGTCGACGGCCCCGCCGCGGTCGCCGCCTTCCTCGACCATTGGCGACCGTCGCTCGGTATCTTCGTCGAGAGCGAGCTGTGGCCCAATCTGATCATGACGGCCCACCGGCGGGGGGTGAAACTGGCCCTCGTCAGCGCCCGGGTGACGGACAGGACCGCCCGGGGCTGGAAGCGTTTCCCCGGCATGGCCCACGCCCTGCTGACCGCCTTCGACCGCGTCCTGCCCCAGGACGAGGCCTCTGCGGCCACGCTCCAGACCCTGGGTGCCCGCATCGACGGTCTGGTCAATCTGAAGCTCTCGGGCGGCCCCCTGCCCCATGATGCGACCGCCTTCATCGGCCTCAGCGCCGCCATCGGTGACCGTCCCGTGGTCGTCGCCGCCAGCACCCATGAGGCCGAGGAAATCGCCATCGTCCGCGCGCTGGACGCCCTGGACCAGCGCATCTGTCTGATCCTGGTCCCCCGCCATCCGGAGCGGGGGCCCGAGATCGCCACCGCCCTGACCCGCGACGACTATCGCTTCGCCCTGCGTTCGCGGGGCGGCGTACTGGGCCCCGACACCGACCTCTATGTCGCCGACACCCTGGGCGAACTGGGCCTGTTCCTGCGGCTGGCCGATGTGGTCATCATGGGCGGCAGTTTCGCGCCCGCGCTGGGCCTGCCGCCCGTCGGCGGTCACAACCCGCTGGAGCCTGCCCGCATTGGCAAGCCCGCCGTCGCCGGCCCCGACGCCTCCAACTGGGCCAGCGTGACGACGGCCCTGCACGAAGCCGGCGGCCTGACCGTCGTTGCCACCCCGGCCGACCTGCCCCAGGTCATCGGTCCACTTCTGAACGATCCCACCGCCGCCCGGGCCATGGGAGAGCGCGCCCGCCGCGCCGCCGTCGACGCCGGTGCCGGCCTCGACCGGCTGTGGGACAGCCTGCAGCCGCTCCTGCCCCCCGCTCCACCCATCGCCAGGGGCCGGTTGTGAAGCTCAACACCCCGCGCTGGTGGTATGTTCGGGGCAGCCGCCACGCCATCGTCACCCGCACCCTGCTGAAGCCCGCGTCCTGGCTCTGGGCCGCCTTGACCGCCCGCCGCATCGCCCGCGCCGCGCCCGTCGATCCGGGGGCAGTCGTCATCTCGGTCGGCAACCTGACCGTCGGCGGCTCCGGCAAGACGCCTGTCGCCCGCGAGGTTCTCCGCCTGCTCCGCGCCGCCGGCGTCGAAGCCCATGCCCTGTCACGCGGTTACGGCGGTCGAGAAACCGGTCCGCTGCGCGTCGATCTCGCCATCCACACGGCCGAGGATGTCGGCGACGAGCCCTTGATGCTGGCCCTAGACAGCCCCGCCTGGATCGCCCGTGACCGCATCGCCGGTGCCCGTGCCGCGGTCGCCGCCGGGGCCACAACCCTCGTGCTCGACGACGCCCATCAGAACCCGGCCCTGAAGAAGTCGCTCAGCCTCATCGTCGTCGACGGCGAGACACGCGGTGACGAATGGCCCTTCGGCGACGGCGGCGTCTTCCCCTCGGGCCCGATGCGAGAACCGCTGAAGGCCGGCCTCGCCCGCGTCGATGCCGTGATCGTGCTGTTGCCCACCGACATGGCCGAGGTCGATCCCGAGCTAACCGCTGTGTTCGGCGACCTGCCGATCTTCATCGCCCGCCTGACGCCCGCCGGTCCACCGCCATCCGGACCCCGGCTCGGCTTCGCCGGTATCGCCAAGCCGTGGAAGGTCGAACGCTCCCTGGTCGCCGCTGGCTGCGACCTCGTCGAGTTCGCCCCCTTCCCCGACCACGCCGCCTATCGCGAGGAAGACCTGCGGTTCCTCGCCGACCGCGCCGGGATGCTGGGAGCGGGCATGGTCACGACCGAGAAGGACTGGGTCCGACTGCCGCCGACGTGGCGAGACCGCGTCGTGAACTGGCCCGTGGTGGCGCGGTTCGAGGATGAGGCGAGGTTCGCGGATTACCTGACCGGCGTGCGCTAATCCTCCCGAAGGAAGACGGCGGCATCCAAAGCAAAACGGCCGCCGGGTTGCCCCGACGGCCGTTCTGTATTCACACTCAAACCGCGCTCAAGCAGCGAGCCTCGTCATTCCCGCGAAAGCGGGAACGCGTCGCTCGCGTTAGCGCCCTAAAACTAGGCGATGATCTTGGCGACGACGCCGGCGCCGACGGTGCGGCCGCCTTCACGGATGGCGAAGCGGAGCTTCTCTTCCATGGCGATGGGCGTGATCAGTTCGACGTTCAGCTCGGCGTTGTCGCCGGGCATGATCATCTCGACGCCTTCCTTCAGGTGAACGATGCCTGTCACGTCCGTGGTGCGGAAGTAGAACTGCGGGCGATAGTTGGTGAAGAACGGCGTGTGACGGCCGCCCTCTTCCTTGGTCAGGATGTAGGCCTCGGCCAGGAACTTGGTGTGCGGGGTGATCGAGCCCGGCTTGCACAGGACCTGACCGCGCTCGACGTCTTCCCGCTTGGTGCCGCGCAGCAGCACGCCGACGTTGTCGCCCGCCTGACCCTGATCCAGAAGCTTGCGGAACATTTCCACGCCGGTGCAGGTCGTCTTCTGGACGGGGCGGATGCCGACGATCTCGACTTCCTCACCGACCTTGACGATGCCGCGCTCGACACGACCCGTGACCACGGTGCCGCGACCCGAGATCGAGAACACGTCCTCGACCGGCATCAGGAAGGGCAGGTCGACCGGGCGTTCCGGTTGCGGAATGTAGGCGTCGACGGTTTCCATCAGCTTGAGAACCTGGTTCTCGCCGATTTCCGGGTTCACGCCGTCGGTCGCGGCCTTGGCCGAGCCCATGGTGATCGGAATGTCGTCGCCCGGGAACTGGTAGGACGAAAGCAGCTCGCGCACTTCCATCTCGACGAGTTCCAGCAGCTCGGCGTCGTCGACCAGGTCGACCTTGTTCATGAACACGACCAGGGCGGGCACGCCGACCTGACGGGCCAGCAGGATGTGTTCGCGGGTCTGGGGCATCGGGCCGTCGGCGGCCGACACCACCAGGATCGCGCCGTCCATCTGGGCGGCACCGGTGATCATGTTCTTCACATAGTCGGCGTGGCCGGGGCAGTCGACGTGGGCATAGTGACGGTTGGCCGTCTCATACTCGACGTGCGCCGTGTTGATCGTGATGCCGCGAGCTTTTTCTTCCGGAGCCGCGTCGATGTCGGCATAGGCCATGGCCTTGGCGCCACCGGCCTTGGCCAGCGTCATCGTGATCGCCGCCGTCAGCGTCGTCTTGCCGTGGTCAACGTGACCGATCGTGCCGATGTTGCAATGCGGCTTGTTACGTTCGAACTTTTCCTTGGCCATGGCCAAACTCCTGATGGCCCGGGTTGAGGGGCGCTGGGTGCTATCAAAAACCTGGAGCGGGTAGACGGAATCGAACCGACATATTCAGCTTGGAAGGCTGCTGTATTACCATTATACTATACCCGCAAATTCAATGGGTTACCGGTCCCTATCAAAGATACGCGTCTCGTTTTCGTCTCTTCGCTAAAAATCGCAACTCATTGGGTCGCGCGTTTTGGCAGAGGAGGCCCGCCGTTGCAAGCGATCGCGGTGCGCAGAAGCGCGATGCCGCAGCCAAATGCGAGGCTTTTGTGCGGTCTTTGATCGCTCAGGCAAGACCCTGATCTGCGGCCCCGGAAAACTCCAGCTTCGTGTTCTCCAGCCGATAGGAGGCGCATCGGATTCCTTGTTCGACACGGGATCGGGCGAACGAACTACGCGACTTCGACGGTCGCGAGCCGCCCGCCGCCCGCCTCGATGGCATCCAGCATGTCCATGACATCGTTCAGCGTGTTGGCCTCGCGGGCCGGCTTGTCCCAGCGGATGCGGCTGATACGGGGGAATCGCATGGCGACGCCGGACTTGTGGCGGGACGAACGGTTCAGGCCCTCGAAGGCGATCTCCAGGACCAGGCCGAAATCGCGTTCGGCGCGGACGGAGCGGACCGGTCCGAACCGTTCCAGGGTGTGGTCGCGAACGAATTTGTCGAGCGATTTCAGCTCTTCGTCGGTGAAGCCGAAATAGGCCTTGCCGACCGGGGACAGCGTGCCCTCGTCCGTCCAGCAGCCGAAGGTGAAGTCGGAGTAGAAGCTGGAGCGTTTGCCGTGGCCGCGCTGGGCGTACATCAGGACGCAGTCCAGGGTGTGGGGGTCGCGCTTCCACTTGAACCAGGGGCCCTTGGGGCGACCGGCGACGTAGGCAGAACCCCAGCGTTTGAGCATCAGACCCTCGGCGGCGGCCCCCACCGGCGGATCGGCGCGGAGCCGTCCGAGCGCGGCCCAGTCCGCGTACGGAACATCCGGCGACAGATGCAGGCGGTCGCCTGTGTGGGCAGCGACCAGCGCCTCCAGACGGACACGACGGTCGCGCAGCGGCAGGGCGCGCAGATCCTCGCCGTTGTCGGCCAGCAGGTCATAGGCGACGACCGCCGCCGGGTAGGCCGCCATCGTCTTTGCATCGATGGTCTTGCGGTTCAGCCGCTGTTGCAGGTCGCCGAACGGGGCGACGACGCCGTTGCGCCAGACCAGCAATTCGCCATCGACGGCTCCCTCGAAGGTCAGTCCGGCCATGACGTCTGGAAAGGCGGCCGATATCTCGTCGCCCGTGCGGGAATAGAGTCTGGCGACGCCGGCCTCTCGCACCGCCTGAACGCGGATGCCGTCCCATTTCCATTCGGCGGCGTAGTCGGCGGGGTCCAGCCTGGCAAAATCGACCGCCTCGTCGATGGCGACGGCCAGCATGACGGGGCGGAAACGCCCGGGCGCGGTGGTGCTGGGGCGCTCGCCCCGGCCCTCCAGCCAGGCGAACAGGTCGGCGTAGGGCGGCTCCAGGCCGTTCCACACCTCCTCGATCTCGGAGACATCAACGGGATTGAGGGCCAGGGTCGCCTCGCCGCCGTCCGGATCGGGCGGTTCGCTGACGGCCGGTGGGCGGATCATGGCCGTGGCGGTCTTGGCCAGACGGGCCGACATGCCGACCCGCAGAGCGCCGGTCAGCAGCTTCAGCAGGGCCCAGCGGCCCTTGGGGGCCAGGGCGTCCAGCCAGCCCTCGATCAGCCCCTGCACCTCGCCGCGTTTGGCCGTGGACAGGGCGTCGATGACCTCGGCCAGTTCGGGTTCGCGGTTGGGGCGGCGGTCGGGGTCGCCGGGCCAGATCAGGGCCACCGTCTCGGCCAGATCGCCGACATAGTCGTAGGACCAGCCGAACAGGACGGGATCGACCCGCGCCTCTACCGCCCGGCGGATCATGGCGGGCTTGGCGTCGTTGAAGGTCAGATCGCCGGTCAGGGCAGCCAGGGCCCAGCCCCGGTCGGGATCGGGCGTGACCTTCAGATAGTCGCGCAACAGCACCAGCTTGGCGTTGCGCGAGGCCGTCAGAGACAGGCGATCCAGAAGTTCGGCAAAGGCGCGCATCGGGTCCCACTATGCACGCCAGGCGTCAGCGTCACAGCACAACGAAACAAGCCCCGGAGGTTTCCCTCCGGGGCTGTGTCATCATACACCGATCGGTCTCAAGTAGCCCGAAGGGCGGTAGGCCTCTTAGTTAAACAGTCCCGCGATGACGGCGGTGATCAGGCCACCGGCGACGGCGGCGAGAACCACGTCATTGCCGTTGCGGACATAGTGGTATCCACGGGGCGGGGCGCGAAGGCCGTAACGGTTGTAGTCGTTGACGACGTAGGCGTTGTAGGCGCTGGGCAGGCGCTGGCCATAGCCATAGGCCTGGTAGCGATGACCGCGCGGCTGCTGCCAGCGACCGGCGTTGTAGCGGCGTTCGGCGCGCTGATAGCGGGCGTAGGCGCGCTGGTCCTGACGATACTCGCGACGATCCTCGCGGGCGTCCTGACGGTATTCGCGGCGGTCGTTGCGGTCGTCGCGACGGTCATCCCGGCGATCATCGCGCCGGTCGTCGCGTCGGTCGTCGCGGCGATCCTGGGACTGTTCGTAGCCGCGCGACTGGGCGCTGGCGGTAGTGGCGGCCAGGCCCAGCGAGCCGGTAGCGATGACAGCGGCGACGGCGGCGGTGATGAATTTCTTCATGGCGACTTCTCCTTGGGTCAGTCGAACCTTCGACTTGCCCTGAGGTTTAGTCCCCTTCGTTTGAGCCCGACCTGAACAGGCCTGCTCAGGTCAGGTTCAGGCGGCGACCGAAATTTCGCCTTGTTCCTGCAAAGCCCGCACGGCGACCCGGCCACCGCCGACCCGGTTCATCAAGACGGCCAGGGCCGCGAAGTCGATCGGCTTGTTGAGATAGGCGTCGGCACCCGCGTCCAGACCCGCCATATGGTCCTCGCGCCGGGCCGAGGCGGACAGGACCGCGATGGGGGTTTCGGCATTGACGCCGTCCTGACGGATCAGCCGCGTCGCGCTGAGACCGTCCATGACGGGCATGTTCACGTCCATGATGATCAGGTCGAAGGTCTGGTCGCGGGCCACATCGACGGCGATCTGGCCGTTCTCGGCCGAGGCGGTGGTGTGCCCCGCCGAGGCCAGCCAGGCCTCCAGGATCATGCGGTTGACCGGGTGATCCTCGACGACCAGCACGCTGAGCGAGCCGCCGTTCTCGATCTCGGCATGGATGGGAGCGGCGGCCTCGACGGCGGACCATTCGACCACCTCGGCCTCTACGGTCAGGGTAAAGGTCGAGCCGACACCGATCTCGGACGTGACGGCGATGTCGCCACCCATGATATTGGCCATGCGCCGCGCGATGGTCAGGCCCAGGCCTGTGCCGCCGAACCGGCGGGTGGACGAGGCGTCGACCTGGGTGAAGGGCTGGAACAGCCGGGCGAGGTCCTCCTGGGTGATCCCCGATCCCGAATCGGTCACGGAAAAGTCGAACCGCACCCGCTTGTCGTTCACGCGGGTCGAATGGATGACGTACTCGATCTTGCCGCGTTCGGTGAACTTCACGGCGTTCGACAGCAGGTTCTGGATCACCTGACAGACCCGGAGGGGGTCGCCACGGACGACCGACGGCTGTTCCCCGGTAAAGTGGGAGACGAACTCCAGACCCTTGGCCTCGGCCTGGGCCACGAACGGGCCGGTCACACGGCCGTGCAGATCGTTGAGGTTCACGTCCGCCAGCTCGAACGTCATCTTGCCGGCCTCGATCTTGGTCATGTCGAGGATGTCGTTCAGCAGGCTCAGCAGGTTGTCGCCCGAGTTCCGGATGATCGACAGATAGTCGCGCTGGGTTTGTTCCAGCCGTGTGGCGCTCAGCAGCTGTGCGGCACCCAGGACCCCGTTCATGGGCGTGCGCAACTCGTGCGAGATGATGCCGAGGAAGTTGGACTTGGCGTTGTTGGCGGCGTCGGCCTTGTCGCGGGCGGCCTGAAGTTCGGCGATCAGGTGCGACTGGTGTTCCTGAAACGCGCGGATCCGCTCCTCGCGCAGCATGGTCATGGTCACCAGCACGAACATGCCGGCGGCGGTGAAGGGAATGACTCCCAGGAAGGGCCAGAACAGCGGGCCACCCCACAGACTGACCAGGATGGCCAGGGCGACGAGGCCATAGGGCGACGAGATCACGATCGCCTGGCGCGGGGAGCTGCGCAGCTGGGCGAAGACCAGCACGTAGCCGGAAATCAACAGGGCAACGGCCAGCGACTGGCCGAAGGGGCTGGGCGAAAACCAGGCCATGAGGGGCGCGGCGGCCCAGGCGCAGGTGGTGATGGTGGCGACCGCCGGGAAGATCATGCCCCAGCCCGCGCCGACCTTTCCGGCCATCCGCTTTTCAAAGGCGCCGCGCACCGCGCCGGCCCCCAGGGTGCCGATGAACCAGACCATGGCCGGAACCCAGCCGACGGTGGCCACCAGGCCCAGGGCCCAGCTGGCGATGATCACATAGCGCAGATACTGGGTCTGCAGAATCGCCATGAGGGCCAATGCGGCCTCGCCGGCATCGTTGTCGGATGCCAGTCCTTTGCCGATACCCTCGGATCCAACCATTGAAATTCCGGCTTCTGAACAGTCCCGCGACCATCTGCGCACAGACTGTCTAAGACGGGATGAACGGGAATCTTCAGCCGGTTGCGGCCTCTGCGGGTGTCATGGCGCGGATCGACAGGGCGTGGACGGGCCCGGCCAGCTGTTCGGCGACGGCGGTGTTGACCGCGCGCTGGCGGGCGACGCGGCTCATGCCCTCGAACGCGGCCGAGACGACGATCAGGTTGAAGTGGGATTCGCCGCCCGGTTTCGCGTCCATGCCGCCCTCGTGGTGGTGCCCGGAGTGCCGCGCGCTGTCGTCCTCGATCTCGAGCCGTGTCGGTTTCAGCGCGGCTGTGAGTTTTTCGCGGATAATCGTCGCGATCGGGCCTTCGGACATCGAACCATCCTTGATGATGACCAAATCGACCTTACACTCTGCCCAATGCCTGCGTCATTCGAATACAAACCCCGTTTCAAGGATATGCGGATCAAACCGCTCAAGGCCGGAGAGGCCGAGGCGGAAGCCGACGTCCTGCGCCTGAAGCCGGGCGAGAAGCCGTGCGAATGGCCCGAGTGCCGCAAGGCCGCGACCGCGCGCGCCCCGAAATCGCGCGAGCGGCTGAACGACTTCTACGACTTCTGTCAGTCGCACGCGGGCGAGTACAACAAGAGCTGGAATTTCTACGCCGGCATGAACGAGGCCCAGATCCGCGCGGCCAAGGAAAACGAGGCCATGACGGGGGGGCGTCCCACCTGGGACATGAAGGCCTCCAAGAACTCCCGCGAAGCCGCGACCTTTGCCGCCAAGATGGGCACGGCCAACACGACCGGCACGGGGTCTTGGCGCGACAGCTATGGCCTGTTCGGACGCAAGGGGGATCAGGCCCCGCAATCGCCGACCGAGGATCGCCGCGTCGGCAAGATCGAACGCAGCGCCCTGGCCGACCTGGACCTGGAGCCCGGCGCGACCAAGGAGGCGATCAAGACCGCCTATCACGATCTGCTGAAACGCTGTCACCCCGACCACAACCAGGGCGACCGCGGTGCCGAGGCCAAGCTGGTCCGCGTTATCAAGGCCTGGAAGACGTTGAAGAAGGCGGGTATCGCTTGAAGGCTCCCTCTCCCGACGGGAGAGGGACGCACTATATCTGGCTCCCACCTCACAGGAGCCCCTCATGGACATTCTCTACAAGGCCCACGCCACCGCCTCGGGCGGCGGACGCGACGGGCGATCGCACACCGACGACGGCAAGATCGACGTCAGCCTGTCGGTGCCCAAGGCCATGGGCGGCGACGACGGCCCCGGCACCAATCCGGAACAGCTGTTCGCGACCGGATACGCCGCCTGTTACCTCGGCGCGCTGCGGCTGGTCAGCGGCAAGGCGGGCACCCCCGTCGGCAAGGACACCAAGGTCCATTCGACGGTCGGCTTCGGCCCCAATACGCGCGGCGAGGGCTTCAACCTGGATATCGCGCTCAAGATCACCGACCACGGCCTGGACCAGGCGGTCATCGACGACCTGATCGCCAGGGCCCACCAGGTCTGCCCCTACTCCAACGCCACGCGCGGCAACGTCGATGTGGCGCTCAGCGCGGAATAGTCGCGGTTAAATCACGGGATCGGGCCGCGCGCGTGTTGAGCCGCGCGCGGCCGGTGGCTAGAGGATGCGCATGGCCTTTCCCCTCGATGCGACCCCCGATCCCCTGCTGACGTTCGAGCCCCACCGCAAGGTGAGCGTGCGCGAGGCGTTCGGCATCGACGCCGACATGACCGTGCCGATGTTCGACATCGTCGACAGCCACGTGCCGGAGGTCGATCCCAGCTACAAGTTCGATCCCCAGACCACCCTGGCCATCTGCGCCGGCTTCGCCCACGACCGCCGCGTGATGGTCCAGGGCTATCACGGCACCGGCAAATCGACCCATATCGAACAGGTCGCGGCCAAGCTGAACTGGCCGCTGGTGCGAGTGAACCTGGACAGCCACGTCAGCCGCATCGATCTGGTCGGCAAGGACGCCATCGTCCTGAAGGACGGCAAGCAGATCACCGAGTTCCGCGAAGGCATGCTGCCCTGGGCCATCCAGCGGCCGATCGCCCTGGTGTTCGACGAATACGACGCGGGCCGCCCCGACGTGATGTTCGTGATCCAGCGCGTGCTGGAGGCACAGGGCCGCCTGACCCTGCTGGACCAGAACCGTGTCATCCGGCCCAACAAATGGTTCCGCCTGTTCGCCACCACCAACACCATCGGCCTGGGCGACACATCGGGCCTGTATCACGGCACCCAGCAGATCAATCAGGGCCAGATGGACCGCTGGTCGATCGTGACCACGCTCAACTATCTCGACCACGACGTCGAGGCCGAGATCGTCGCCGCCAAGGCCCCCGAATGGGCCGACGCCGAGGGCCGCCGCAAGATCGCCGCCATGGTCCGCGTCGCCGACATGACCCGCAACGCCTTCATGAACGGCGACATCTCGACGGTGATGTCGCCGCGTACGGTGATCACCTGGGTCCAGAACGCCATCATCTTCGGCGGCGACGTGGGGTTGTCGTTCCGGCTGACGTTTCTCAACAAGTGCGACGAACTGGAACGCCCGACGATCGCGGAGTTCTATCAGCGGGCGTTCGGGGAGGATCTGCCGGAGGCGGCGGTGCGGGTGAAGGTGGGCTAGTCGGCGGAGTCCACGGCCCGAGGTCGTGCGTCACGCGCCGCGATCAACGTCCGCGTCAGAGCAACCCGCTGGCTGAAATCAGTCTGTGCGGGAGGGGCACCGCTGAGATCTTCCAAACGCGCCATCGCACCCTCGAAATCCCCGACCTGCCGCAGCAGGTTCGCGACGATGATTTTTCGCCACCACCAATCCGGATCCTCAGATGCTTTGTCCTGGACCTTCGCATCCATGAGGGGGACCAGCTCCGCGACATAGCGGGAGTAGGCCTCAGGCTTGTCGCGAGCCTGCCAAGTCGCGGCGAGCAAAAGAAAGTCCGGATCAGCCTCGGAGTCCGGTTCGATCTTCGGCAGGACGAAGCGGAGCAAATAGTACGGTGCTTCGTCCTTGATTGCTTGATACTCTGGCGTCTCGACCAAAGCCTTGATACGCGCTTTGTCGTTGTCGTCGAAATCGCGACGGTAGACGGGGAAGTTGGAACCGGGACATTGGGGAATCGGCATGGGCGTTGTCCAAGACCCCATTGGCTTGCCGTCCAGCTCTGCCCCCCAGGTCGAAAACGAGGCCGTATCGGTGAAGCTAAACTCGATGCCATCTACGGGGCAAGCGATCTGAACCCGGACTGGCGTGCCAGCGGTCGTCGGCGGTGCCCATAGAGCCAAGACCAACGCCGTGATCAGAGCACTCAGGCGCATCGAATTGTTCCCCTTTTTCGTTCTGGGAACTTCACCGCAGATGTGTGGTGCCATTGTGTCCAGCACGGCTCATGGTCGGCACCGTGAGTCTGGATGTTGGGCGCAAGGCCCAGAATGACGATGGGTAGGGTTTGCGAACGAAGCCTTACAGGAACCCCATCCCCCGCGACGCAAAGTTCCGCAGGTTGGGGAAGATCAGGTCCAGGTTGCCTTCCGACACTCCCAGCCACCGCCCCATGGTCGCCGCGTACTGATCCACCGAGGTGGTGGGGACCAGGGCGTTGCCGGCCATGTCGGGGTTGCGGAACGTGCCCAGGTCGACGCCGACGGTCGGGAACTGGCCGTAGATGTCGCCGCCCCGGACGCTGCCGCCCATCACCAGCTGGTGGCCTCCCCAGGCGTGGTCGGTGCCGTCGCCGTTGGTGGTGAAGGTGCGCGAGAAGTCCGACGCGGTGAAGGTCGTCACGTTCGGGCGCATATCGATGCCGCCGATGGCACTGAGCGCGCCATCGAAATAGGCCATTGCGGCCGCGACCTTGGACAGGTTGTTGGACTGGGCCGAGTTCTGGAAATCGTGGGTGTCCCAGCCGCCCAGGCTGACGAAGAAGACCTGACGCTTCACGCCGGTGGTGCGCTGGCTGGCGATCGCCTTGGCCACGGTCTGGAGCTGGACCGCCAGACTGTTGGTCTCGGTCAGGCCAGAGATGGGGTTGGTATAGACGGGCGGCGCGGGGATGGCGGCCGACAGCGACTGGGTGAACAGGCTGTTCAGGGTCGCCGCCGCGCCCATCGATCGTTCGGTGACGGTGGAGTAGTCCAGGCCCGCCAGACTGGTCGTCGACTTGCCTTGCAGGATTTCACGAGCCTTGGCCGGACCGACGGAGGAGCCGAACAGCGACGACCCCGTGGCCCCGTTGATCACCACCCCGGGCTGGGCTCCGGTGGACAGCTGGTACTGGACGATCGACTGGCCCGACAGCCAGACGGCGTTGCCGGCCGTGGAGATGGCGGTGAACAGGCTCGAAGTGCCGTTCTGGCTGGCCAGGATGTCGCCCATCCGACCGCCCCAGCCGACGCGTGCCCCCTCTCCGGCCCCCGCCTGCCAGGTCGATTGCTGGTCGTTGTGCGAGAACAGGTTGGCCGGATAGGAGACGGTGCGCGCCTGATACTGGGCCTTGGTGATCGGCCGGACCAGGGTGCCGACATTGGCCACGACGGCCAGCCGCCCGGCGTCGAACAGGTTTTTCGCCGGGGCCATCAGGGGATGGATACCGAAGGTGCGGACGCTGGCGCTGGTGCCCGCCGGCACCGGGTTCACCGTCCGCGGGACCAGCGGCAGCAGCCCGCCCCAGGCCTCGGGCATCCGCGCCGAGGTGACGGTGCGGCCGGTGACCGACGACGTGCTGCCGATCGGCACAGGGGCGGCACCCGGCGGCATCAGGGCGATGGGATCGTCGCCCGTGCGGCGCGCGGCCCAGTAGCGGTCGTAGGAATCCTGGTCCGTCGCCACCACCATGTTGTTGGCGTCATTGCCCCCGAACAGGAAGATGCAGACCAGGGCGCGATAGTCGGGCGCGCTCTGTGACGCCGCAGAGCCGGCCGCCGCCAGCTGCATCGCGAAGGGCGCCGCCGCGCCCAGCATCCCCAGAGCCCCGCTGGCCCTCAGGAAATGGCGTCTGTCCAGGGGTGTCGTCATCGTCCCATCCCCTCAGCGCTGAACCAGATATTCGGGAGAGATCATCGTCAGATAGATCGCCAGCTTGGCCCGGTTGGTCAGGGCCGTATTGATCTGGGCCTGGGTCGCCGTGCCGCCGGGCACCGTGATGCCCCTGACCGCGTCCAGAATGCGCGCGCGCAGGGCGCCGGACATCTGGCCGTAGAGCAACAGGGTGTTGATCCGGTCGACCAACAGCAGCGGGTCGCCGGCGACCATGGTCTCGGCCGCATAGGTCGATCGGACGTCGGTGCCCGTGCCGATCCCGTTGCCGATCGTGTTCTGCATGGTGTTGGCATAGCCGGCGACCGAGACCTCATCGACGATCTGGAACTCGGGCTGCAACAGGTTGACGGCTCCCAGCCGGGTGTTCGGCGGCGAATATCCGGGACGATAGAAGTTGAACACCGACGGCGAACTCAGCGGTGACTGGCCCAGCGAGGTGTTGGCGCTGGTCGAGGTGATCAGATACGCGCCCGACACCGAGGTCGCGTTGAAGGCCCGCATCCAGTTAGTCATGCGGATGATCGGCTCGCGCACCTTGCCAAAGACGGCACTGTCGACATTGTCCGGGTGACGCGCCTCGGGGTCCAGCAGGATGGCGCGGATCACCGCCGCCATGTCGCCGCGCACCCCCGCGCCATTGTTGTTGAACACGCTGGCGACCCGCTCGACATAGGCCGGGCTGGGGTTGGACGTCACCAGCCGCTGGATCAGCTGCTTGCCGATGAAGGGCCCGACATTGGGGTGGGCGAAGATGGTGTCGAGCGCGATCTTCAGGTCGGCCGCGCCGTCGGTCGATCCCGCGGCGATGGTCCGGCCCAGGAAGGCCTTCTCCGACGTCGAATGGTAGGTCGAATAGAAGATCATCGGCCGGATCGTGGCGTCGGCGTTCTTCACACGTCCGGCGAACGTATTGGCCGTTGGGGTCGGATGGTACCAGCTCCAGCCCGTAAACACCTTCGCCAGCCCCGCGATGTCGGCCGACGTATAGGCCGGCAGGGGCGCGCCCGCGCTGTCCAGCCGGGCCGTGCCGTTGGTGTTCAGCTGGCTGACGCCGATCGACATCAGCTGCAGCACCTCGCGGGCATAGTTCTCGTCCGGGCTGCGGCCGGTGGCGGCGTCTTCCTTCTGATTGGCGATACTGGTCAGATAGACGCCCATCATGGGATGCAGGCTGACCTGCTCCAGCAGGGTCCTGAAGTTGCCGAAGGCGTTGGCACCCAGCATGTCGTAATAGGATGCGGCCCCGCGCGTATCGATATTGGGATCCAGCAGGGAGATGACGAAGATCTCGGACAGGGCGAACTTGACCCGCTGGCGCAACTGATCGTCGCTGCGCGACGAATAGTTCCAGAAGCTTTCGTAGAACTGGTTGGGGGCCAGGGTGGCCGTGGCATTGCTCTCGCGCATGTCGATCAGGCGGTTGTCGACATAGTTCACATGCGACGGCGTCGGCATGGCCATCTGCTGGTCGATCCAGGACGCGTAGGTGGTGTTCTTGACGGTCTTGATGCTGGCCTGGGTCGGGCCGAACGTCGCCTGGGTCAGAAACCGCGCGGCCTCTGCATCCGACAGCGGGCTGCTGGTGGTGGTGTTGCTCTGGGCGGCACCGCCGAAGCCGGGGATCTGGATATTGGAGCCGTCGCAGGCGGCGACGGTCAGGGTCAGCGCGGCAAGACCGACCTGCGCGGTCCGCCCCAGATGTCGTTTCAGCCTAGCGAAGAGCACGACAATCCCCCGATGGTCGGTCCAGATCTGCCTCGCCTATGACACGATTTCAACTGACTCGCGAGGATCGATTACTGCAAAGGTCCGGATTTCGCGCTTAACGCGACATTGACCACGAGGCGTAACCTTGACCCTTCATTGAGGATGGGCGACCGCAGCACCCTCAGTCTGCGGTCACGGTCGCCAGAACGGCATCGGCGGCGACCTGATCCCCGACCGCGGCTCCGACCCCGGACACCGTGCCGTCAAACGGGGCGACCAGCGCATGCTCCATCTTCATTGCCTCCAGCACCACGATCGGCTGGCCCTTGACGACGACGTCGCCGACGGCGGCCGAGACGGCGACGATCTTGCCGGGCATGGGTGCGCGGAGGGAGCCGTCGGAGGTGGAGCCGCCGCCTGCACCAACGGGAGCGTTCATAGAAACGCGGTAGGGTGATCCCTCATCAAAATAGACGGTCGTCACGGGGTCCGGCTCAAAATGAACCCTTTCGGCAGCAATATTGTCGTCGATCTCCAGTCGCGTGAGCAGTCCATCCACGTAGACAGTCTGGCTTGCCGCAGAAGTCGCATTAAGCCGGAAGCCCATGGCCCCTCCCCGCTGTGACCAAGGGGCAAAATAGTCGCTTCCGGATTCTTCGACGCCGAAGCGAAGAACGCGCGCAGCGGACTGAAGCGCATAGTCGCTGATCTTGCGAACCGTCAGATCGCCCTCTTCCTTGGCGATGAAACCGGTGTCGACGTCGCCCTCGACGAACTTCGGATGCTCCAAACACTTCACCAAGAAGGCCGCATTCGTCTTCACCGGCCAGACCTCGACGTCGGCGCAGGCGTCGGCGAGGCGGGCGGCGGCGGCTTCGCGGCTGGTCTCATGCACGATCAGTTTGGCGATCATGGGGTCGTAGAACTGGCTGACCTCGCCGCCCTCGAAGACGCCCGTGTCGATGCGGATGTCGTCGGGCAGGCGGAAATGATTCAGCTTGCCGATGCTCGGCAGGAAGCCGTTCGACGGGTCCTCGGCATAGAGCCGCGCCTCCATGGCCCAGCCGTTCATCGGGATATCGGCCTGTTTCAGCGGCACGGGTTCGCCCGCCGCCGCGCGGAACTGCCATTCGACCAGGTCGACGCCGGTGATGCTCTCGGTGACCGGGTGTTCGACCTGCAGCCGGGTGTTCATCTCCATGAACCAGATCCGGTCGGCGTGCAGGCCTTCGGAGGCATCGGCGATGAACTCGATGGTGCCGGCACCGATATAGTTCACAGCCTTTGCCGCGCGCACGGCAGCATCGGTGATCGCCGCCCGCGTCGGGCCGTCCATGCCGGGGGCCGGGGCCTCCTCAATGACCTTCTGGTGGCGGCGTTGCAAGGAACAGTCGCGTTCGTACAGGTGGACGACCTCGCCCTGGCTGTCGCCGAACACCTGAACCTCGATGTGACGCGGCGACAGGATGTATTTCTCGATCAGCACGCGGTCGTCGCCAAAGCTGGACGCCGCCTCGCGCTGACACGACGCCAGGGCGTCCAGAAAGGCCTCCGACGTCTCGACCCGCCGCATCCCCTTGCCGCCGCCGCCCGCGACGGCCTTGATCAGCACGGGATAGCCGATGGCATCGGCCTCGGCCTTGAGGTGGGCCGGGGTCTGGTCCTCGCCCATGTATCCGGGGGTCACCGGCACGCCCGCCGCGACCATCAGCTTTTTCGCCGCATCCTTCAGACCCATCGCCCGGATCGAGGCCGGGGGCGCGCCGATCCAGACGATGCCCGCCGCCATCACGGCCTCAGCGAACTCGGCGTTCTCGCTCAGGAAGCCGTATCCGGGGTGGATAGCCTCCGCCCCCGTCGCCTTCGCCGCTGCCAGCACCTTCTCCGCCACCAGATAGCTCTCGCGCGCCGCCGCCGGCCCGATCAGCACCGCCTCATCGGCCTCGCGCACATGCATGGCCCTGGCGTCGGCCTCGGAATAGACGGCGATGGTGCGGATGCCCATGCGGCGGGCGGTGCGGAATACGCGGCAGGCGATCTCGCCGCGATTGGCGACCAGGACGGATTTGAACATGGTCATCGGGTCCTGATCTGGAAGTTCAATCCTCCCCCATTGGGGGAGGTGGCGCGGCGCGGCTTCGCGCCGTGACGGAGGGGGCCCGAACTGGAAGCGGTATCTGGGGTTGGCCCCCTCCACCGCTTCGCGGTCCCCCTCCCCCTACGGGTGAGGATTTGCGTGGCCATCCCCTACATCCTGAACACGCCGAACACCGTGTCCGGGATCGGGGCATTGAGCGTGGCGGAAATCGCGAGGCCGAGGACGTCGCGGGTCTGGGCGGGGTCGATGATGCCGTCGTCCCACAGGCGGGCGGTGGCGTAGTATGGGTTGCCCTCGTCCTCGTATTTCTGGCGGACCGGGGCCTTGAACGCTTCGGCCTGTTCAGGGGTCCAGCTGTCGGCGTCGCGGTGGACGGTGGCCAGGACGGCGGCCGCCTGTTCGCCGCCCATGACGCTGATCCTGGAGTTCGGCCAGGTGAACAGGAAGCGCGGCGAATAGGCCCGGCCGCACATGCCGTAGTTGCCGGCGCCGAAGCTGCCACCGATCAGGACGGTGATCTTGGGCACGGCGGCGCAGGCGACGGCGGTGACCAGCTTGGCACCGTGCTTGGCGATGCCCTCGGCCTCGTACTTGCCGCCGACCATGAAGCCCGAGATGTTCTGCAGGAACAGCAGCGGAATCTTGCGCTTGCAGGCCAGTTCGATGAAGTGCGCCCCCTTCTGCGCGCTCTCGCTGAACAGAACCCCGTTGTTGGCCAGGATGGCGACCGGATAGCCCCAGATGCGCGCGAACCCGCACACCAGGGTCGTGCCGTACAAGGCCTTGAACTCCTCGAACTCCGAGCCGTCGGTGATCCGGGCGATGACCTCGCGCACGTCATAGGGAGCCCGCACGTCGTCGGGGATCAGGCCGTACAGTTCCTCCGCATCGAAGGCGGGGGCACGGGGTTCGCGGACGTCGATGGAGACGGTCTTGACGGTGTTCAGCGACGCCACGATGTCGCGCACGATCTGGAGCGCGTGCTCGTCGTTCTCGGCAACGTGATCGACGACGCCCGATTTGCGCGAATGGGTCTCGGCCCCGCCCAGGTCCTCGGCCGAGATCACCTCGCCGGTCGCGGCCTTCACCAGCGGCGGGCCAGCCAGGAAGATGGTGCCTTGATTCCTGACGATCACCGTCTCGTCGGACATGGCGGGCACATAGGCCCCGCCGGCCGTACACGACCCCATGACGCAGGCGATCTGGGGGATCGACTTCGCCGACATCCGGGCCTGGTTGAAGAAGATGCGCCCGAAATGTTCGCGGTCGGGAAACACCTCGGCCTGGTGCGGCAGGTTGGCCCCACCGGAATCGACCAGATAGACGCACGGCAGTTCGTTCTGCTCGGCGATCTCCTGGGCCCGCAGATGCTTCTTCACCGTCATGGGGAAGTATGCGCCGCCCTTCACCGTCGGGTCGTTGCAGACGATCATGACCTCGCGGCCCGACACCCGTCCGATGCCGCAGATCATCCCGGCGCCGGGAGCCCCGTCGGGGTCCTTCGCATCGCCATACATGCCATTGGCCGCCAGCTGGCCGATCTCCAGAAACGGCGAGCCGGGGTCCAGCAGCCGTTCGACCCGGTCCCGTGGCAACAGCTTGCCGCGCGAGACGTGGCGGTCGCGCGACGCATCGGATCCGCCCCGCCCGGCCCTGGCGACCTTCTCGCGCAGTTCGGCGTTGAGCGCGCGATTGTGGGCGTCGAGCGCCTTGAAGGCCGCGCTGTTCGGATCGATCGAGGAGGTCAGGCGGGGCATCAGCTTCCCAGCAATTCGCGGCCGATCAGGAAGCGGCGGATCTCATTCGTCCCCGCGCCGATGTCATACAGCTTGGCGTCGCGGACGAGGCGTTCGACGGGCCATTCCTTCGTATAGCCTGCGCCGCCCAGAGCCTGCACCGCCTCCAGCGACACCTTCACCGCGTTCTCGGACGCCAGCAGGATCGCTCCCGCCGCGTCATACCGCGTGGTTTTGCCCTGATCGCAGGCGCGGGCGACGGCGTAGACATAGGCGCGGGCCGAGTTCAGAGCGACATACATGTCGGCGACCTTGGCCTGCATCAGCTGGAACGAACCGATGGGTTTGCCGAACTGTTTCCTGTCCCGCAGGTAGGGCAGCACCACATCCAGCGCCGCCTGCATGATGCCCAGCGGTCCGCCCGACAGCACCGCCCGCTCATAGTCCAGACCGCTCATCAGGATGGCCGCCCCCTGGCCCGGCGCTCCCATGACGTTCTCGGCCGGGACTTCGCAATCCTCGAACACCAGCTCGGCCGTGTCGGACCCGCGCATGCCCATCTTGTCCAGCTTCTTGGAGACGCTGAAGCCCTTCATCCCGCGCTCAATCAGGAAGGCGGTGACCCCGCCGTTACCGTCGCCGGTACGGGCATAGACGACCAGGGTGTCGGCGGTCGGCGAGTTGGTGATCCAGAATTTCGTGCCGTTCAGGATGTAGCGGTCGCCCCGCGCATCAGCCTTCGTCCGCATCGACATGACGTCGGAGCCCGAGCCGGCCTCCGACATGGCCAGCGACCCCAGATGTTCGCCGGAGATCAGCTTGGGCAGATATTTCGCCTTCTGCTCCTCATTGCCCCACCGCCGGATCTGGTTGACGCACAGGTTGGAGTGAGCCCCGTAGCTCAGCCCGATTGAGGCCGAGGCCCGCGACACCTCCTCCATCGCCACGACGTGCTCGAGATAGCCCATCCCCAGCCCGCCGTACTCCTCCTCGACCGTAATCCCGTGCAGCCCCAACTCACCCATCTCGGGCCACAGGTCGCGGGCGAATTTGTTGGTCTCGTCGATCTCTGCGGCGCGCGGTGCCAGCCGGTCGGCGGCCCAGCGGGCGGTCGTCTCCCGGATCATGTCGGCGTTCTCGCCGAGGCCGAACTCCATGGACTGCGGGGCGAAGGGAATGCTCATGAACAGGCCTGATGCGAGAGTGTCTCGTCATCCTAGCCCGACAATCCGGCCGTCGAAATTGCGAAATTCACCCCGATCGGGGGCAAATGATGCACAGGCCGACCCATTCGGGCGGCCGTCCCGACGCGATCAGTCGTCCTTGGGCTTTTCGCCCGCGTCGTCGCTGTCGTAGCGCAGGCCGAAACTGGTGCTTCGGCCCGGATAGACGATGCCACTGCCCAGGAAGAAAGGATCATAGGCACCGCGATAGCCCGGACCGTACAGCAGGGCGTCGGGGCCGCGCCCCGGATAGCCGTATCCGTAGCCGTAACCCCAGGGACTGTTCTTCGATTCGCTGTAACTCAGATCGACGCGACCGGTCTCGCCGATCGGGATCGAGACCCGGCCGCCGAAGGCGGTGTAGTCGCCCGACCCGACGGCGGCGAAGACCTCGCCATGCATCTTGCGGTCGTCCGGCTGTTCCCAGGGGTCGCGGCCGAGGCTGTCGTCCGCGAAGGGTTTGGTGTTCGCCCTGCCCTGCCCGATCCAGCCGTCGATCTGCTGGGCCGTGGTCAGGCCGTGGGGGGTGATGGTCTGGCTGGAGGCCGAAGGAACCTCGCCGGCGACCGGCGCGACCGCGTCTGTTGCGACGGACTGCTGTCCGCGCGGCGCCGTCGCGACCACGGCCTCGGGATCGTTCGCGCCCGACAGGGCGGCGGCGGCGAGGACGGCGATCAACATGCGGCGAGCTCCAGCGACAAAGCTACCCTAGCGAACAATGCGGCCAAGGTCAGGCGTTTCCGTCTCCGCGCCGCAACGGATCGGGCAAAGGCTGGCCCTCCTCGACGAAGGTCAGGGCAACGGAGTTGATACAGTAGCGCAGGCCGGTCGGCGGCGGACCGTCGGGAAAGACATGGCCCTGATGGCTGCCACAGCGCGCGCAGGTCGTTTCGGTCCGGGTCATGCCGTAGGAGCGATCGACGATGGCGGTGACATGCGCCTCGTCCACCGGCTGGGTGAAGCTGGGCCACCCGGTGCCGCTCTCGAACTTGGTCGTGGCCTTGAACAGCGGCAGGCCGCATTCGCGGCAGCAGAAGACGCCGGGCCGCTTCTCGCCCAGCAGCACGCCACAGAAGGGTGCCTCGGTGCCGTGGGACAGGAGGACGCGCTTCTCCTCGGCATTCAGGTCGGCCTCAAGCGCGACGCGCTGGCCCTCCGACGGCGGGGTCAGGTCATAGCCGGAGGCGGAACGCAGCGGGGTCGGGATGGTCGATGTGTCGGTCATGCATCTGAAATAGGAAAGGCCGGCCGAGGTTGCACCCCCTTCTCCCTTCCCTTCATGGGGAGGGACGGTCGCGAAGCGACCGGGGTGGGGAATTGTGCCGCCAAGGAGAGCATCGATACTTCACACGGCCCCACCCCGGCTTCGCTGCGCTACGCCGTCCCTCCCCACTTCGGGGGAGGGAGAAGCGCCCTTACCTACTGCATCAGGGTCGCGACCCAGGCCCGCACCGCCGCCTCGTCCGACGGATTGCCGGTGTAGGTCAGGGCCGGCTGCGGCGTGAACGGGGTGTTGTTGGCGCGCTGGCGCGAGGTCCAGGCCTTGTGGCCGAAGCTGAGGTCCGAATAGTTGGACGGCAGACGCATGGTCGTCTGTTCGATGAAGATCGAGTCCGTCGCCGTGACCGAGCCCGCCAGCTTGACGTTCGGCAGACGCGTCAGCAGGTCGAGGGTATCCAGGCAGCCGCCCGAGCAGCCGCTGTCGACCAGCACGACCACCGGCCCTGCGATCGGGTTGGCGGCCCCGGTGTCGGGCACGGCCGGACGGCCGGCCAGGGTGAAGCTCTGACGGCCCGAGGCGATGGCGGCGTCGAAGGCGGCGACGATGGCCTGGGTTTCCTCGATCACCGGCGCGCTTTCCTGCACGAAGCGGGGGTCGGCCTGCATCCGGCCCAGGGTCTCGGCGTACCACTGACGGTTTCCGGGGGTGGCGCGATAGGTGATCTCGCCGGCGGCCGGCTGGCGGCTGACGGTGAACTCGGGCGTCCAGATGCGGTTGGCCAGGCCATAGCCGCGCGCCGTCGAGGTATAGGACTGGCCGCGGGCACCGCGCAGATCCAGCACGAAGCCGTTGCGCAGAGCCGGCCCTTGCGCCTGGACCGCCGCATTGAAGGCGTCCCAGCCGGCGGTGTCGGCAAACGAATGGACGTGCAGCCACGGACGGCCGTTGACGATCTCGATGCCCAGCGGCGTCGGGCCGGGCTGGTAGACGGTCGAGCGATAAGCCGCTTCCAGATCCGCGATCAGCGGCGGTTGCGGCATCAGGCGGAATTCACGCGGACGACCACGGCCACCCACCTGGAAGTTACAGGCACCGGGCGTTCCGGTGGTGAAGGGGTTGTTGCGGTTCCACAGCAGGAAGGGGGCGGTGTTGATCCGGCCGGCTTCCGAGGTCAGGTCGCCTTCCCAGCGATCCAGCTTGTCCTGGGCCATCTGTTCGGCGGTCTTGCCTCCGCAGTCGACGAGGACGGCGCCCAGGGGCGGCGTGCCGCGCACCCCCGGCTTGATATAGGTCACCACATATTTGCCGCCGCGCCAGCCGGTCGTGAAGCCCGGCCACTGGATCGCGAAATAGGGGCTGAGGCCCTCGAAGCTGGGCGTCATGGCGATGTTGGAATCGCGGAAGCCACGCGCATAGTAACGCATCAGATAGGCGTGGCTGTCGCCCGAGTTGACCTGGGCCACCTTGGCCATGGAGTCCGCCAGGCCTGCGTCGATCCAGCCGTTAAAGGTCTGGGCCGCCGCGCCACCGACGACGGCGGCGGGGTGGTTGGCGCGCAGTTGGTCATGCGCGGCCTGAAGATCCTGACGCGCGAAAGCCCGGAAGTCCTGGGCCGTCGCGGCCCCTGCGGCCATGGCGAGCGCCGCAAAGGCGGCGGCGGCGGTAAACAGTCGATGCATGAAAGCAGGCTCCAGAGCCGGTCACGAAGGGATGAGAGGGTTAAAGCGATCCGCGCCGGACTTGCCAAGCCCGATCCCCCGCGAAGCGACACCAGAGGCCGATTTGTCGCGAAGATCACGGCGACAAAGGGGCGTGACGGGTCAAACCGGCGGCATGGCCGGTGTCACGGGGCCGAAGATGGTGAGGAACGCACCCTTCAACGCCGCATCCGCCTCGTCCATCGTGGCCAGGACGCCGAGGTCGACCAGACTGGTCACCCCGTGATCGGTGATCCCGCACGGCACGATGCCGCCGAAATGATCGAGGTCGGGCTCCACGTTCAGGCTGATCCCGTGGAAGGTCACCCATTTCCTGACCTTGACGCCGATGGCGGCGATCTTGTCCTCGCGCGACCACCCGGCCCCTTTGCGCTCGACCCAGACCCCGACGCGGCCGTCACGCACCCCGGCCTCGACGCCGAAGGTCGCCAGGCCGTCGATCAGCCACTGCTCCAGGGCCCGCACCAGCCGGCGGATGTCGCGACCACGGGCGTTCAGGTCCAGCATCACATAGGCAACCCGCTGGCCCGGCCCGTGGTAGGTATATTGTCCACCGCGTCCCGACCGGTGAACCGGAAACCGCTGCGCATCCAGCAGGTCACCGTCCTTCGCCGAAACCCCGCCGGTATAGAGGGGGGGGTGCTCCAGCAGCCAGATCAGTTCGGACGCCTCGCCCGCCGCGATCGTCGCGACCCGCGCCTCCATGGCCGCGACGGCATCTTCATAGCCGATCAGGCCGGTCGAAACCGCCCATTCGACGGGTCGGCCGTCATCACGTTGGAGCCGAATTCCGGCGGGGCTTAACGGGTCGGCAAGCATGAGGACTCAATGTGGCGTCGGGGGCCCATGCGCAAGGGCTGTCGCTTGCGCGGCCCCTTGCATGAACCGAGTACGCCTTGAGCCAGATTGACGCCGTCGATGTCGAGATTTCCGTCGTGCTGGGCCGATCGGTCCTGCCGATGTCGCAGCTGTTGCGGATGGGTCGCGGCGCGGTGATCCCGCTGGACGCCTCGGAACACGACGAGGTCTGGATCCTGGCCAACAACCATCCCGTCGCGCGCGGCGAGATCGAAATCCGCGACGACCGCATCGCGATCACCGTGACGCGGGCGGCGGATGTCTATGACTTCATGGCGGGAGCCGCCTGAACCCCCTTCCCTTCCGGCGCGACCTCCGCTATTGCCCCGCCTCCGATGCGAGCGGTCGTGGCGGAATTGGTAGACGCGCAGCGTTGAGGTCGCTGTGGGGCAACCCGTGGAAGTTCGAGTCTTCTCGACCGCACCATCAGACGCTGTGATGCGCTGATCCAACCCGGTCTGTCGGGAACCTCTTGGATCAGTCCAGCGTCTCGCCCCACCCCAGATTTCAGCGATTCGCTCTGTTGCGGGTCAGTCGCACAAGGGTTCTGGCGTCTGGGGACGCATTGCGATCCAGATCTTCGAGCGGAACCAGCATCTGATGCAGACGCCCCGGGTGTGCGTATCCGATGTCGTGGGGTTCGATGCCGACCGGTCAGAATTCCAGGGAGGCTGCGGGCGGGATTGAGCAATGCACCCGTACGGAAAACACGGCGGCTCCTTGCCTTTGCAGGAAGCCTTCCGCCGCTGACCCTCACCGATACCCAGTCGTCAGGATCGAAAACGCGTGGTGGGGGAAGCAGGACTCGAACCTGCGAAGCTTACGCAGGGGATTTACAGTCCCCCCCCTTTGCCGCTCGGGACATTCCCCCAGCGCGTTTTAGAACCCAATCGGACATAAAAGCCTTCGGTCCCTGACACGCCTGAGATAGAGGGGGCGCCAGACCCGAAAGCCCTTAGGGCTCCAAATCGGAGGGCGTCTTATAGTGGCGAGAAATCCAGAACGCAACGACCGGAAATCGGGCAAATCGGCGCCCTTTTCCGGCAAGGCTCCGCGCGGTGGCGACGGTCCGAATAAGGCCGGTCCCGGCTCAGGATCGGGCGGCGGCGACCGCGGTGGGTGGAACCCCAATCCGCGCGAGAAGACCTTTGCCGAAAGCCAGCGCGCACCCCGGCCGCAACGTGCGGGGCCGGACGCCGACAACTTCCTGTGGGGGCGTCACCCGGTGGTGGCCGCCCTGGCCAACCCGGCGCGCAAGGGCATGGGTCGCCTGCTGGCCACGGCCGATCGAGCGGCCGAGATCGAGCGGGAGGGCCTGGCTCTCCACGGCCACAAGGTCGAGGTCATGGACGCCCAGTTGCTGGATCGGATGCTTCCGGCCGGGGCCGTGCATCAGGGCATGGTGTTCAAGGTGGCGGCCCTGGAAGGGGTGTCGCTGGACGACATCGCCGATCCGGCCGAGGGAATCATCGTCATGCTGGACCAGCTGACCGACCCACAGAACGTCGGGGCCATCTTCCGCTCGGCCCTCGCCTTCGGGGCACGCGGCATCGTGGTTCAGGACCGGCACTCGCCTTCCCTGGCCGGAGCCCTGGCCAAGGCCTCGGCGGGGGCGACCGAGCGACTGCCCTGCGCACGGGTGACGAACCTGTCGAGGGCGCTGGAACGGCTGGCCGACCTCGGCTGGCGCGCCGTGGGGCTGGACGGATCATCCGAGGAGACGCTGGAGACGGCGCTGGACGACCGCCCGACCGTACTGGTCATGGGCTCCGAGGGTGACGGCATCCGACGGCTGGTCGCCGAACACTGCGACGTGCTGGCGAAAATCCCCATGCCCGGCGGGTTCGAGAGCCTGAACGTGTCCAATGCGGCGGCCGTCGCCCTGTACGAAGCCACCCGCAAACAGCGCGGCTGACACATTTCTTTCGCCGTCGGCGCGCCGGTGGGGAGGAGACTTGGCGCATCGACGCCCAGCCGCTAGAGAGCCGCGATGGAATTTCTCTCGTCTCCCGAACTCGCCAGCCAGTTGTCGGCTCTCGGCAAGGTGCTCGCCATCGATCTGGTCCTGGCCGGCGACAATGCCGTGGCCGTCGGTCTCGCCGCCGCCGCCCTGCCCCAGGAGCTGCGTCGCAAGGCCATCCTGATCGGCCTGGCCGCCGCCGTCGTGCTGCGGATCGTCTTCGCCCTGGTCACCGTGCAGCTTCTGGCCATCATCGGCCTGCTGATCGCGGGCGGCGTCCTGCTGCTGTGGGTGTGCTGGAAGATGTGGCGCGAGCTGCAGGAATCGGCGACCCACGACCAGGCCGAGGCCCAGGCCGAGCTGGAACTTGCGATCGCCATCGAGCACGGCAAGGGCCCCAGCCCCGAGGAAATGGGCCTGAAGCGCAAGACCTTCGGCGCGGCCCTGGTCCAGATCCTGATCGCCGACGTGACCATGTCGCTGGACAATGTGCTGGCCGTCGCCGGCGCCGCGCACGATCATCCGTGGATCATGGTGTTCGGCCTGGTCCTGTCGATCGGCCTGATGGGCGTCGCGGCGACCTATATCGCCAAGCTGCTGAGCCGCTATCGCTGGATCGGTTACGTCGGTCTGGTCATCGTGCTGTACGTCGCCCTGCACATGATCTGGGACGGCTATCGCTCGACCGTGGTGCGGGCCCTGGCGGTCCAGTCGCACAATGCGAGAGCCCCGGCCTTCCTCGATATTTCGGCCGCAGAGGTCCAGAAATCCTGCCGGCCCGAGGCGGGCGAGAAGCTGACGGTCTGTCTGGCTCAGAGGGCGATCGCCAAGCCGTAAGGGTGCGTCGATGAGCAAACGTCTCGCGCAGATGCGGGCCATTCCGTCAAACGACTGGCACATTCGCGATGTCGAAGCTCTGTGCAAGGAACACGGCCTGACGTGCTCGCCACCGCGCGGCGGCGGATCGCACTACAAGGTCGCCCGCCCGGCGGTACCGGACATGCTCAGCATCCCATTCGCGCGTCCGATCAAGTCCGTGTATATTCGCAAACCCGTCCAGATGGTGGACGCGGTTTCGAGGGCGTGATGTCGCCGTTGTCCTATCCTGTTCTGGTTCGCCCTCTCAGCGAGGACGAAGGCGGCGGCTATCTGGCCACCGTGCCCGACCTGCCCGGCTGCATGAGCGACGGCGAGACGCCGGAAGAGGCGATCGTCAACGTGCGAGACGCTATCCTGTGCTGGTTCGAGATGGCCGAAGAGATGAGCCGGCCCGTCCCGCCACCCTCAATCGAACTCAAACTCGCGTCCTGACGGCACTTCACTTCGCGCGAAACAAGCGTCACCATTGGCCTGTGGGATCGCCGACCTTGACCGCTGCAAGCGGTCGCCTTTCGACGGCGAAGGGGGAAGACCGTGAGCCATTTCCGACTGATCTTCACAGCCTGTCTGCTGGTCGCGGCCTGTGACGAGCCAGCGCCTGAGCCAGCTTCGACACCCGCAACGGCTTCGGAGCTTCCTCCGGGCGTCATGGGTCTGATCGAGGCACCTGCAGCGACACCAAGCTCTCCAGGCGCTGAACTTTCGCCGACCGATCCGGCGCGCCCGTCGATCCAGGCCGTTCTCGATGCGGCGGTGATCCGGTCTCTGGGCCTGCCGGCCAGGGTCAATCTGGAGATTCTTCGGGGCGAGACCAGGGGCGAGCTTCAGTGGGTCTATGTCTCCGGCCCGGCTGTCGCATTGGATGGGTCGGAACTGGACCTCTCGAAGACCAACATGGCTTCGGCTGCAGAAGAAGGCATGATGGACGGCACTACCGTTGTAGCCCTCCTGAAACGTGAAGACGGCGGCTGGACGGTTGCGACAATGGCTATCGGCCCAACCGACGTTCCCGCCGTCGCCTGGCCACGCCAGTACGGCGTCAGCCCTGCCCTGGTCGGCATGGAAGAGGCCGAGGGCGGCGAGGCCTAAGCCGTCTCCGCCCCACCGAACCGTTCGGTCCATTCGACGACCTGAACGTCCTCGATCTTCTTGAACAGCACCTCGGCGGCCTGGACCGGCTGACCCACTGCGAGCGCCGTCGTCCAGTGCTCGCCGGCTGCGGGCCATGACAGGTCCGTCGCGCCGACGGACCCCGCGATCTTCACCGCCGAGAACGGCATGACCGGCGCGGCCAGCCGGGCGAAAAGGGCGACGAGGTTCAGCCCCATCCGCACCCCGACCGCCGCCTGGACCGGATCGGTCTTGAACGCGGTCCAGGGCGCGGCGACCTGAAGGTATTCGTTGCCGAGCACCCAGACGGCGCGGATCGCCTGACAGGCCTTCCTGAATTCCATGGCCTCGAGCGCGGCAGTGGCCTCGGCCAGCCCCGCCTCGACGTCGGCGATCAGTTTCGCCTCCACCGGGCCGGGTTCGCCACCCTCCGGCACGACGCCGCCGAACTTGGACTCCGTGAACTTGACGATCCGGTTGACGAAATTGCCCAGGACGTCGGCCAGATCCTTGTTCGTCGTCGACTGGAACTGTTCCCAGGTGAAGGCCGCGTCCGACCCCTCGGGCCCATAGGCCGTCAGGTGCCAGCGCCAGTAGTCGGCGGGCAACAGCTCCAGCGCCTGATCCATGAAGACTCCGCGCTTGCCCGAGGTCGAGAATTTGCCGCCGTACCAGTTCAGCCAGTTGAAGGCCTTCAGCTGATCCACGGACTTCCACGGCTCGCCCGAGCCGATGATGGTCGCGGGGAAGCTGACGGTGTGGAAGGCGACGTTGTCCTTGCCCATGAACTGGACGTAGCGGACGTCGTCGGCGCCCTCATCCAGCCGCCACCAGTCGCGCCAGGTCCGGCCATTGGCCTGCGCCCACTCCTCGGTCGCGCCGATGTATTCGATGGGGGCGTCGAACCAGACGTAGAAGACCTTGCCCTCCATGCCCGGTCGCGGCCCGCCGTCTGGGCCCACCACCGGCACGCCCCAGGCCAGGTCGCGGGTGATGCCACGGTCGATCAGGCCCTCGTCCAGATGCTTGTAGGCGATGGATTTGGCCAGCGGCTGCCAGCCGGTCTTGCCGTCGACCCAGGCCCGGATCTGGGGCTCGATCCTGGTCTGCAACAGATACAGGTGGCGGGTGTCGCGGACCTCGATGTTCCGGCTGCCGGAGACCGACGAATACGGATCGATCAGGTCGGTCGGGTCCAGCAACCGCCCGCAGTTGTCGCACTGGTCCCCGCGCGCCTTGGGATAGGCGCAGTGCGGACAGGTGCCCTCGACATAGCGGTCGGGCAGGAACCGCGCGTCGTCGACCGAATAGACCATCTGGTCCACCCGCTCCTCGATCAGCCCGTTCGCCTCCAGCGCCGCCGCGAAATGCTGGGTCAGGCGGTGGTTGGGCGCGTTCGAGGACCGGCCGAACCAGTCATACGACAGGCCGAACGCCTCGCCCGCCGCCTTCTGGATCTGGTGCTGTTCGTCGCAATAGGTCCGCACGTCCTGCCCTGAGGCAGCGGCGGCCAGTTCGGCCGGGGTGCCGTGCTCGTCGGTGGCGCAGATATACAGCACCTCATGGCCTTGCCCCCGCTTGAACCGCGCCCAGACATCGGCCGGCAGCATCGACCCGGCCAGATTGCCGAGATGCTTGATGCCGTTGATGTACGGCAGGGCCGAGGTGATCAGGATGCGGGCCATGGGAATCCGAACGCGTTGGGGAGGACGCATATAGAGCGGGTGGGCGGTTGCTCAAAATGCTGATGGGTGGGACGGGCCGATTGAGGCTGTGCGGCCTTGACTGAAAGCAGAAGCTCGCGATGTCACAGAGGGGTAGCTAGCGGACCCGACCGTCAACAAGGCGACACCGCCAAAGCTGGACTGCTTAGTGTTTGCGACGCATTTCAGCCCGCCACGAGCTGATAAAAACTATCGCCTGGGCATAAACGAACCCGGCAGCAGGTATCAAGTAGGCCGCAGATACCAACCAACGGAGGTACTTCGGTTGCGAAAACCACAGACTTTGGCCGGTTGATCCTTCGATGAGCCATTGAAGGATCAAGAGGCCCATCAATACCAAGAGCCAAGGCAATGCTGCGCCTGGAGCGACATACTGCAAGCGGTTGACATCGGTCTGTTCGCCGACCTCGCACAGGCGACGATGATAGCCTTTCGCGAGGGTGCGAACCATGCGCCAACTGATATGCATCAAAGCAACCTAGGCGCTTCTATAAGGTCGGTAAACGAAATGACATCGGTCATATCCCTCTCTCGTCATTCCGGGCGCGGCGTAGCGGAGACCCGGAACAGGGCGGCGCCGTAGCGAAGCGCAAGCGATAGTTGAGACAAACTCACTCGCGACAGGTTCGCGCTCTCGCGCGCCGCCTCGTTCCGGGTCTACGGGTCGCTGCGCTCGCCTCCGCCCGGAATGACGAGAGGAAGGGGAAACCGCTTAAGCCTGCGCGAACAGCAGCCGCCCCTCGCCCATCCGCTCGCGCAGGGCAGGCAGGTCGGTGTGGGCCACCGAGAAACAGCCGTAGCTCCGCCCCAGCTTGCCTTCGCGGGCCAGCCAGTCGGGGTCGGCGTAGTCGGCGCCGTGGATGATGATGGCGCGCTCGCGGGCCATGTTGTTCGAGTATTCCAGCCCGTCCAGCAGGACATTGGGGCCCTGCTGCGAGCCCCAGCCCGCCCCGGCGGTCGAATAGGCGCCGACCGAGGACATGAAGCTTTCGGGGGTGTTGGAGAAGGTCCGGGCATATCCCGAATGCTCGGGGTCCGAACCCCGGCCGTGGCAGGTGCGGAAGGCCGTGACCTGGCCCGAATAAAGATCGACCTCGTAGAACCGCTCTTCGCCCGAGAACTTCTGGAAATCGACCAGATACATCCGGTCACGCAGTGGAATGCGGCGGTGATGCACGTCCAGCGCCTGCATGGCGCGCTGCATCAGCTCGGGGCGGACGCGGCGATAGGGATCAAGCGGCGGCGGCGCGGCGCGCTCATAGACGATGCGCGGCGCGGGCGGGGCGACGGGCGCGGGAACCGGAACGGCCTGGGCGAGTTGAACCGGAGCCTGAACGGCTTGATTGGTGGCACAGCCGGCGAGCATCGCCGAACCGCCCAACACAAGTCCTCGCCTTGATAGCCGCATGCGACGCCCCTCGCGCGGTTGATCCAAGTGGCCGTTTGTCGCCGAAGATCAGGTTTTGCACAACCTGCGCCTTGGCGCGCGGCCCTTCCCGTCTATGGTGAAATCCGGGTTTCGGGAGGACATGATGATCAAGCTTAACGTGGCGGTGTCGGCTTTGTGGCTGGTTCTGGCGACGGGCGTCGCCGCGCAAACCGCCGCCGCGCCGACGACTTCGCCCGAAACGGGAACGACGTTCGTGCAAGTGGGGCGACTTCTGGCCGACCCCGAAACCGGCGTTGTGCAGCGCGATAAAACTCTCGTGATCACCGGCAATCGCATTGTCGAAATCCGCGACGGCTTCGTCGGAGAGGGAAACATCGTCGATCTGAGGGACGATTTCGTCCTGCCCGGCCTGATCGACAGCCACGTCCATCTGACCAGCCAGCAGAATCCGAACGGCCGTCTGGAAGAAGTCACCCAGTCCAATGCCGAACAGGCGATGGTCGGAGCCGGCTATGCGCGCAAGACCCTGATGGCCGGCTTCACCACCGTGGCGGATCTGGGCGCATCCAACGAGGCGATCTTCGCCCTCCGCGACGCCGTACGGCGCGGCGACGTGCCCGGCCCCCGGATCATCGCGGCCGGGTCGGCGGTCTCGATCCATGGCGGCCACGGCGACATCAACGGCTTCCGCGAAGACGTCATGCACCTGTTGTCGCCCGAAAGCGTCTGTTCTGGCGCCGACGACTGCATGCGCGCGGTCCGGCTTCAGGTCCGGTCCGGGGCCGACATCATCAAGATCACCGCGACCGGCGGCGTCCTGTCCAACACGGCCGCGGGCCTGGCCCAGCAGTTCTCGGACGAGGAACTGGCCGCCATCGTCGGCGCTGCCCACCGCATGGGCCGTCAGGTGACCGCCCATGCCCACGGCGTCGACGGCATCAACGCCTTCCTGCGCGCCGGTGGCGACTCGATCGAGCACGGCACCTATCTGGACGACGAATCGATCCGCCTGTTCCAGCGCGAGGGGACGTATCTGGTGCCCACCCTGCTGGCCGGGGATTTCGTGCTCCGCCTGGCCTCGGGACCCGACAATTTCTTCACCCCGGCCCAGACCGCCAAGGCGATGGAGGCCGGGCCAAAGATGCTCGACATGGCGCGACGCGCCCATGACGGCGGCGTCCGCATCGCCTTCGGCACCGACAGCGGCGTCTCCGCCCACGGCGACAACGCCCAGGAGTTCGCCCTTCTGGTCCGCGCCGGAATGACCCCGCTGGAGGCCATCCAGTCCGCCACCGTCGGGGCGGCCGCGCACCTGAAGATCTCGGATCAGGCAGGCCGCATCGCCGTCGGCATGCCCGCCGACCTCGTCGCCGTGTCGGGTGATCCCCTGACCGATGTCACGGTGCTGGAAGACATGGACTTCGTGATGAAGGGCGGCGTGGTCTACCTCGACGAATGACACTGCCCGGGAGGAATTTTTTCCTATTAAGGCCTTGAACTGTTCCTTGCCCTCCCCACCTGCGCTGTCCAGGTTTCACGTCCTGACGCCATGAGACCGCGTCAGCCTGCCGAGGGGGTTCCTATAATGTGGGGGTCGCCGCCACGCCGATCCGGTAACCCGTTGATTTCTCGGCGTTCGGCTCGCGACCCAATGACGGTTTGGCGGTTTGGCGGTTTGGCGGCCTGTTTCTGGACCGCCAACCGCCACCGGGTCGGCTCCGGTGAAGGGCGGCCCGGCCTCGCCTCAGCCGATCCGCCGCGCCACCCGCACGAACCGCCCGGTCAGCAGCACCGACGACACCAGGCTGGCGATGATCACCGCCCAGACCAGGCCGTCCACGCCCAGGCTATGCCCCAGCACCCAGCCCAGCGGCATCATCACCAGGGTATAGGCCCCGAAATGCATGATGGTGGGCCACCAGACGTCTCCCGCCGCCCGGTTGGCCGAGGCCGAGACCACCTGGATCCCGTCCGCCACGAAGAACAGCGTCGCCAGCACCAGGGCCGGGGTCACCACCGCCAGCAGCAGCGGATCACGATTATAGGCGCTGGCCACCCACGGAGCCGTGCCCCACAACCCCAGCGCGACCAGCACGGTCAGCAGGCTGACGACCCCCAGCCCCACCAGCCCGGCCCGCAGCACGCCCGGCCCGTCCCCTGCGCCGTAAGCCCGCCCGACCAGCACCGCCGTCGCCGCCGACATCCCCATCGGCACCATGAAGACGATCGCCGACACATTCAGCACGATGGCCCAGGCCGAGGTCTCGATCGCTCCCAGCTGGCCCGCGATGAAGGTCATGGCCGCGAACGCCCCGACCTCGATGAAATAGCTGGACCCGGCCCCGTATCCGACCTTCCTCTGCTCGCGCTCGGCGGTGATGTCCCGGACCGGCTTGACGAACACCCCCAGCGCCCGCGCCTCGGGCAGGCGCACGATATAGACCACCAGGAACACCGCCAGCGAGGTCCGCGCCGCAAACGTCGCCCAGGCCGAGGCCGCCGCCCCGTCGATTCCCAGCCCCAAAATATCGGGCACCAGCAACAGGTTGAGCGCCAGATTGACCCCGTTGGCGATCCACATCGCCCACATCCCCGGCTTGGGCTTGTGCAAGGCCTCCAGGAAGAACTGCGCCGCTACGCTGACCAGATAGCCGGGCATAGACAGGGCAAAGATGCGCAGGGCGGGCGACGAGCCCTCGGCGAGACCGTCCGCCAGCCCTGCGTGCCTCAGCCCCAGCGGCCCCAGCAGCCACAGCACGATCATGGCCCCCACGCCGAGTTGCAGCGAATAGACCAGCCCACGCCTCAGCACCGCCCCGACCTCGGCCCGACGACCCTCGCCGAGCATCCGGGCGGTCATCACCTGGACCCCCATCATCAGCCCGACCGCGGTGGTCACGACGATGCTCATCGGGGCCAGAGCGAGGGACGAATAGGCCAGCTCCTCGCTGGACCAGTTGCCGACCACGATCACGTCGGTCAGCCCCATGGTCATGATCCCCAGCCGCGCCAGGATCACCGGCCACGCCAGATGCAGCAGGTCTTTCGTCGCGGATCGGGTAGCGGGGCTCAACATGGGACGCGGCACGGACCACGGGCGAGGCTGCGGGTCAACCTTCTCCCTCCCCCTTGTGGGGAGGGACGGCGAAGCGAAGCGAAGCCAGGGTGGGGTCCGAAAGGAACGATTGCCCTTCACACTGCCCCACCCGATCGCTTCGCGATCTGCCCTCCCCATGAAGGGGAGGGAGAGGTATGACGCACCATGTCCCTGCGCCCCCTCTTCGTCACCCAGGTCTATGAGGCCACCCTGTCCGCCACGCCGGGCTTCGAGGGCTTCAACGCCGCCTTGGCCGACGCCGTGCGGATGCTGGCGGTCGAGGATCACGCCGGGCGCGCCTGGTGCCGGGCCCACGGCTATCGCGGCTATACCTCCTACGGATCGCTCAACGACCTGCCGACCCGGATGCCCGAGTTCGCCGAGCTCAAGCGCCACCTCGACCGCCACGCCCTCGCCTATGCCAGGGCCCTGAACTTCGACCTCGCCCGCAAACCCCGGCTGGACAATCTGTGGGTCAACGTCCTCAAGCCCGGCGGCAGCCACTCAGGACACATCCACCCCCACGCCTTCCTGTCCGGCACCGTCTATGTCGAGGTTCCCGACGGCGCCTCGGCGCTCAAACTGGAGGACCCCCGCTTGCCCATGATGATGGCCCGCCCGGCCGTCGCCGCCGACGCGTCCGAGGCCGAGAAACCCTTCGTCTATCTGACCCCCCGCCCCGGAACGGTCCTGATGTGGGAGAGCTGGCTACGCCATGAGGTTCCCATGAACGCCGCCAAGTCCGATCGCATCTCGATCAGCTTCAACTACGCCTGAGGCCTCCGCCCTCATTCCGCCCTGTGCATCCGCTAGGTCATTTGCCACCGCGCGCGGCGGTCGCTACACCCCGCGCCTATCTCCCATTCGATCGAACGACAGGGCTCACGCACCCCATGGCGCAGCAGTACATCTTCCAGATGCAGGGCCTGACGAAGGCCTTTCCCGGCGGCAAGAAGATCTTCGAGAACATCTGGCTGAGCTTCTACAACGACGCCAAGATCGGCGTCGTCGGGGTCAACGGGTCGGGCAAGTCGACGCTGCTCAAGATCATGGCCGGCATCGACCCGGAGTTCAGTGGCGAGGCCAAGGCCGCCGACGGGATCAAGCGCGGCTATCTGGAACAGGAACCCCATCTGGATGACAGCCTGAACGTCCGCGAGAACGTCGAGGCCTGGTGCCAGGAGAAGCAGTGGGTCAACCGCTTCAACGCCATCGCCATGGAAATGGCCGAGGAATACACCGACGAACTGATGGAGGAGATGACCGCCCTCCAGGAGAAGATCGACGCCGGCGACGTCTGGGACATCGACAGCCGCATCGAGATGGCCATGGACGCCCTGCGCTGCCCGCCCGACGACTGGGCGGTGACCAACCTGTCCGGCGGTGAGAAACGCCGCGTGGCCCTGGCGCGGCTGTTGCTGTCAAAGCCGGACATGTTGCTGCTGGACGAACCGACCAACCACCTCGACGCCGAGAGCGTCGCCTGGCTGCAGCACCACCTGGAAGCCTTCCCGGGCTGCGTCATCCTGGTGACCCACGATCGTTACTTCCTTGATCTGGTGACCAAGTGGACGCTGGAGCTCGATCGCGGCAAGGGCATCCCCTACGAGGGCAACTACTCCAGCTGGCTGGAGCAGAAGCAGAAGCGGGTGGTGCAGGAGAACTCGGAATCCGAGGCCCGTCAGCGCGCCCTGACCCGCGAACTGGAATGGGTGCGGTCCGGCGCCAAGGCCCGCCAGGCCAAGTCCAAGGCCCGTCTGGCCGCCTATGAGCGGATGGTCACGGAGCAAGAAAACCTGCGCGGTGCCCAGACCCACGCCCACATCCAGATCCCGCCCGGGCCGCGCCTCGGCAATGTCGTGCTGGAGGTCGAGGGCCTGCAGAAGTCGTATGGCGAGAAACTGCTGTTCGACAACCTGACCTTCAAGCTCCCGCCCAACGGCATCGTCGGCGTCATCGGCCCCAACGGCGCCGGCAAATCGACCATGTTCCGCATGATCACCGGCCAGGAACAGCCCGACGGCGGCACCATCAAGGTGGGCGAGACGGTCAAGCTGGCCTATGTCGACCAGTCGCGCGACAGCCTTGACCCCAACAAGACCATCTGGGAAGAGATCAGCGGCGGCACCGACGTGATGATGGTCGGCAAGCGCGAGATCAACACCCGCGCCTATGTCGGCAGCTTCAACTTCAAGGGCGGCGACCAGCAGAAGAAGGTCGGCCAACTTTCGGGCGGTGAGCGCAACCGCGTCCACCTGGCCAAGACCCTGGCCACCGGCGGCAACCTGATCCTGCTCGACGAACCGACCAACGACCTGGACATCGAGACGCTGCAGAACCTGGAAGAGGCCCTGGAGGAGTTCGCGGGCTGCGCCGTGGTCATCTCCCACGACCGCTGGTTCCTGGACCGTCTGGCGACCCACATCCTGGCCTTCGAGGGCGACAGCCACGTCGAATGGTTCGAGGGCAATTTCGAGGCCTACGAAGAGGACAAGAAACGCCGCCTGGGCACCGACGCCCTGATCCCGCACCGGATCAAATTCCAGAAGTTCGGGCGGTAATCTGACCTGACCGCGCGCTTTGAGTCTTGTCGCCGGCGAGCTTTTCCTCGACGCTGCGTACAGTGCTTTAGCGTGTATCAGGTGAACGACCGTGCCGACCTATAATGGAACTACCGCGAACGATAATCTTCGCGGTTCGAGCGGCGACGACAACATGGCCGGGAACGGCGGAGACGATTCGCTCGACGGGTCCGGCGGCAACGACTTCCTGCTGGGCGGCGTCGGAGACGACGTTCTTTTCGGTGGTTCGGGTCTGGATGTTCTGATCGGCGGTGACGGCGACGATCTGCTGTGGGGCGGAGGGTTCGGCAACACGGGTATCGCCGTGCCGGACCAGACCCGTGACGATCTCGACGGCGGGGCTGGCAATGACAGTATCCTGATCGGCAACCTCGACACCGCGCTCGGCGGTGCCGGCGACGACGTCTTCGAGGCCGAGGAGCAGGGGAACGCTTCCTACCGCGCCACCATGGACGGTGGCGCAGACGAAGATGTCGCCAACTTCAGTTTCGTTCGCTATCGGCCCACGATCTATCTGGACCCGGCCGCGACGGCCGCAGATGGCTTTACGCTGCGAAGTATCGAGTTGGTGCTGCTCGGCGATTTTGGATCGAGAGTGATCGGCGGCTCGGGCGACGACAGCGTTCTGGGCGGTGCCGGTGTGGACGAGATCGACGGAGGATCCGGGGCCGATCTGCTGACCGGCGAGGCCGGGAACGACATCCTGCGTGGCGGCGAAGGCGACGACCTGCTGATCGGCGGAGTCGGAAGCGACACCCTGGATGGTGGAGGAGGCGCGGACGTCTTCGCCTATTTGGCCACGAACGAGTCCCCGTCGAACGGTTCGACGGGTCCGGACGTGATCCAGAACTTCCAGACCGGTCTGGACAAGATCGACCTGACGGCCCTGCTGCCGACAAGCATCACGATCTCGACGGACGGGGCCTACACCCTCGTGTCGGCACAGACGCCGACTGGTGCCTTCGCAGTACGGGTTCTCGGTGCCGTTCTGCTCGGGGACGTCATCCCGTCGATCTCCGTCCCCGGGGAGCAGTTCAACGGCACTGCCGGTTCGGACCTCCTGACCGGCACGAACGGAAACGATGTGATCGTGGGCGGCGGTGGTTCGGACACGCTGACGGGCGGAGCGGGTGCCGACACCTTCCGGTACCGCGCGGCCTCGGACTCAACGGCGGCGGCACAGGAAACCATCACGGACTTCGTCGGAGGGACGGACCGGATCGACCTGACGGCGCTGAACTCGACGTCGATCTCGATCGCACGACTGGCAGGCGGCGGCTCCGTGGTGTTTGCCGAAACCGCGGCCGGGGCGTTTCAGACCTTCGTCGCGGGGGCCAATCTGAACGGCGGCGACCTCGCCTTCACGGGCGGGTTCGGGGTCTATGTGATCGGCTCGGAGGGCAATGACACCATTGTGGGCACAGCCCTGCCCGATCCCATCGTCGGCAACGGCGGGTTTGACAGTATCACCGGTGGGGGTGGAGCTGATGCCTTGGCAGGCGGCGCGGGGCAGGACGTGTTCCGCTATGTGTCCCAAGGCGATTCCAACCAGACGACGGGGTTCGACAACCTCTACGACTTCACGTCGGGCGAGGACTGGATCAACATGTCGGCCCTTGGAGCGACGTCGGTCTCGATCCTGAGGAGCGATAACGGGTCCAGCTTCCTCTACGCGGAGACGCCCCAGGGCATATTCCTGACCACGGCCGCAGGGCGCGCCATACAGGCGAGCGACCTCCTCTATGGAGACGGCCCGATCGGCGGCAGCTTCGGCGTCTATATGGTCGGATCCGGCGTCGCCGACGTCCTGACCGGCACCTTCCAGGCCGATCCGATCTATGGCGGGGCGGGCGACGACATCATTACCGGCGGCGGCGGTGCCGATGCCCTGTTCGGCGATGCGGGCGCGGACACCTTCGTCTATCGGGCGGCCTCGGATTCCACCCAGGCCATGACCGACGGCATCTTCGGCTTCGTGTCGGGGACGGACAAGCTGGACCTTCGGGCCGTGCGCACCGGCGCGGCAGACACCTTCGGCATCGCCTATCTGTCGGGCGGGTCGTTCCTGTTCGTCGATCTGGGTGGCAACGGCACGACCGACATGGTCATCGGCCTGTCCGCGACGACGCTGGTCGCCTCGGACATCCTGTGGAGCACGGGCGCGATCGGGCAGGAACCGGTGCTCAAGGAAGCCGGCCCACAGACCCTGCCCTTGGGCGAAGGCGCGCGGCTGTTTCCGACAGGCCTGATGTCCGATCTGTCGTCGTTCACGCTGGACCTGAACCCCGCCACCGAGCGTGGCCCCCGGGTCGGCGAGGACTGGTATCTGTAGCGGTCCCACCGGATCAGGTTCCAGACGTTCGAGCAGTAACGGCAGCTTTCGTCACATCCCGGCGGGTGCGACCGATATTGTCGTGACCGGGGGCGATACGGCGGTGACGACCTGACCGCCGGAGCTGCAGATGGATGCCCGCCGCCGCCCACCGACCCAGACCTATGGCAAGGTCAGCGACCAGACCTGGGACCTGGCCCGCGCCGCCTATGTCGGCGGCCTGTCCGCACGGGTGGCGTGCGAACGGTTCGGCGTGGGCGAGGCCAATCTGCGGAAGAAGGCCCGGCTGGAAGGCTGGACCAAGCGAGACTGGGCCGATGCGCGCGGCGTCATCGACAACGGCCAACCCGCGCCCGGCGCGCACGGAGCGCCCTCCACCCCGACCGCCGCACCCGGCCCGGCCTCGGAGGAAGATCTGATGACCACCGTGCTGCGCCGCGCGCGAGAGGCGCTGACGGCCGGGCGGGGGTCGGAGGCGACGGCCCTGCTCAAGGCCGCGCGGGAGTATGTGCTGCTGCATCAGGACGTCGACCGGGCGCGAGAGGCCCTGATCGATGTCGTGCCCAAGGACCACACCCTGTCGCCCGGCAACCTCGCCTTCCTGGCCGACACCGTGGTGCTGAACCACCTCGGCCCGCTGGGCCCCCGCCACCCCCGGAGAGGACGCCAGACGCCTGCGCGCCTTCTGGGAACGGCTGCCCCAGTCGGAACGGGAGGGTGACCTGGCCCCGCTCCAGCCCGAGATCGACCGCCTGACCGGGCATATGGCACCCCGGAAGCCGTATCAGGGGCGGTGGGACTGAGACTTGCTCTAGGATGACCACCGCACCGCCAGATCGTATTCCCTCATACGACTATGGTCGCTGCCTTGTCCTGCGGGCTAACGCTACAACGCCGCCCCGATTATGCGCTAGGGAAACACTCAAGGTTGCGCCAATTCTGTTTGGTCGACTATTGAAAACGTTATGCTAGCGCTTTCTTGCGATATCTCCCCAGCGCGTCAGATACCGGAGTATGAGAATGGTCGATCGGACCACGACGATTGCGGTTCGCGAAACGTCAGTTTTCGATGAGCGCACGAATATCGTTTACTCATTGGGCGCTAGTCAGATCACGCGCTGGGATGCCATCACGGGCCGGTTTTTGGCTCCGATCATCCTCCCGGGTTCGTTGTCCAGCTTGGCCCTTTCCCCCGACGGCCGGTATCTCGTCGTCGGCGACAGCGCGACCATCACGACGGCCGGCCAGACCCAGGGAGTCCTGCACCGGATTGACCTGCAGACTTCGGCGGTGACCGACATCGTTTATTCGACAGCTTTCTACGAAGGCGGTGTCACCGACGTGGTTGTGGCCGCGAACGGCACCGCATTGTTCACCACCCAGTTCCTTGGGTCTGGCTGGACGCCGCTGCGCACCTTTCCCGTATCTGGCGCTGCTCCTGCTCCGGCGATCCTCGTCAACTCCGTCAGGGGCGGAAGCACCCTCACCGCCTCTCCTGACGGCCGGTATGTCCTGATCTTGGAGGCAAACAGCTCCAACGCCCCCTTTTCGCTTTACGACTCGACCATGGGAAGGGTCATCGCTAGCAGCGATCTTTATACGATTGGCCTTTCTGGCTTCAATAATGACAATGGAAGCGTCACAAATAGTGGCCTGATCAGTATAGTCACTTATAATAGCTTCGTTATATACAATAACAATTTTGTCGTTGTAAAAGATTTCACCCCCCAACAGTCTTCCGGAACATACTCGGATGCTGAGTTCAGTCTAGACGGACGACAACTTTACGCCTGGAACACAAACACGGATCGGGTGGAAATCTACGACACCACTAACTGGACGAAAATTGGCGAGCTTGATCCTGGCGTTCTCATCAACACTCAGGGCAACGGCTCAGCGTTCGGACGGATGCAAGTCGTCGACGATGGTCGCCTTCTGCTCATGACTACTACGGGTGGCGTGCGTGTGTTGGATCTCAATGCGCGCCTGATGACCAGCATCACAGGTACTGCTGGCAGCGACACATTGACGGGCTCCGTCGGCGGCGACTCACTCTTCGGCTTGGGTGGCAACGACAATCTGGTTGGTGGAGAAGGCGACGACATTCTAGTTGGCGCTGCCGGTGCCGATGCGATGACCGGTGGATCGGGGTCCGACACCTTCCGCTATCTGGCGACGTCGGATTCCACGGCGGCGGTTCAGGACACGATCACCGACTTCGTCACCGGGACGGACCGGATCGATCTGACGGCGCTGAATCCGACGAGCGTCAGCGTGGGCCGGCTGGCCGGCGGCGTGTCGGTGGTCTTCGCTGAGACGCCGGGCGGGGCCTTCCAAGCCTATGTCAACGGCGCGGTGAACTCGAACGACTTCATCTTCAACGGAGCCATCGGCGCCTTCATCATCGGCTCGGCCGATGCCGACACCATCGTCGGCTCGTCGCGGCCCGATCCCCTGCTGGGCAATGACGGGGCCGACACCATCACCGGCGGTGGTGGCGCGGACGCCATCGCGGGCGGGGCGGGGCGTGACGTGTTCCGCTACGAGTCGCGAGGCGATTCCAATCAGACGACCGGCTTCGACAATCTGTACGACTTCGTGACGGGCGAGGACCGGATCGACCTGCAACTGATCGGCGCAACCTCGATCTCGGTCCTGAGGACCGACAACGGCTCCAGCTTCGTCTATGCCGAGACGGCGGCCGGCAGTTTCCTGACCACGGCGGCCGGACAGGCGATCAACGGCACCGACTTCATCTATTCTGGCGGGTTCGGCATCTACATGGTCGGGTCGGGGGTCGCCGACATCCTCATCGGGACCGGCCTGGCTGATCCGATCGCAGGCGGTGCGGGCAATGACACCATCACCGGCGGCGGCGGGGCGGACGCGATGTTCGGCGACGCGGGGGCGGACACCTTCGTCTATGTGGCGGCTTCGGATTCGACGGCGGCGGCGACGGACGGCATCTTCGGCTTCGTGTCCGGCCAGGATCGCCTGGATCTGAGGGCGGTAAGAACCGGCGCGTCGGACACCTTCGGCATCGCCTATCTGCAGGGCGGGTCGTTCTTGTTCGTGGACCTCGGTGGCAACGGTTCGACCGACATGGTTATCGGCCTGGCCGGGACGACGCTGGTCGCTTCCGACATCCTGTGGGCGACCGGGGCGATCGGCGAGGAACCGGCGGTCAAGGATGCCGGGCCCCAGATCCTGCCGGGCGTGGACGAGATCGACCTGTTCGACACCGACATGGCCTTCGACCTGTCGCCGCACACCGGCCGCTACCTGCTGGACCTGGAGGGCGCACGCGGGTTCCACGGGCAAGACTGGTATCTGTAGATATCCGGACAGCGTTCACAGACGGCGGCGGCGGACCTAGTATCACCGCATGACCCAACGCCCCGCCGTCCTGATCATGCAGTGTCACCTGGGGCAGCTGACGCCGTTTCTGGAGAGCGCGTACGACGTCTATCGGTTCTGGGAGGGGCCGCTGGCGCAGGCTGAGCCTCTGATCCAGGCGGTGATCGTGGCGGGCGAGTTCGAGCTGGACAAGGGGTTGATCGAGCGGTTGCCGGGCTTGCGGCTGCTCGCCTGTTTCACCTCGGGCTATGACCGGATCGACGTCGAATGGTGTCGGGCGCGGGGGTTGGCGGTCAGCCATGCGCCGGGGGTCAATCACGAGGATGTCGCCGACCACGCCATCGGCCTGATCCTCGCCGCGCGGCGCGAGATCGTGCGCGGCGACCGGGAGCTGAGGGCCGGGCTGTGGACGGTGGAGTCAAAGCTGATGACGCCGTCGCTGGGCGGGCAGCGGGTCGGGATCGTCGGCATGGGTCTGATCGGCGAAGCGGTGGCGCGGCGGGCCGAGGCGATGCGGATGACCGTGCGCTGGTGGGGGCCGCGCGAGAAGGCCGGCCCGTGGCCCCGCGCCGACAGCCTGATCGCGCTGGCGGCCGACAGCGACATCCTGGTGGTCGCGTGCCGGGCGGATGAGACCAATGTCGGGCTGATTTCGGCCGAGGTGATCGCGGCGCTAGGGCCGCAGGGGTTGCTGGTCAATGTGGCGCGCGGCCAGGTGGTGGACGAGGACGCCCTGATCGCGGCCTTGCGGTCCGGCGCCCTGGGTCAGGCGGCGCTGGACGTGTTCGAGACCGAGCCGGTCGACGCGGCGCGCTGGGCCGAGGTGCCCAACACCGTCCTGACGCCCCACACGGGCGGGGCGACCCAGGAGGCGGTGCGGGGCATGCTGATGCTGCTGATGCAGAACCTTCAGGCGGTGTTCGCAGGCGAACCGCCGGTGACGCCCGTGGCCTGACGGGGGTTTAGCGGCCGCCGTCGGGGGTGGGCATGGCCGTGCCGCCGCCCAGAAGGCCGCGCCCCAGGTCGAAGCCCCGGAACTGGGCCCGCTCGGCCGGGCTGATCGAGCCGTCGCCGTCGAGGTCCAGCCGGGCGAACATTGCGGCGTAGCTTGCATGGTATTCGGTGCGGGTGACGCGGCCGTCGCGGTTGGCGTCGGCGCGGGACAGGCCCTGACCGGCCGCGCCCAGGTCCTGGGCCGCGCGGGCCAGTTCGGAGGCGCTGAGCACCCCGCTCTGGTCGAAGTCGGCGGCGTCGAAGGTCTCGTCGGCCTTGGCGGTCATGGCGGCCAGGGTCATGGCCCCGCCGGCCTGGGCGAGCGCCAGCGACGGCAGGACGGCGGCGCTCACGGCCGCGACGGCGAAGATGGTCTTGAACATTGCGGTCTCCTGAAACCAGCCCCTTCAACGATCCTAGCGCGGCATTCCTTCGCAGGCGAGGGGGGCCGCCGCGCGCGAAAGCGATGAACCGATCGGCCCAGGCGTTTTTCCTTGCCAAAACATATAAGGATATCCTTATATGTCTGTATGTCCCTGACGGCGGAACAGACAGTGGAAGCCCTGCGCGCGGCCGGCGAGCCGACCCGCCTGCGCATCCTCGCCCTGCTGGCCAGCGAGGAACTGTCGGTGATGGAACTGTCCAGCGTGCTGGAGCAGAGCCAGCCTCGCGTGTCGCGCCACCTCAAGGTCATGAGCGACGCCCGGCTGATCGAGCGGTTTCCCGACGGGGCCCGGGTCTTCTATCGCCTGTCGTCCGAGCCGGTGACGCGACGCCTGATCGAGACCATCCTGGACCTGCTGGCCGACACGGCGGGCGAGGACGACCTTCTGCGCCTGGATCAGGTCCGCAACGAGCGCCAGGCCGCCGCCGCCGCCTATTTCGAGCGCGTCGCGCCGCAGTGGGACCGCATCCGCTCCCTCTATGTCGCCGAGACCGCCGTCGAGGCCGCGATCCGCGACGCCGCGGGCGATGGGCCGTTCGAGCGGATCGTCGACCTGGGTACCGGATCGGGCCGGATGCTGACCCTGCTGGGGGCCCGGGCGCGGCGGCTGACGGGGCTGGATCTCAGCCACAACATGCTCAACATCGCCCGCACCAATGTCGCCGAGGCCGGGCTGACCAATGTCGAACTGAGGCACGGCGACATCTTCTCGACCCGGCTGCCGGCGGGCAGTGCCGACCTCGTGCTGGTGCATCAGGTCCTGCACTATCTGGCCGATCCGCATGCGGCGGTCACCGAAGCAGCGCGACTGGTGTCGCCCGGCGGCCGGATCCTGATCGTCGACTTCGCCCAGCACGAGTTGGAACACCTGCGCGCCGAGCACCAGCACCGCCGCCTCGGCTTTGCCGCCGAGGAGATCGACGGCTGGCTGGCGGACGCGGGCCTGACCACTGAGGCGCCGGTCGCCCTGCCGCCCGACACGGACGGCCTGACCGTCACCATCTGGGGCGCCGTTCGCCCTGCCCTTTCCGCCCTGACCAGGAGCGCCGCCTGATGGCCCTCGCCGCCGTGAAATCCGAGGGGGCCAACCCCTCCAATCTGGCCGCCGCCCGCGCCCTGCTGCTGTCGCCGCTGGGCCCGGTCGCGCGCGCCGGGGACAACGCCAATCCGGTGCGGGTCTCGTTCGAATTCTTTCCGCCCAAGACCGACAAGGCCGAGGAGACCCTGTGGCAAGCCGTGCGTCGGCTGGAGCCGCTGAACCCCGCCTTCGTGTCGGTGACCTATGGTGCCGGCGGCTCGACCCGCGAGCGGACGCACCGCACGGTGCAGCGGATGCTGACGGAAACCACGCTGAAACCCGCCGCCCACCTGACCTGCGTCGACGCCTCCAGAGCCGAGGTCGATGAGGTGATCGAAAGCTATAAGGCGATCGGTGTCGATCACATCGTGGCCCTGCGCGGCGATCCGCCCGGAACCGACGGCATCGGCGGCGTCTATCAGCCGCGCGCGGACGGATACGCCAACGCCACCGAACTGGCCCTAGCCATCCAGCGCGTCGGCGGCTTCCAGACCAGCGTCGGCGCCTATCCCGAGAAACACCCCGAAAGCCCGTCGATCGAGCACGACATCGATGTGCTGAAGGCCAAGGTCGACGCCGGAGCGACGCGGCTGATCAGCCAGTTCTTCTTCGACATCGACGCCTTCCTGCGCTTCCGTGACCGCATCCGCGCGGCGGGCGTGACCATTCCCCTGCTGCCCGGCATCATGCCGGTGTCGAACTTCGGGGCCTTGCAGCGGATGAGCGCATCCTGCGGCGCCTCGGTCCCGGGCTGGCTGGCATCGCATTTCGACGGCCTGGACGACGACCCCGAAACCCGCAAGCTGCTGGCCGCCTCGGTCGCCGCCGAAACCTGCGCCCGGCTGCAGGAAGAGGGTTTCTCCGACTTCCACTTCTACACCCTGAACCGCGCCGACCTGGTCTATGCGATCTGCCGCGTGCTGGGCGTTCGCGAACAGAAGGCCGCTGCCTGACATGACGTCTCCCCTCACCCGCCCCGAACGCGTCGCCGCCCTGCACAAGGCCGCCAGGGAACGCATCCTGGTCCTTGACGGATCCTGGGGCGTGATGATCCAGCGTCGCGGGCTGGAAGAAGTCGATTTCAGAGGCGACCGTTTCGTCGAGGCCAATGGCTACAACGAGCGCGACCAGATGAAGGGCAACAACGACATCCTGTGCCTGACCCGGCCGGACGTCATCTCGGACCTCCATGACCAGTATTTCGGGGCGGGGGCCGACATCTCCGAGACCAACACCTTCAGCGCCACCGTCATCGCCCAGGACGACTACAAGCTGGAGGCCGACGCGGTCTGGGACATCAATCTGGAGGGGGCCAGACTGGCCCGCGCCGCCGCCGACCGCTGGACGGAAAAGGAGCCGCACAAGCCGCGCTTCGCCGCCGGTTCGATCGGGCCGCTGAACAAGATGCTGTCGATGTCGTCCGACGTGAACGATCCCGGCGCGCGGCTGGTGACCTTCGACCAGGTCTATGACGCCTATCGCCATCAGGTGAAGGCGCTGAACGAGGGTGGGGTCGATCTGTATCTGATCGAGACCATCACCGACACGCTGAACTGCAAGGCCTGCATCAAGGCCATCAAGGACCTGGAAGACGAGGGGATGGAGCCCCTGCCGATCTGGATCAGTGGGACCATCACCGACCGCTCAGGCCGGACCCTGTCGGGCCAGACCGCCGAGGCGTTCTGGAACAGCGTGCGCCACGCCAAGCCGTTCGCGGTCGGTTTCAACTGCGCGCTCGGTGCCGATCTGATGCGACCGTTCATCGCCGAACTGAGCCGCGTCGCCGACACCCTGGTCGCTGCCTATCCCAACGCCGGCCTGCCCAACGCCATGGGCCAATACGACGAGGAACCGCACGAGACGGCCCACTTCATCGAGGAATGGGCGGCGTCAGGTCTGGTCAACATCGTGGGCGGCTGCTGCGGTACGACGCCGGACCACATCGCCCATACCGCACAGGTGGTGTCGAAACTGCCGACGCGGGAGATTCCCGAACGTCCGGTCGCGATGCGTCTGTCGGGGCTGGAACCGTTCGAGCTGGTGGCGTGATATCCACACTGGCCAGATCATCCGGGCTCGGGCGCATTCGCGGCGCCTCCTGCCCTAGTCACGCTCGTCGAACCGTGTTGCTCTTCTCGCATCTGCGAAATGAGCCAGGGGGATATGAGTCATGATCGGCACGAGGCGGGCGTTTCTGACGCGGGTGGCGGCGGTGGCCGGGACCGGCGGGATGTATATGGCCATGCGGGCCATGGGGCTGGTGGACGACGGCGTCGCCCATGCCCAGACGCCGACCCTCGCGGCGGGCTCCGGCGACGGCGCGAGCGTGGTCATCCTGGGTGCCGGTGTGGCCGGGCTCAGCGCGGCCTATGAGCTGAAGAAGGCCGGATATGCCGTCACGGTGCTCGAGGCGCGCGATCGGGTCGGGGGGCGCAACTGGACCGTCCGTCGCGGCTCCAAGATCGCCCACACCGACAAGCCGGAACAGGTCTGCACCTTCGACGAGGGCCAGTATTTCAACGCCGGCCCCGCCCGCATCCCCAGCCACCATCAGGCCACCATCGGCTACTGCAAGGAACTGGGCGTCGAGATGGAGGTGCTGGTCAACCACTCGCACGGGGCCCTGATCCAGGCCGAGGGGTTGAACGGCGGCAAGCCTTTGCAGATGCGTCAGGCGATCCACAATATCCGCGGCAACGTCGCCTCCCTGCTGGCCAAGGGCGTGCGGAACGGCGGCGTCGACGTGGCCCTGAGCGCCGAGGACAAGGCCCTGCTGGTCGAGAACCTGATCGGCTGGGGCGAGCTGGACCCCGATTTGATGTTCCGCCATAGCGAGAGCGCCGGCTTCGCCATCGAGCCAGCCGCGGGCGATATCGAGGGCAAGCCGCGCGACGCCATGGTGCTGGCCTCGCTGCTGCACCCGATGGCCTGGGGCGCGCCCGCCTTCCACGACATCATCGACATGCAGGCGACCATGCTCCAGCCGGTCGGGGGCATGGACCGCATTCCCATGGCGTTCGCCGACAAGCTGGGCGCGGCGATAACCCTGAACGCCCAGATCACCGGCCTGAAGCGCAAGGGCACGGGCGTCGAGGCGACCTGGAAGGATGCGGCCGGCGCAAGCCACGCGATCACCGCCGACCACTGCATCTGTACCATTCCCTTCTCGGTCCTGGCCGGGATCGACAACGACTTCTCGGCCGACCGGAAGGCGGTGGTCAAGAACGCCCGCTATGCCGACTCGGTCAAGATCGCGTTCCAGGCACCCCGGTTCTGGGAGACCAACGACCACATCTATGGCGGCCTGTCGTTCACCGACCGCGACACCCTGATGACCTGGTATCCGTCCGGCAAATTCCTGCACGCGAAGGGTATCCTGGTCGCGGGCTACAGTTTCGCAGGCCCCGCGACGCGTCTGGGGTCCCTGCCCCTGGCCGAGGGCCACGCCTATGCGCGCGAGACCGTCGAACGGCTGCATCCGGGCCAGAGCGGCTCCCTGACCGACGGCGTCACCGTCCACTGGCGCAGCATCCCCTACAGCCTGGGCATCGAAGGACCAGTGGCTCGGCAAGACCCGACGGGCTATACGTTGATGAACGAGCCGGACGGGCCCTATCTGTTCGCCGGCGAACACCTGAGCCACGTCGGTGCCTGGCAGCAGGGTGCCTTCGTCAGCGCCTGGCGCGCCGTCAACGCCATCGCCGCCCGTCGCCAATCCGCAGCCGCCTGAACCGGAGACCGCACCATGAAGATTGTTGTACCTGCCCTGACCGCCGCACTGTTCTTCTGCGCCGCCCCCGCCCTGGCCCAGAGCCATGACCACCCCGCGATCGAGCGCACCTATGGCTCGCCGACGGCCTTCATCGCCTCGACGGTGACGGTCCCGGCCGGGTCGGAGCTGATCTTCCTGTCTGGCCAGTTGCCTGACGTTACCGACACCACGGCACCCGCCGGTTCGGTCGAGGCCTATGGTGACACCGAAGCCCAGTCGGCCTCGACCTTCGCCAAGATCGAGCGGCTGCTGGCCACGCGGAACCTGACCATGGGCGATGTGGTGTCGATGACCGTCTATCTGACGGCGGCGCCAGGCTCCGAGCGCATGGATTTCGCGGGCATGATGCGGGCCTACGGCAAGTATTTCGGCACGGCCGAACAGCCGAACCGCCCCTCGCGCTCCACGGTCCAGGTCGCAGGCCTGGCCGGGCCGGGCTTCCTGGTCGAGATCGAGGTCACCGCCGCCCGCCTGCCGGCCCACGCCCACTAGATACGAAAGTCCGTCTGCCCGTTCGCGGGAACGGGCAGCGAAAGAACAAGCGTATGAGACCCACCTTCATCAACGTCGGTGAACGCACCAACGTCACCGGCTCGGCCAGATTCAAGAAGCTGATCATCGAGGGCGACTACACCGCCGCCCTGACCGTGGCCCGACAACAGGTCGAGGCCGGTGCCCAGATCATCGACATCAACATGGACGAGGGCCTGCTGGATTCGAAGCAGGCCATGGTGACCTTCCTCAACCTGATCGCGGCCGAGCCCGACATCGCCCGCGTGCCGGTGATGATCGACTCGTCCAAATGGGAGGTGATCGAGGCGGGCCTGAAATGCGTCCAGGGCAAGCCGATCGTCAACTCGATCTCGATGAAGGAGGGCGAGGACGCCTTCCGGGCCCAGGCAGTCAAATGCCTGCGCTACGGGGCCGCCGTCGTGGTCATGGCCTTCGACGAGGTAGGTCAGGCCGACACCGCCGCCCGCAAGATCGAGATCTGCACCCGCGCCTATCGCATCCTGGTCGACGAGGTCGGATTCCCGCCCGAGGACATCATCTTCGATCCCAATATCTTCGCCGTGGCGACGGGGATCGAGGAGCACGACAACTATGCCGTCGACTTCATCGAGGGCACCCGCGAGATCAAGCGCACCCTGCCCTATGCCCGCGTATCGGGCGGGGTGTCGAACGTCTCGTTTTCGTTCCGGGGCAACGAGCCGGTGCGCCGGGCGATCCACAGCGTCTTCCTGTATCACGCCATCCAGGCAGGGATGGACATGGGTATCGTCAACGCCGGCGACCTGCCCGTCTATGACGACATCGACCCGACGCTGAGGGAAGCCGTCGAGGACGTGATCCTGAACCGGCCCCAGCGGACCAATGTGTCCAACACCGAGCGGCTGGTAGACATCGCCCCCAACTACAAGGGAGACAAGGGCGTCGCGCGGGTCGTCGATCTGAAGTGGCGCGAGGCCCCGGTCGGCAAGCGGATCGAGCACGCCCTGGTCAACGGCATCACCGAGTTCATCGACGCCGATACCGAAGAGGCCCGCCTGTCGTTCGAGCGGCCGCTGCACGTCATCGAAGGCCCGTTGATGGACGGGATGAATGTGGTCGGCGACCTGTTCGGCTCGGGCAAGATGTTCCTTCCGCAGGTGGTGAAGTCCGCCCGCGTGATGAAACAGGCCGTCGCCTGGCTTGAACCCTTCATGGAGGCCGAAAAGGCCGGCAAGCCGCGCGAACAGGCGGGCCGCATCCTGATGGCCACGGTCAAGGGCGACGTCCACGACATCGGCAAGAACATCGTCGGCGTGGTCCTGCAATGTAACAACTACGAGGTCATCGACCTGGGCGTCATGGTGCCCGCCGACCGGATCCTGGATGCCGCGATCGAGCACAAGGTGGACATCGTCGGCCTGTCCGGCCTGATCACGCCGAGCCTGGACGAGATGGTCTTCGTGGCCCGCGAGATGGAGCGGCGCGGCTTCGACATCCCCCTGCTGATCGGCGGGGCGACCACCAGTCGAACCCATACGGCGGTCAAGATCGAGCCCGGATACCATCGCGGATCGACCACCTATGTCGTCGATGCGTCGCGGGCCGTGGGCGTGGTCTCTGGCCTCTTGTCCAAGACCGAGCGGGCGAAGAACGAGGCCATCACGCGCGACGAGTACATCCGCATCCGCGAGCAGTATGCGCGGGGGCTGGAGGTCAAGGCGCGGACCAGCATCGCCAAGGCACGGGACAACCGGTTCAAGATCGACTGGACCGCACCGCGTCCGACCGCTCCGTCCTTCATCGGGGTCAAGGCATTCGACAGCTGGGATCTGGCCGACCTGGCGGATCACATCGACTGGACGCCCTTCTTCGCGTCGTGGGAGCTGATCGGCCGCTATCCGCTGATCCTCGATGACGAGGTCGTCGGCGAGGCTGCGCGCGACCTGTTCAAGGACGCCCAGGCGATGCTGAAACAGATCATCGACGAGAAGTGGTTCACGGCGAAGGGCGTCGTCGGCTTCTGGCCCGCCAATGCCGATCAGGACGACATCGTCGTGTTCGGTGACGAGGCGCGGACGCAGGAGATCGCCCGCTTCCACACCCTGCGCCAGCAGATCGCCAAGTCGAACGGCAAGCCCAACTCGGCCCTGTCGGACTTCATCGCCCCGGAAGGGTCCGACTGGATCGGAGCCTTCGCCGTCACCACGGGCCATGGCGAACTGGAGGTGTCCAGGCGGTTCAAGGACGCCGGCGACGACTATTCCGCCATCATGTCCTCCGCCCTGGCCGACCGTCTGGCCGAAGCCTTCGCCGAGGCCCTGCACAAGAAGGTGCGGACAGAACTGTGGGGCTACGCCCCCGACGAAGTCACCACGACGCAGGACCTGATCGAGGAGAAATACCAGGGCATCCGCCCTGCCCCCGGCTATCCGGCCCAGCCCGATCACACCGAAAAGGCGACCCTGTTCAGGCTGTTGCAGGCCGAGACTAACGCCGGGATGGCCCTGACCGAGTCGTTCGCGATGAGCCCGCCGGCCTCGGTGTCCGGTCTGTATTTCGGCCATCCGGACAGCCACTATTTCGGTGTCGGCAAGATCGATCTCGACCAGGTCGAGGACTATGCACGGCGCAAGGGCTGGGACGTCGCCACCGCCGAACGCTGGCTGTCGCCGATCCTGAACTATGAACCGGGAGCAGCGGCGCGCGTGGCGGCGGCGTGATCGGCGAACCGCTGGCGCGCACGGCGGGCGGCGGTCTATAGGCCGGGACCATGGCACCGCCCCAACCCGTGAAACGCCCCGGCTGGCACTGGACCGCCTACTGGTCGCGGGGCCGGGCCGAGGTTATGTCGATCGACACCCCGACGGGGCCGCGTGCGCTCGACACCTCCGCTCTGTGGACCGGGTTTTTCGGGACCTTCCCGGCGGGGGCCCGCCTTCTTGACCTGGCCACGGGGTCGGGTGAAGTCGCGCGCTATGCCCAGGCCGCGGGTCCGTTCGACGTGACCGGCGTGGACTATGCGGACATCCCCGCGACGCCTGCGGGTGAGGCTGGCCCGACCTTCATCGGCGGTGTGGCCGTCGAGGCCCTGCCGTTCGAGGCCGACACGTTCGACGGAATCTCGTCACAGTTCGGCATCGAATACGCCGATCACCGTCCTGCGCTGGCGGAACTGTCGCGCGTCCTGAAGCCCGGCGGACGGGCGCGGTTGCTGGTGCATCATGCCGACAGCGTCATCACGCAACAGGCCCGGGCCCAGATGAAGGCCTATGACGCGGTGCTGGGCACCGGCACCGCCGTCCGGTTGGGCCGCCGCGCCTTTGCCGCGCAGGGAAAAGCCGACGCGACCGCACGCGCCGCGTCCCACGCCGCCTTCGCCCAGGCCGTCACGAAATGCCGAAGCCAGATCGGCACGGGTCCGGCGTTCGATACCGTCACCTATATGGTCAGCTACCTGGGCGACCTGGCGGACCGCATCGCGGCCTATGAGCCGTCCAGCGGCCTGGCCCGGCTTGATGACTTCGAGTTCGGCAACGCCGCCCGGCGCCATCGCCAGCTGTGCCAGACCCGCGCGGCCCTGGATGTCGACGGGCTGGAGCGATTTCTGGCCCGGGCCGAGGGTGTCGGCCTGAGCGTCACGGCGCGCGCGCTCGAGCATGACGCCTATGGCGCATTGCTGGGCTGGCGGATCGACCTGTCCAGGTCGCCCGCAGGCTGAACGCGACAGTCCGGCCTACTGGACCGGATCGACGCCTTCGGAGCGCAGGCCGACCTCGTCCAGGGTTGCCGGCGGGGTCGTGATGTTGGCGCGGATGCGCCGGGCCGCGTGCTCGCAACGCCCCGGCAGGCCGAAGAACAGGCCGAAGGACTGGCTGCGCGCGGCCTCGTCAGGCTGTGCGATCAAGGGGGTCCAGCGCGCGGTGGCCGCCGCCGCCGCCTGGGCCGCGGCCGTGCGCGTCGCTGCGGTCTGGCGTGGTCCGGCCGCCGCGAGGGCAGAGCGGAAGTCCGAGGCCTCCAGCCGACCCAGACGCATGATCTCCAGATCCTCGGCGTTGCGGTCGGTCAGGGTCTCGCCCAGCCGCACATGGCCGCTGACCAGGGCGTCGCACCAGGCGACCAGCGGATAGTCCTGCGTCGGCGCGCCGCGCGGCAAAGGATTGGAATAGGCCAGGGCCTCGCGAAGCCGGACCTGGGCCGCCGTCTCCGTCGCGCCGCTCGCCGTCGAGATCGGGCCGTCCTGACCCGCCGCGGCGGGCGTCTGGGACAGAAGAGCGGCGGCGAAGGCGGCGATCAGCATGGGCGAACTATCCTGGGGCACGTGAAATCTGGACTTCGGCGACGCTTGCCGTGGGCCGATGGTTTTTCCATGGCGGGGTCCAGACCCGCCGCCGCCCATGAAAAAGGCGGCGGACCCGAAGATCCGCCGCCCATTCCGTTTCCGTGATCGCCAGCCCCGAAGGGCCGTCGGTCCTAGAAGTTCGCGGTCACGCCGAAGAAGACGTAACGACCCAGCGCATCATAGAGCTGCGGATAGGTGTTGCCGTTGCCGCCGGTGCCGGCCGAGATCGACAGCGGCGGATCGTTGTCCAGCACGTTGTTGACGCCGACGCGGGCCGAGACGGTGTCCGTCACCTGCCAGTTGGCCGAGAGGTCGAGGTACTGCTGGGCTTCCAGGGTGGAGTCCAGACGACCGGCGACCGGACCCGTCAGGGTCGAGCCGAAGTCGACCTCGGAGTAGTAGCGCCACGTCGCCGAGACATCGACCGACCACGGCGACTGCCAGGTCAGGCGGGCGCGGTGACGCCACTCGGGGTTCGGGACGCCGCACTGGGCCGAGCCGTAGTAGCCGACGCAGTCATAGACCGAGCTGGCGGTGTTGGTGCCCGAGTCGGACTCGAGGGTGTTCAGCCAGGTACCGACGAAGGCGAGGCCGATGGTGCCCTTGTTGGTCAGGCCCAGGGCGTCGAGGTCGAAGCCGTAGTTGGCGTTGACGTCCACACCCGAGGTCTGGAGACCACCGATGTTGATGTTCAGGTTCTGGACGAAGCCCGAACCGACCCAGAGCGAGCCGTTGGCAGCGTTACGGTTGATCCGCGAGCAGGCCGCAGCGTCACCGTCGCGGTAGCAGAGGTCCAGCGTGTTGCCGGCACCGACCGTCGAGATCAGGCCGTCGACCGTAATGTCAAAGTAGTCGACCGACAGGTTGAAGCCCGACAGGAAGCCCGGGGTCCACACGATACCGGCCGTGTAGGTGTCGGATTCTTCCGGTGCGACGTTCGGGTTACCGCCCGTGAGCTGGTTGTACTGACCGGCGGGGCTGTCCAGAGCGACGTTGCCGTAGAGGGCCGTCGGAACGCCGGTGGCGACGCACTGTGCCAGAGTGGCGGTGCGAGCCGGGCCGCAGGGATCCTCGTCGATGTCGAACAGGCCAAGGCCCTGAGCCGCGAACAGTTCGATCACGTTCGGAGCGCGAACGGCGCGCGAGTAGCTGGCGCGGAAGCGCAGGTCGGGGATCGGAGCCCAGTCAGCGCCCACCTTGTAGGTGTCGGTCGACAGGTTCTCGTACTCGGAGTGACGGAAGGCACCGTCGATCGAGGCCGAATAGGCGAAGGGCTGATCGTCGGCGAGCGGGATCTGCACTTCGGCGAACACGTCGGCGACATCGACGTCACCGGTGATGCCGATCGTCGGTCCACCCTGACCGGCACCGTCGCCCGAAGCGAAGGCGGCGTCCGTGGTGGAACCCAGGGCGTCGCGGCGATACTCGGCACCGAAGGCAACCTTGATGCCCGAGGCGGCCCAGGGCGACTGCCAGCCGTAGACGCCCAAGTCGCCGGTGACGGCGGCCGTGACGACCTGCTGGGTGGTTTCACCCGTCTGGATCAGCGGGATTTGCAGGTAGTCGAGCGCCGCTTGCGTGACGCCGCCCCGCGTGAAGACGTCGTAGGGAACGCAGGTCGGATCCGTACCGTTGACGACAGACCGGCAGGTCGGGACGCCACCGACGGAAACGACGTCCGTCGCACGGGTCAGACGAGAGACCGAGAAGTCGTTCAGATAGGTGCGGGCCAGGCGAACGCGCGAGAACTGGGCGGCAACGTCATAGTTCCAGCCCTCGGTGATCAGGCCACGCAGACCGACGACCGCACGGTAGGAGGTGTAGGTCAGCGAGTCCTGGCGACCACCGCCTTCGACGTTACGACGGCCGATGTAGAACGGAACCGTGCCGCCCGACGCTTGCAGGGCAGGCGTACAACCGATCTGGGTGCGCTGGGTGGCCGACAGGAGCGGGTTGTCGCAGTTGATGGTCGAGGCGTTGAAGAAAGAACCCGAGGGCGCGATCTGGGCCACCGACGAATAGTCGGAGAACATAAGCTGTGCGAAGGCTTCGGCGTGCTCGTTGATCTCGTAACGACCAAAGGCACCGAGCGTGTAACGCTCGTCAGGACGCTGGTAGTAGTTGATCGGGCCAAAGTTGTAGGCGTTGTTCGCGGCCGAATAGGGCACGAAGGTTCTGCCGCTCGCGCCGAGGGTGAAGGCGTAGTTCACGAAATCAGTGAACTGGCCCGGGAACGAGGTGCCCGAACCGCCGCAGGAGTAGGTCGACAGGCCGCCGGCGGCCGCAGGGGCACCGATCGTACAGGCCGAGTAGTCGCGGTCGCGCTGCAGGACCGGATTGTTGTTCCGGTAACCGGCATAGGCCAGCAGGTTGCCCTTGCCGTCCGGCGAGGAGACGCCCATCGTCAGGGTGACTTCGCGGCTTTCGCCGTCCGAGACATCGTCGGCGGGCAGGGCGAAGTTGGCTGGGTTGGTGGCGGCACGACGGGTGATTTCGGCGCGGACGTTGCCGACGTCATCATAGTCGTTGCTGTGCTGATAGAAGCCGTACGAGGCGTCGATCTGAACGCCCTCGAACTCCTTCTTCATGATGAAGTTCACGACGCCGGCGACGGCGTCCGAACCGTAGACGGCCGAGGCGCCGCCGGTCAGGACTTCAACCCGTTCGACCAGCTGGCCGGGGATCTGGTTCAGGTCGGCCGCGTCGTCGAGCGGCGAGCCGTAGCCCATGCGGCGACCGTCGATCAGCACCAGGGTGCGCGACGAACCGAGGTTGCGCAGCGAAACAGTGGCGGTGCCGGAGGCACCGTTGGAGACGGTCGAATTCTGCGAGGCGAAGGCCTGCGGCAGCTGGGTGACGAGGTCTTCGACCCGCGTCACGCCCTGAACGTCGATGTCTTCGCCGGTGACCTGGGTGACCGGGCTGGTCGTGACCAGGTTGGCTTGCGGGATGCGCGAGCCGGTGACGACGATTTCTTCCAGTTCCGACTCGGGTTCGTCCTGGGCCATCGCCGGAGCGGCGAAGGCGAGCAGGGCGGCGCCCGTGATGATCGTGGTGGCAAGAAGTCGTTGACGAGTTTGTGGGGTTCGCAAGGATCGTTCTCCTGATTGGGTCCAAATCGCGGGGTTCGCGCGGACCGCCTGACCTTGATTTGTTTTTATCGCGTGGCGGGTGAACGCAACTTTGCCCGCCGGCTGCCGTACGTTAGGCGCCTTCGCCCATGCTGCGCCACAGCAATTACACACGTGTAACCAAGTCGCCTTGAGACTGTCGTATTCGAGCCACGTTTGCCGCGAAGGTCGGCTGGCGGTGACGTTGCGGTCTGTGGCAGGATGCAGCGGAACCTCAGGAGCGGCGAGAACCTTGGATTTTCAGATGCAGATTAAGGCGCTGGGCGCTGTCGCGCTGGTCGCGGTGGCCGCTGCCGCGATGGCCGTCCCGGCCGCCGCCCAGACATCGCTGCCCCGGCCGGAAATCCTCAACCAGCTGGTGTCCTGCCGGGGGCTGAGCGACAGTGTGGCACGGCTGGCCTGCTACGACCGGGCGACCGAGGCGCTCGATTCGGCCGAACGCCAGGGCGAGGTCGTCGTCGTGGACCGGGCCCAGGTCACCGCGGCGCGGCGCCAGATGTTCGGTTTCCAGCTGCCCACCATCACCCTGTTTGAGCAGGGCGAGCGTGCCGAGCCGATCGGCGAGATCGAGACGACCCTGACCCGCGCGGGCATGTCCGGCGAGGGCCGCTGGGTGTTCACCCTGGCCGACGGCAGCGTCTGGCGTCAGATCGACACCGAACGGGTGTCCTTCCGCAACCAGGCCGGCGAACCAGTGCGCGTGCGCCACGCCGCCATGGGCAGCTATCTGCTGACCGCGGGCCGCAGCCGCGCCGTGCGCGTCAGGCGGCAATAGTGGCGGTTCTGCGAACGCTCGCCCCCGGTGTCCTGGTGGCGGGCCAGATCGACCTGGCGGATCTGCAGACCGCGCGCGACCTGGGTGTGGTCCGAATCATCTCCAACCGCCCGGACGGCGAGGAATACGGCCAGCCCGACGCCGCCACCATGGCGGATGCGGCGCGGGCGCTCGGCCTCGACTACGTTCATGCTCCGGTGCGCGGAATGCCGGGACCGGATGCCGTCGCGGCGATCGGGGCGGCCCTGTCCGAAGGGACGCCGGTCCTGATCCACTGCAAGTCGGGGATGCGATCGACGGTCGCCTGGGCGCTCGCCGCGAGCCAAAGGGGTCAGTCGCGTGACGAGATCGTCGCTGCTGCGGCCGGCGCCGGCTACGATCTGTCGAGCCTGCCGCTTTAGCGGATCAGATAGGCGCGCGCCGCATAGGGGACGGGCTCGGGCGTGCACGAGGCGGTGATGAGTTGCGCCGCCATGAGACACAGTAGCGCCGCCGCGATAGGCTGGAGCCGATTTGAAACACCAAGGGCAAGAGTTTTGGCCACGACGGACGCTCCGGAGGGGATCTACCTCTCGTTAAGGCAAGGCCCGGACCAGTCGCGCGGGTCCCTCGGATGATCCCCTTCGTGCGCGACCACGACGTCGATTACGGCCGCCGCTATCCGGTGTCGGCGCTGATCCAGCGGGTCGTGGCGAACAACCCCGGCCCGTTCACCTATACCGGTACAGGCACCTATATCGTCGGGCGCGACGAAGCAGGGGCCGGCGTCGCCGTGATCGACCCGGGACCGTTCGATCCCGCACATCTGGATGCGATCCTGAGTGCTGTCGGAGATCGTCGGGTCAGCCAGATCCTCGTGACCCACACCCACAGCGATCACTCTCCCCTCGCCCGCCCCCTCGCTGAGCGCACAGGTGCGCCGATCCTCGCCGCCCGGCCGCCGTTGCTCGTTACCCATGCCTCAGGACATCTCGACGAGGCTGAGGACGAGGCGTTCCGGCCGGACGTCATTCTGGAGGGCGGCGAGCGTATCGTCGGCGACGGCTGGACGATCGAGGCGATGGCCACGCCCGGTCACGCGTCGAACCACATGGCCTTCGTGCTGGAGGAGGAGAACGCCCTGTTCTGCGGCGACCATGTCATGGGCTGGTCCACGACGGTGATCGCGCCGCCGGACGGCGACATGGCCGACTATATGGCCAGTCTGGACGCGGTGATCGCGCGGGGGTTTTTGACCCTTTGGCCGACCCACGGCGCGCCGATCACCGAGCCCGCGCCCTTCCTGCAAGCCTACAAGGACCACCGGCTGGCGAGAGAGGCGGGGGTGCTGGCGCGGATCGAGGCGGGCGACACGACGATCGCGGACATGGTGCCGGTCCTCTACGCCGCCGTGGACAAGCGACTGTGGCCCGCCGCCAGCCTGTCGGTGCTGGCGCATCTGGGCAAGCTGGTTCGGGAGGGCCGGGTCGTCGCCGAGCCGGGTCCGACGCTGGACGCGCTCTACCGGCTGGGCTGAAGCGCCGTCAGGATTTTCTGGGCCAGACGGCAGGAGGTGCCATGATCGCGAGCGCCGTCGCGAGGCGCTACCCGCACGTCGGTGCGGCCGGGGCGGATGCGGATGGCGGCGTCATAGGTCCGGTCGAACCAGAAGCTGGTATGGACGCCATTGGCGCGGTTGATGCCGATATCGCGAATCTCGAAACCGGCCTCTTGCAGGGCATAGCCGGCCACGCCGGGGGCCGTTTGGGTGGGGAGATAGGCGATCTGGCAACCGTTGGGCCCAAAATCGTTGGCCGAGGGATCGGCGACGTCGGCTTGGCGCTCAGCCATGATGCGAGCAGAAAAGCCTATTGGATCGTCGCTGTCAGTCGAGACGCCGCCAGCGCCGTATTGCTGATCGCCGCTCACAGCAGAACCTTCACGCACGAAAAGCACGACCGTCGCAGCCGAGAGAACAATGGCGGCAACCGCGATCAGCCAAGAGGTGCGGAACGCCCGGACCGCGCCGACTAGCGCCAGAATCGCGCCGAGCACACCCAGCCCTGCCAGATACAGACCCGCCTGCATGGTGATCGTGTCATAGGCCAAGTTGATATCGAAGACCCCCGCCTTCAGCCCCGCGATCGCCACCAACACCGTCAACGGCGACAGCAGCACCAGCACCAGTCCGATGACGGCCAGCCTTGAAGGCTTGGATGACGCTTTGCGGGTCGATGAACTGGCCATTCCTGACCCTACCCCGCGCGCCGGCCTGAGGAAACTACCCGACCTGGGCCCGATGTCTCAGCATCGCGTCGGCCAGGACGCAGGCGGCCATGGCCTCGACCACCGGCACGCCGCGCAGGGCGACGCAGGGGTCGTGCCGGCCCTTGGTGCGCAGGTCGGTCTCGGTGCCGTCGCGGGTCACGGTCTGGCGCAGGGTCAGGATCGAGGATGTCGGCTTGAACGCCACCCGCATCGTGATCGCCTGCCCCGTCGAAATCCCGCCCAGGATGCCGCCCGCGTGATTGGACAGGAAGACTGGCTGGCCGTCCTCGCCCATCCGCATCTCGTCGGCATTGGACTCGCCCGACAGGGCCGCCGCGCCGAAGCCGTCGCCGACCTCGACTCCCTTGACCGCATTGATCGACATCATCGCCGCCGCCAGCTCGGCATCCAGCTTGGCATAGAGCGGCGCGCCCCAGCCGGCCGGAACCCCGGTAATCTCCAGCGCCACCACGGCGCCCACCGAAGAACCGGCCTTGCGCACCCCGTCCAGATAGGCCTCCCAGGCCGGTCCGACCTCGGCCGAGGCGGCGAACAGCGGGTTGTCGTAGGTCGCGCCGAAATCCACCGCCGCGTCCTCGATCCGGTGCGAACCCAGTTGCACGACCCCGGCGCGGATCGACACCCCCCGCCCCAGCACCTTCCTGGCCACCGCGCCCGCGGCGACCCGGCTGGCCGTCTCGCGCGCAGAGGACCGCCCACCGCCGCGATGATCGCGCACGCCGTATTTGGCCTGATAGGTGACGTCGGCATGGCCCGGCCGATAGGCGCGGGCGATCTCGCCATAGTCCTTTGACCGCTGGTCCTCGTTCTGGATCTCGATGGCGATCGGCGTTCCGGTCGTGACGGGCCCCGCCCCGTCGTCGAACACGCCCGACAGGATGCGCGCGGTGTCGCTCTCGTTCCTCTGGGTCACGAACCGGCTGCCGCCCGGCTTGCGCAGGTCCAGCCAGGGCTGAAGGTCGGCCTCGGTCAGCGGGATCAGCGGCGGACACCCGTCCACCACGCACCCGATCGCCAGCCCATGGCTCTCGCCCCAGGTCGTCACGCGAAACAGATGGCCGAAGGTGTTGTGGGACATGGTTTCCTAGTGATGAGGTTGGAACGCGACGCCGAGTCGTTGCGCGGCAGAGTTCAGGCGACGATCTCGGGTCCACAGCCTCGCCTCTCCCATCAGCAGCACCGATGTCAGCAGATGGGCATCGATCCAGCCAATTCCAGATCCGAACAGGTGGTGGCTCTCGACCAAGGTTGAGACCTCTTCATCGCTGGCTCGGGTCGCCATGTCCATCTGATGCAGACTACTCAGAAAGGCCTTTCGACGTTTCAGATTGCCCATTCGCAACTCGGCAATGACATAGGGGTGCATCAGCAGCCGCTCTCTATCGGTGAGCGCCTCCATTTGCGGATCGCCATGGCGAATATGATCGGTCCAGACCGAAGTATCGGCGAGGACGAGGATCACTCCTCGTCACCCCCTTCTTCGACCCCCCAGTATCGCTTGCGTGGGCCCGGCTCGAAATCCGGCTGGCTACCGCCCAGTCTGGCCAGACGGCGCGCTGCTTCGCGGGCCACATAGGCTTGCAGAGCGGTTCGGACGATTGCGGACTTCTCGACTTGGCCGCTGTATTCGGCGGCCGCTTCCATCAGTTCGTCGTCCAGGTTCAGAGTGGTGCGCACAATCAGCTCCGCATCATAAGTTTCACCATATGATGCGCATTTTTATGCTGTTCGGCAACCTTCACGCCGCCAGCCGCTCCGGCGTCCAGACCCGGGTGAACCGCGCCAGCAGATGGTCCGCGGCAGAAGGCGCATCCTCCGACGGGTCCAGGGTCACGAACAGATGCCCCGTCGGCCGCCCGCCCCGCGCCGGCAGGCCCAGATCGCGCAAACGCAGCCGGACCGTGCCCGTCAGGCCGCGCGTGACCCAGACGCCCCGCACCCCGGCATGGGTCTCGATCTCGAGCCGGCCGCCGTCCTCGATCAATCGCGAAGGCGCGGGCCAATTCATGTGCAGGTCGTCCCCGACGACCGACAGTCCATCGACCGGCCTGATCAATACGGGCAGATAGAGATCGCCGCCGTCGGCCGCTGCGCCCCGCAGTCGCAGGTGATCGCCCGTCCGGACCCCGGCCGCGACCGCAACGCGCAGCACCCGCTCTGCAAAGCGGATCGTCGCCATACCCCCGCGCAGCGCTTCCAGCACGCTGACGGCCACGACCGGCAAGGCGGCCGGTGCCGCCTTCGGCGGTTCCAGCGCCTGCATGGCACCGCCTTCCCGCTGGATCAGGCGATAGGCGGCGATGACGCGGCGGAAGCGGTCGGCGTCGCCGCCCGGCATGTCGGGGCGCGCCGCCTTGACTGCCGCCCGGAATGCCCGAACCAGGGCGTCACCGCCCGTGGGGCCGTGAAGGCCCAGAGTCGCAAAAGCCTGGTTCAGATTGACAGCGGACATGGCCGCGATCCTTGTCGCGGACATGGTCAAGGCCGGGTTAACCGCGATAGGTCGCAGGTGCAGTCGTCGCCGTCCGGGTCTATAGGCCCACCCATGACCCACGCCGCCATTCCGCCCAGCCCCGATCGCGAAGAGTACGCCCGCGACTATGCCGCCGCCCTCGCGGCGAATGGTGACGAGGGAATCTTCGACCGCGCCGAGCCGATCGGCCTGTTCGTCGAATGGCTGGCGGATGCGCGAGCGCACGAGATCAACGACGCCAACGCCATGGCCCTGTCCACCGTCGATGCGGACGGCTCCCCGGACAGCCGGATGGTGCTGCTCAAGGACATCGATGCACGCGGCCTGACCTTCTATTCCAACGCAGAGAGCGCCAAGGGCCTGCAACTGGCCCAGCGGCCGGTCGCGGCCCTGTTGTTCCACTGGAAGTCGCTGCGGCGCCAGGTCCGGGTGCGCGGCATGGTCGAACCCGTGAGCGCCGCCGAGGCCGACGCCTATTTTGCGACCCGCGCGCGTGAAAGCCGCATCGGGGCCTGGGCCTCGGACCAGTCCCGCCCCCTGGCCGACCGCGCGGCGCTGGCAGCCGCGATCGCGCGTGAGGAGGCCCGGTTCGACGGTGCCGACGTGCCCCGTCCCGACCGCTGGACCGGCTGGCGGGTTATTCCCGATCGCATCGAGTTCTGGCGCGACCGGCCGTTTCGCCTGCACGACCGTCTGGCCTTCGTGCGTCGCGGCGAAGAATGGGAACGGACCCGCCTCCAGCCCTGACCTCGACCGCCTTCAGCGCTCGTCGATCGGAAGGCAACCCATGGCCCGCAGCTCGCGCTCCAGGGCATCCGGCGGAACGATCACGTCGCGATTGTGCTCGTCGGTGAAACTCGCATAGTCGGCGTCGGGGTCGATGGCCTCTTCCACAATCATGTGGTGGTACCCGGCCGAGACGATCTGGCACAGGACGTCCAGCGACGCCGCGATCCCCATGGTCACATTGCGCTGGTTCTCGATGACCAGCACCTGGGCGCCCGGCGAACAGAACATCAGGTCGGCCAAGTCCGAGCCGTGAACCCCGACGACGAACTCGGCCGCCGCGAACATCTCCACCTGATCACGCGCCGAGAGCTCGGCCAGATTGACGATCTCGAAGCCGAACCGGTTCAGAACCTCGGCTGCGGCCTCGAAATTATGGATGCGCCGTTTGGGGTTCGGAAACGCTTGCCGGCTGGTGAATATACGTCGTCCGCCGCGCAGCGCCGAAGCCGGACGCCGCCCCAGCCATGAGGCGATCATCGACGGCTTGGCCGTCTCGACGGTCGCCACGTCGAAGGCCTGTCGCACCGTCGCTGCGAAGTCCCGGACCAAGTCGGGATAGAGGAACCTCTGGTCCGGAAAGCTGACCAGGATCGCGTCCCTGACCAGAACGTCGTCGGCGCTTTCGCTGACGAAGGTTATGCGGTCCTCGTTCACCCCCATGGCCCTGACCAAGTCGATATAGGGGGGCTTCGACGCCGCGCCGTCGATCAGGAACCTTACGGACGGATCGTCGAAGATGTCGCGCCTGAGCTGTTTCAGGATCAGCAGCCGTGCGCACCAGCTGACCAGCCAGTGATACCAGACCCCGTCGACGGGTCCCCCGATCACCACATGTGGGCCCTCGATGGTCCGCGCCTCGGCGATCAGTCGGAATTCGTCGCCATCGACCATCGGCCGCATGTCGGGAAACCAGCGGACGATATCGAAATAGCTCTGGTTGATGAGCAGCCTGTGGCTCTCGACATGGACCGGAAGGTAGTAGCTGGTAACCAAAACGTCCCGTAGACGCCCCACCAGCAGTTCGGTCGTTTCCCGGGCCGCTTCGCGATCGACGCGAATGCGATCGATAGGCCGGCGCGCGAGATCGACCGTGCCTTTCAGGACATCATTGTCCGTGGCCAGATCGCCAATGATATCGAACCCTGTCATCCCAGCCGATATGGCTGTAAGTGCCTTGTTCGTCGATCTTTTTCCCGGGGGGGGACCATCCGATGCCCAGCGTAGACGTCCAGGATATGCGCGCCTTTTTCGACGACTATGTCGTGCGCGATTTCCCCGGCCGGCGCGCGACGGACGGCGGAAAATTTCAGTGGCCGGGCGATGAATGGGTTACCGCCGAGGTGCGGGAAGCGACCTATTCTACGCTTCTTGAGCCCCCGCCCGGACAACCCTGGCGTTCGATCGTCGAGATCGGTCCGGGATCCGGAAAATACACCGAGATGCTGCTAGATCGCAGTATGGCAAAGCTTATCGCCTTCGAGCTGAGTCCCGCCCTGCTAGAGTCGATGCATCAGCGATGCGCGACGGCGGTGGCTTCGGGACGGCTGGACGGTCGCCCCATCGACTGGACCTCGAACGACGGTTTGCTGACCGCGATCGGCCCTGAGGTCGGCACGGTCGACCTGTTCTTCGCGGTCGACGTTTTCCTCATGATGGATTTCCAGTCGACCCTCGCCTACCTGGTCAGTGCGGCAAATTCACTCAGGGTCGGCGGACGGTTCGCCGCGACCTTCGGCGACGCCGACACCCAGAGCGGCTGGGACCGGATGATTCGCGATACCGGACGCCATTCGGCCTTCAGCCTGCAACCGGATACGCGCTTCCACTGGCTGTCCAAAGGCTTCCTCGACGACGTCTTCACGCGTCTGGGGTTCCGTATCCTGACCAGCGTCTCGGGGCCGGACGGCGGCGATCACGGGCCCCTGGATATCGCGCGGCGCTATATCGTCGCCGAGCTCGTGGATCCGGCACCGGGTCAGGCGCTGCGTCGGCAGCTTTCCGGCGAGATCTGAGCCATGCCTCACCTCGTCGTCCCCCCGGTCATACCGCCCCGGCCACTCGCCGTTTTTACGACGGCGCCGGATCGCCAGATCCGGTTCTCGAGATCCAACGTCCGCGCTGACGAAGTCGCCGCCGTGATGGAGGCCCTGCACGGAGACCATCATGCCGGGAATGGGGCGTTCACGGCGCGCTGCCATCAGCGGCTTGAGGCGATGGTCCCGGGCACACGCGCCCTGGCTACGCATTCCTGCACCGGCGCGCTCGAGATGGCGTCCCTGCTGCTGGACCTGGAGCCGGGCGACGAGGTTATCATGCCCTCGTGGACCTTCGCCTCGACGGCCAACGCGGTCGTGCTGCGGGGTGCGGTTCCTGTGTTCGTGGACGTGATGCCCGATACGCTGAACATCAATGTCGATCTGGCCGCCGAGGCCGTGACGGACAAAACCCGGGCCATCTTCTGCGTCCACTATGCCGGCGTCGGCTGCGACATGGAGGCTCTTCAGGCCCTGTGCGACCGGCACGGCCTGGCCCTGGTCGAGGATGCGGCCCAGGCCGTCGGCGCGACCTGGCGCGGCAGGGCGCTGGGCGGCATCGGCGACATCGGCACCTTCAGCTTCCACGCCTCCAAGAACATCAGTTGTGGCGAGGGTGGCGCCCTGCTGGTCAAGTCGCCCGAGCATATGGCCCGTGCCGAAATGCTCTGGGAAAAGGGCACCGACCGGGTCCGGTTCGGACGCGGCGAGGTCACCGCCTATGAATGGCAGACCGTGGGCTCGTCCTTCCTGCCGTCCGAGATCACCGCCGCCCTGCTGGACGCAGCCCTGCGCAACGAACCGACCAAGACTGCAAGGCGGGTCGCCGCCTGGAACCACTACGACCAGCAACTGCGCGCTGCCGGTGTCGACAGACATCTGGTGTTGCCGGACATTCCCGCAGACGCCGCGCACAACGGGCACATCTACCATATGCGAACGGCGGACCAGGCGGCGCGTGACGCGCTGAAGGCCGACATGGCGCGGGTCGGGGTCGAGGTCACGACCCACTACCAACCGCTGCATCTGACACCGGCCGGGCTGCGTTACGGTCGACTCAGCGGCCCTGATGACGTTACCGTTCGGGCGTCCCGGACCCTGCTGCGCCTGCCGATGGACGGGTCGATCTCGCGCGACGCCCAGGACCAGGTCATCCGGGCCCTGCTGACGGTGTTGCCGGCCTAGTTGCCGGCCTAGTTGACGGCGTAGCGGGCCAGGAAGGTGTCGACGGCGTCGCCGACGATCTCATCGATCGACCGGGCCGCCATGATCTCGTCCCCGGTCACCAGCGGCATGAAGAAGACGGGATGTTCGATCATCCCCATCAGCTGACCCGCCGCCCAGGACGGCTTGGCGACCTTCAGCTCTCCCGCGCTGTCGAGATCTTTCAGGGCCCGGATCAAGGGACCGCCGAAATCGCTGCGGCCTCGCTCGAAGAAGGCCAGGGCCGTGTCGCGGAACCGGGGCCGTTCGGCCATCACCAGCCGGAAGACCGAGCGGACGAACGGATCGGCCATGAACCCGGCATAGGCCGTCATGAAATGGGTCAGCTGCTCTCGCGCCGGGCCCGAGGACGCCCGCACGCATTCCATCTGGCGCGAGAAATCCCGGCCGGCGTCCTCGATGACGGCCGCGAACAGATCGGCCTTTGACGGGAAGTAAAGATACAGGGTCGCCGTGGACACGCCCGCCTCGCGCGCGATCGGCTCCATGCGGGTGGCGGCATAACCCTGGGTCATGAAGGCCCGCCGCGCGGCCCGCAGGACCACCTGGCACCGGGGGTCCGGATCGGCGACGGCGACAGGGGCAAGGGTGGAATGGGCGGTCATGGTCCTGCTTGATACTCCAAGCTTGGCCATGGTTGCAAAACTTCGCTCTCGTGGGCGATCCGCCGAATATCCTATCGCGCCAGCAGCGCCGCCAGTAGCGGATGCGCTAGCACCGGTGCCGCCAGTCTCACCACAGCCTGGGGATCGTCCAGCCGAACGGCCGCCGTCGCATCGGCGACGATGAAGTCGGCATGGGTCTTGGACGGCTCCGTCAGCCGCTCGTGGCCCGGCCGCACGGTGGCCAGATACTGATGGATCACCGACTCGGCCGTGCGTCCCCGCTCGGACTGATCTCGCAACAGACGGCGGATGAAGCGGATGTCGGCGGGCGTATCCACGAACACCCGGATGTCGAACAGGGCGGTCAGGTCGGGTGTACACAGCACGTGGGTGCCCTCCACGATGACGACCTCGGCCGCTGCGATGGGCTCGCCCTCGGGCTCGCGCCCATGGTGGATGAAGGAATAGACCGGCGCCGTTACCGGCTTGCCGGCCTTGAGACGTTTCAGGTCGGCGATCATCAGGTCGTGGTCGCGCGCCGCCACATCGTCGAAGTCAAAGGTCGCCGCATCGAAATCCGGCAGACTGGCCGCATCGCGATAGTAGGAGTCCTCGCGCACCAGCACCGCCGCCCCCGGGGGCAGAACGGCGACCAGGGTTTCCGCCAACGTGCTTTTGCCCGAGCCCGAGCCTCCGGTGATCGCGATCAGGACGGTCATGGGAGCTCCGATTGGCAACAGGGAACAGGCAGTAGGCAACAGGCACGGCGTCGTCCACGAGTCATCCGCCGGATTCTCACGATGATCCCCTGTTGCCCGTTGCCTGCTGCCTGTTCCCTGCCCTTGCGTCACGTTGCTTAACGCCGATCACCTGATTAGCTTGGTCTCAAGCGCCGCGATCAGCCGGTGCAGCTGAGGAAGTGCAATGCTCGGATTGATGCAGGACTGGCCGCTGACGGTCGACAAGATTCTCGATCACGCGAAGAACTGGCACGGCCATCGCGAGGTCGTGACCCGCTCGGTCGAGGGCCCGATCGTCCGGACGACCTATGCGGAGATCCACGGCCGGGCGAAGCGGGTGTCGAACGTCCTGCTGGGCTGGGGCGTCAAGCCCGGCGACCGCATCGCCACCCTGGCCTGGAACACCGGCAAACATATCGAGGCCTGGTACGGCATCATGGGGATCGGGGCGGTCTGCCACACCCTGAACCCGCGCCTGTTCCCGGAACAGCTGATCTACATCATCAACCACGCCGAAGACCGGATGATCTTCGTCGACCTGACCTTCGTACCCCTGCTCGAAGCCATCCTGCCGCACTGCCCCAAGGTCGAGCGGGTCATCGTCATGACCGACGAATGGACCATGCCGGCGACCAAACTGCCCAAGGCGGAATGCTATGAGGCGGTTCTGTCTGACGCGTCCGAAGATGTCGTCTGGGGCGACTTCGACGAAAAGACTGCCTGTGGCCTGTGCTACACCTCAGGCACGACCGGAAACCCCAAGGGCGTCCTGTATTCGCACCGGTCGAACTTCATCCACACCCTGCTGGGCCTGCAATCGACAGTCCTGGGGGCCACGCCGAGCGAGGTCATCCTGCCGGTCGTGCCGATGTTCCACGCCAACGCCTGGGGCATTGCCTTCGGCGGTCCGGCGGCGGGGTCCAAGCTGGTCATGCCGGGTGCCAAGATGGACGGCGCTTCGATCTATGAGCTGATCGTGTCCGAGGGCGTCACCTTCTCGGCCGCCGTACCGACCGTCTGGCAGGGCCTGCTGACCCACCTGCGCGACAACGGCCTGCGTATCCCCACGGTCAAACGCGTGCTGATCGGCGGCTCGGCGGTGCCCGAAAGCCTGATCCGCGCCTTCAACGATGAATTCGGCATCGAGGTGCTCCAGGGCTGGGGCATGACCGAGACCTCGCCGATCGGCACCCTGTCCAACATGACGCCCGAAATCCTCGCCCTGCCCTATGACGAGCAGATGAAGTGGCGGATCAAGCAGGGCACGCCGCCGCTGGGCGTCGAACTCAAGCTCAAGAACTACGCCGGCCAGGAACTGCCCCACGACGGTCACACCTACGGGCGGCTGATGATCAAGGGCCCAACCATCGCCGGTGCCTATTTCCGCTCGGACGAGAGCATCCTGGACGTCGAGGGCTTCTTCGACACCGGCGACGTCTCGACCGTCGACGAACAGGGCTTCATGCAGATCACCGACCGCGCCAAGGACGTGATCAAGTCCGGGGGCGAGTGGATCTCCTCGATCGACATCGAGAACATCGCCGTGGGTCACCCCAAGGTCGAACTGGCCGCCGTCATCGGCGCGGCCCACCCCAAATGGGACGAACGTCCCGTCCTGATCGTCAAGCTCAAGCCCGGCGAGACCCAGGACAAGCAGGAGCATCTGGACTTCCTGACCGGCAAGATCGCCAAATGGTGGATGCCCGACGACGTCGTCTTCGTCGACGACATCCCGCTGGGGGCCACCGGCAAGGTCGACAAGAAGCTGATCCGCGAACGCATGAAGGATTACCGCCTGCCGACGGCGACGGTGCCCGCCTGATTTCAGGCTCCGTTCACCATTTGGCGGTTAACCCTGCAGTCTCGGGAGAACCAGCCATGATCCACCTTTCGCGGGCCAGCGCCCTCGCAGCCGTCCTGGGCGGTGCCCTGATGCTTCAGGGCTGCGTCGTCGGCGCGGTCGTGGGCACGGCCGGAGCGGTGGTCGGCACGGGTGCCAAGGTCGTCGGCGGCGTCGCCGGGGCCGGCATCGACGCCGTCACCACATCCGACGAGGAAACCCGCGCCCGTCGTGAGCGCGAACAGCGCGACTGGGAACGCGAACAGCGCCGCTGCCGCGAGCGCGAGGCCCGCGGCCGCCGCTGCTGAGCCGCGGTTACAAGCTCAGCACGCAGCTTTCGTTGATTGTCGGCCGAGCCACCTTGATGCGCGCCAGGCCCGGCCATTCCGGCTGCAACTGACCCACGAACCACAGGCACAGCTTCTCCAGGCTGGGCAGTTCCAGCCCCGGATGGTCGTTCAGCATCCCGTGGTCCAGCATCCCCGCCGCCGTCTTCAGCGCCCGGTCCAGCGCTCCCAGGTCGGCGACCCAGCCGTGCTCGGCGTCCAGCGTCTCGGACCTCACCGTCGCCTCGACCGTGAAGGAATGGCCGTGGACGCGGCGATAGATGCTGCCCTCGGGTTCGTTCGGGAAATGGTGGGCGGCGTCGAAGGTCGCCTGTTTGGTGATCTCGAAAACAGCCTTGGGGAGGGAGGGCATCAACGCACGCCTATGTATTTGTGGGTCTGGACGCTGAGCCGCCATTTCGGGTGGCTCAGGCAATAGTCGAGGGCGGCGGCGGTGTTGGCCACCTGGTCCGGACCGTCCATGGGCTGGAGCCAGAACCGGTCGAACGCCAGATGCTCGAACCGGTCGGGCATGGCGGCGGCTTGCGGATAGACCAGCTTCAGCTCGGCCCCCGTCTTCTGCACCACCAATGCTTCGGCCTTAGGACTGACGCAGATCCAGTCGATCCCGTCCGGTGCCGCGACCGTACCGTTGGTCTCCACCGCGATGTCGAACCCCCGCGCCTTCAGCGCAGCGATCAGGGCCGCATCCAGTTGCAGCAAGGGCTCGCCCCCGGTGCAGACGACCAGCATGGGATCACCTGCCCGTCCCCGCCACATCGAGGCGACGTGGTCGGCCAGGACCTCGGCATCCGCGAACTTACCGCCGCCGTCGCCATCAACGCCAACGAAGTCGGTGTCGCAGAACGAGCAGACCGCCGCCACTCGGTCCCGCTCCAGCCCGTTCCACAGATTGCACCCGGCAAAGCGCAGGAAGACTGCCGGACGTCCCGCCTGGCCGCCCTCCCCCTGCACCGTCAGAAAGGTCTCCTTGACCGAATAGGTCATCCGCCGACCCATTCGGCATGACCCGCCGCCCGCAGTTCACAGGCCGGGCAGGTTCCACAGCCGTATCCCCAGACATGGCGATGCTCGCGGTCGCCGAGGTAGCAGGTGTGGCTGTCCTCGATGATCAGGTCGACCAGCCGCCGCCCGCCGATCTGGTGCGCCAGGGCCCAGGTCTGGGCCTTGTTCAGACCCATCAGCGGCGTCTCGATCGGCACGGGCTTGTCCAGGCCCAGCGACAGCGCCCTGGCCATGGCGTCGATGGTCGTGCGCCGACAATCGGGATAGCCCGAGTAATCCGTCTCGCACATCCCGCCGACCAGCACCGCCAGTCCGCGCCGGTCCGCCAGCGCCGCCGCGACGCTCAGGAATACCAGGTTGCGCCCCGGCACGAAGGTGGTCGGCAGGCCGCGTGCATCGATCTCGATGGCGCGTTCGCTGGTCAGGGCCGTCTCGCCGATCGCTCCGAACCCGGTCAGGTCGATGACGTGGTCCGGCCCCAGCCGCCCGGCCAGCTCCGGCAGGGCCCGCCCCATGGCCTCGCGCACCGTCAGCCGCGCCGCCATCTCCACCGCATGCCGCTGGCCGTAGTCGAAGCCGACCGTCTCGACCCGTTCATACCGCTCCAGCGTCCAGGCCAGACAGGTCGCGCTGTCCTGCCCGCCCGAGAACAGGACGAGAGCCGATGATGAAGAGACGGGCTGGATTTCGCTCATGACAAATCTGCGGTCGGCCGTCTGGCCGCGCGCATTCCGGATCGCCTAGGGTTGTTTCGTATCGAGCCGGCGCTTCTACACCAACTGCGGCGGGGAGGCAAAAGGTGCCAATTGCGACATAAAAACGGCGATTCTTGTGTTGGTTGCCCGCCTTAACCCTTCTTCAAAAGCTTCTCCCCTACTTTCCACAGATAAAGTGGAGTTTCGGGCAGTATGCCGACGATCGAAGTCCTGACAGAACGCATGGACCCCATCGCGCCCACCGCCCTGGCGAGCGATGTTTTCCTGCGGTTCCGAGACGAGCCCGACACCCTGGTCATTCCGGTGGTCGAGAACGGCCGGCCGATCGGCCTGATCGAACGCAATGCCTTCCTGCTCAAGATCGCCGGACCCTTCGGCCATGCCCTCTATTCCGGCCGGACGGTGGTCCATGTGATGGATCCCGAGCCCGCCGTGGTCGAGGCGGGCGTAAGCATCGACTCTTTCTGCGACATCATGCTGAAGGGGGGCGCCGGAGCCCTGATGCGCGGCTTCATCGTCACCCGCGACGGTCGCTACAGCGGCGTCGGCACGGCCGTGTCCCTGCTTCAGGCCGTCAATGATCGCCAGCGGATCCAGAACGGCGAACTGGAGGCCCAGGCCCATGCCCTGACCGATTCCAGGACCCAAGCCCTCGCCTCCGCCCGCGCCAAGAGCCAGTTCCTCAGCATTATGAGCCACGAGCTGCGCACCCCGATGAACGGCGTGCTCGCCGTCGCCGAGCTGCTGCGCCGCCAGCCGCTGAATGCGGCCGCCCAGGCCCATGTCCAGACCATCGTCGATTCCTCCGAAACCCTGATCCGCATCCTTCAGGACGCCCTGGATCTGTCGCGCGCCGAGGCCGGCGAGCTGGAACTGACGCCGGTTGCGACCCCTCTCCGCGCCCTGATGGACGACGTCGAACAGCTGTGGGCACCGCGAGCGTCCCAGGACGGCGTGACCCTGATGATCGGTTATGAGGGCGACACGGAACTGGCCGCCGAGATCGATCCGATGCGGCTGAAACAGGTCTTCAACAACCTGATCGGCAATGCGCTGAAGTTCGCCCGCAACGGCATGGTCGAGGCCCGCCTCAAGGCCTGGGCCGAGGGCGACCATATCCATATGCAGGCCCGCGTCCGCGACGACGGTCCCGGTGTCGATGCCGACAAGGTCGACGCCATCTTCGATCCCTTCGTCCACGGATCCGGTGCCGACGGCGCGGGCCTGGGCCTGTCGATCTGTCGCCAGATCGTGGACCGGATGGGCGGGCGCATCTGGGCCGAGAACAACGCCGGTCGCGGCGCCACCTTCGCCTTCGACTTCGACGCCGCCCGCACCGTGCCCCAGGTCGAGGCTCCGTCGAACGTCCAGACCCTGGACGATCTCGAGCTCCAGGCCACGCCCCACATCCTGATCGTCGACGACAACGCCACCAACCGCGTCGTGGCCCAGGCCCTGTGCGAGATGTTTGGCTGCTCGTCCGAAACCGCCGAGGACGGGCTGGAGGCGCTCGACGCCGTCATGTCTCGTTCGTTCGACCTGATCCTGATGGACATCAAGATGCCGCGCATGGACGGCGTCCAGTGTACCCAGGCCATCCGCGCCCTGTCCGGCCCCGAGAGCCTGATCCCGATCATCGCTCTGACCGCCAACGCCGACCCTGACGACGCCAAGGGATATCTTGCCATCGGCATGGCCGCCGTGGTCGAAAAGCCTATCAAGCCCGAACGCCTGCGCATGGCCATGAACGCCGCCCTGTCCGGCGAACCGGTTCCCGTCGCCGAACCCGCGCCGTCGAGAGTCCGCGCGGCCTAAGCTGCGGCCGGCCTCTTCGGACCTGTCGTCACAGATACCAGTCTGCGACGAGCGCCGGCCCCGCCAGGCCTGTTGCGATGTTCGCGTCGAAGCCGGAAGCCCAGCCAGCAAAGTTCTGGACCCCGCTGGCTTGTGCCGAAGCGTTGTCCAGTGCCCCCCGCTCGGCACTCGATGGGGGGACGGCCGTGCTTTGGGACCACAGGATATCGGTCGCCGAAAGGGTGCTGTTCTGCACCTGGATCAGCATATCGTTTATCCCGTCGCCACCCAGGTCGACGAACACGAAGGTCGAACCGCCCAGGAACGCGAGACCGAAACTGTCCGTCGCCCCCGTGCGCACCCCACGCAGATCGATCCGGTCCTGGCCTGACGCGAAGCCGAAGAGGGTATCGGCCGCCGCTACCCGGGAGTCCGAAGCGGCGACATAGACAAACGCGTCCGCGCCTTCCCCGCCCCACAGCACATCGCCGGCTCCGCCGCCGATCAGGATGTCGTTGCCATCCAGTCCGTAGAGGGCGTCCGCACGCGAACTGCCGGTCAGGGTGTCGCCGATTGCCGACCCGAACGAGTGCGTCACCGCCAGGATATTCGATCCCACGGACGGCAGGTAGTCCAGGTCGCCTGCATTGATCGCGCGACCCGTCGCGCCGACGACCACGGCGGGTGCTACGGTCGAACCTCCGGGACCCGCGAACAGCAGGCTGGATCCGTCCGCCTGTCGGACCAGGCTGACGCTGGACACCCGTACGCCGGTCAGGTCGATACGATCCTCGCCCGTGGTGAAGTCATACAGATTGTCCAGGCCCGCTGCCTGGGTCGAATCCCCTTCGGCATAGCGGAAGATGTCGCGCCCGGCGCCACCGGCAATTGCGTCGGCACCCGTCCCGCCTGTCAGGATGTCGTCGCCGCCCATGCCCACGATCGCATCGCCGAAGGTGGTGCCGACCATGACGTCGGCGTTGTTCGATCCGATCAGATAGAACCCGGTCGCTCCGAATCCCTGGTAGGCGATGTTGGCCGTGGTCAGGGCCACATTGCGGAACAGGACCTGAAGGGCCCCGTCGCGACCCTGGGCGAACAGCACGCTGTCGCCGTTGTCCAGTCGGCCGATGGCGATCGACGTCACCAGCATTACGGACAGGTCGATCGAATCGCGTCCAACCTCGAAGTCCGTAATGATGTCCGACGAAGCGGCCGTGGAATCCAGGGCCGTGATGAAGCGGAAACTGTCGCTACCCTGTCCTCCGGTCAGAATGTCGGCACCCCGCGACCCGAACAGGGTGTCGTTCCCGCCCCCACCGAAAAGCTGGTCGTTCCGGCTCCCCCCCTGAAGGCTCTCGCCGCGGCTTGATCCGAAGATCTGGATGCCCGCAGTCGTCGAGTACAGAAAGCCCGACGATCCCGGCACGTCTACACCCTGAACCAGCAGTTGCAGGGTCCCGGTCGCCGACTCCGCGAACACCTGGCTTCCAAAATTCTCCAGGTAGACGATCCTGATTTCCGTCGGAACCAGGGCCGTGAAATCGAACGAGTCGCTGATTGGAAAGAAGTCCGTGATCACATCCTGGTTGGCGGCGGTCGATTCCGAAGCCGAACCATAAAAGAAGGTATCGGAGCCTCCTCCTCCGGTCAGTGTGTCGGCACCAGCGCCACCGCGCAGGATATTGATCGCGTCAGAGCCGATAAGGACGTCGTTGAAATCACTGCCGGTCAATGATTCGACGGCGATCAGGGTGTCGACGCCCGCCCCGCCCGTGTCCTGAGGCCCCGTTATCCTGAGGTCGACCCGAACACTGGATGTGGCCGTGCTGTAGTCGGCAGTGTCTCGACCGGTGCCACCATCCAGTCGATCGTTGCCCTCATCGCCCCGCAGGATGTCATCGCCACCGCCGCCGGACAGACTGTCGTCGCCGGCCAGACCGATGACGATATCGTCACCGTCACCTCCGGACAGAGTGTCGGTCCCGCTGGTCCCCGTGACTGTCGGCATGAGTGATCTCCCGGTTACCGCGAGTGTATTGCCGTCATGGCCTTCTGACTAGGTGGCGAAATCCAGGGTGACGGGAGCCCCCTCGACAGCCTCCTCATCCTCCTCGTCGTAACCGACCAGCCTCAGCGCGCGCGCCGTCTGGCCGTGGATTTCGCACCAGCGCAGCAGGCCTTCTTCCCGGCCGTGGGTGATCCAGATTTCCTCGGGCTTCAGCTCGGTGAAGGTGTCGGTCAGTTCGGTCCAGTCGGCGTGGTCGGAAATGACCAGCGGCAGCTCCACCCCCCGTTGCCGCGCCCGCGCCCGCACCCCCATCCAGCCAGATGCGAAGGCCGTGACCGGATCGGCAAACCGGCGAGCCCAGCGGTCCTGGATCGCCGACGGTGGAGCGATCGCCACCTCGCCGCCCAGGGCGTCCTTCTTCAACCCCGTCGCCGGCAGGATCGGCCCCAGGTCGATGCCCTCACGCTCATACAGCCGGTTCAGCCGCTCCAGCGCCCCGTGGACATAGATGGGCCGATCCCAGCCTGCCTCGCGCAACAGCCGGATCACCCGCTGCGCCTTGCCCAGCGCATAGGCTCCGATCAAATGGGCCCGGTCCGGAAACTGGCCCAGCGACTGGACCACCCGCGCCACCTCCTCTTCGTCAGGCGGATGCACGAAGACCGGCAGGCCGAAGGTCGCTTCAGAGATGAAGACGTCGCACGGCACGGGCTCGAACGGCAGGCAGGTCGGATCGCGCCTGCGCTTGTAGTCGCCCGAGACCACCATGGTGATCCCCTTCCAGCGGACCACCGCCTGGGCCGAGCCCAGGACGTGGCCGGCGGGGACCAGTTCGATATCGACCCCGCCCATCGACGTCTTCAACCCATAGGGGGCCGCCTGGCGGGTCACGGCGAAGTCCTCGCCATAGCGTTCAGCCATGATGGCCAGGGTCTGGGGCGTGGCCAGCACCGCACCGTGCCCGGCCCGCGCGTGGTCGGAATGGCCGTGGGTCACGACAGCGCGGTCAACAGGGCGCACCGGGTCGATGTAGAAATCTCCCGGCGGGCAATACAGCCCCGCCGGTGTCGGCCTGAGCAGATCTTCAAAACGCGTCATCGAGAGACCTCAAGCCATCCAGGGCTTGCGCGCAAGGCCGCGCCCGATAAGGACGGCTGGATGACCGATCCGTTCCCGCCCGACCTGAGCCCGGCCGATCCCTTCCTGACCGACATCCTGCCACAGCTGGCCAGTGGCTCGGCCCATACCTCGGCCTTGGGCTTCAGGCTGGAGGGCGTCGAGGGCCGGACCGTGCGCCTGCGCGTGCCGTGGCGCGAGGATCTGGTCGGCGATCCGGAGACCGGTGTTCTGGCCGGAGGACTGGTCACCACCCTGCTGGATCATATCGGCGGCCTCGCCGTCTGGATCGCCGCCGGCGGTTTTCAGCCGATCGCCACCCTCGACCTGCGCGTCGATTACATGCGTGCCGCCCGCACCCGCGAGGACCTCATCGCGGAGGCGATCTGTTACCGTCTGACGTCCAACGTCGCCTTCGTCCGCGCCTGGTCGTTCGAGGCCTCGCCGGACGACCCGGTCGCGGCGGCCCAGTCCACCTATGTCCTGTCGCAAGCGAGTCCTCACCGGATCGGGGCCAATCTGAAGACCGGTCGCGGAGCCACCGCATGACCGCCCTGCTGGACACCCTGCCCTACGCCCGGTTCCTGGGATTGCGTGGCGAGATGGAGGGCGACCTTCTGACGGTCGTGATGCCGTTCGCCGACCGGCTGATCGGCGATCCCATGCTGCCGGCCCTGCACGGCGGATCGACCGCCGCCCTGCTGGAGATGACGGCCATCGCCCAGGTGGCCCTGGTCTATCCTCGTCTGCGCCTGCCGCGCCCGATCAACGTGACCGTGTCTTACCTTCGGTCGGGGCGACCCCAGGACGTACGCGCCCGGGCCCGCATTTCGCGCGCCGGCCGCCGTGTCGCCCACGTCCTGGCCGAGGCCTGGCAGGACGACGCCGCCCAGCCGATCGCGAGCCTGACCGCCAACTTCCTGCTGTCCGAAGATAACTAGGGATTGCAAACGCGATTACTGAGTGGTTGCTTCCGACGGTGACGCTTCCGTCACCGGGAAACCAATCATGACGAGACAGACGATGGGCGAGGCCCTGTCCATCCGCCTCCACGCCGTGGAAGCGGCCATCGACGCCGCCCTTGTCGAGAGTTCCACCCTGATGGCGCTCCTGCCCCGGGCACGGGCCGAGGCCTATCTGCCGGCCGTCACAGGCCAACGCGTTTTTGACGGGGCCGCAGCCTCGATCGCCGCCCTGACCGAAGCCCGGTCCCACATGGTCGATACCCACAACACCTTGGCCGCTCTCGCCCGAAAACTGGGGCTGGAAACCCTGGCCATCGGTCCGCTGGACAAGCCCGAGGATACGCCGCCGAACGGGGGCGGGATCACGGCGGCGTTCGCGCCAAAGGTAAACAAATCCCTACCGCTTTCGCCTGACGCGTGTTAAGCTTTCCTTCATCTGTTGCTTTTGGAGGGATACAGTAATGGAACGTGCCGAAATCGCTGCCGGCGTTGCCGGTGACTTGACTGCTACGGAACGTGCGGTTGATGCCGCGATCACCCAGGCGACCACCCTGGTGCAGTCGATGATCGGCGCCCGCGCCGCTCTGTCGATCTCGCCGGTGGCCTTCGCGGGCTCGCAGGCCAAGGCCATGGAAACCATCGCGCAGCTGGCCGCCGCACGCGACGCCATCGTCGCCTGCCACGCCGAACTCCAGAAGGATCACCGTCGCATGGGCTGGGGCACCTACGCCATCGGTCCGCTCGACAAGCCCGACGAAGGCTGGCCCGACGAAACCAAGGTCCAGCCGGAAAAGGCCGAAGCCGCCGTACGTCGCCTCCGCGCCGTCTGAATTCGACGTAATGTTCGCCTCCAGTCATTTCGATTGGAAGCGATTCACGACAGGATCGCCCTCGTGTCATTCGGCACGAGGGCGTTCTTATGTTTGATTCCCTATGGTCCCAGGTCGGCGCGATCCTCGTGGTCGGCGTCTGCGTGTTCGCCTTCCTCAAGGGCGACGAGCCCGAGCGGATCGCGGCCGGGGCCTATATCCTGGGCTGGTTCGCCTCGATGCTGCTGCAGACGGACGGCGAGCTCTACGAGGTGCAGTGGGGCGTCTTCGCTGTCGACACCGCCATGCTTCTGGTCCTGATCGGCCTGATCTGGAAGTCGAAGAAGACCTGGCCGGTCTGGGCCGCCGCATGCGATCTTCTGATCGTGATGAGCCACGTCGTCCTGATGATCGACGTTCGGCCGCCGATGATGGCCTTCCTGACCGTCCTGAACCTGGCCGGCTACGGCGTCCTCATCTCCCTGGCCATCGGCACCTTCTGGGCCTGGCAGGAGCGCAGGGCGGCAGGACTGGAATAGGCATTCGGGACTAGGCTTATATTCTTACATCGACTATCCTGTGGGCGAATCAGCGCGAGCCTCGTCCGCCCATGCCTCTGTCCCATGCCAAGATCTGGAAGGCCGTCGACAATCTGGCGCGGCGCGAGGGGCTGTCGGCCTCCGGCCTGGCGATCCGGGCCGGGCTGGATTCGACCAGCTTCAACCCGTCCAAGCGGTTCGGTCCCGGTGACCCCCCTCGCCCCCGCTGGCCCTCGACCGAGAGCCTGACCCGGGTTCTGGAGGCGACGCGGATTTCGCTGGGGGATTTTGCCGATCTCGCCGAGGACGCCTCCGCGCCGGCGAAACTGCCCCTGCTGGGACTGGCCCAGGCCGGTGCCGACGGCTTCTTCGACGATGCGGGCCTGCCGACCGGCGACGGCTGGGAACAGACCGAAATGCCCCGCGCCGCGGAGGGCCGGTTCAGCCTCGAAATCTCGGGCGATTCCATGGTCCCCCTGTATCGCCCCGGCGACCGCGTCATCGTCGATCCGGCTCAATCGACCGTGCGCAAGGGCGACCGCGTGGTCGTCCGCACCGCCGACGGCGAGACCATGGCCAAGGAGATCCTGGCCATCAACGCCCGCACGGTGACCCTGGGTTCGATCAACCCCGCCCATCCGCCCCGCACCGTCCCGCGCCGCCAGGTCGCCTGGATGGCGCGGATTCTGTGGGTCAGCCAGTAGACAAGAAAAAGGGCCGCCCCTTTCGGGACGACCCTCTCAATCTACACTCGGAACGCTTCCGAGCTTTGGTGCCCTGACCTAGTTCGCGCCGACGTAGCGGGCGTTGACCCAGCCGCCGCCGGCGATCTGGACCCACTCACCCTCGGAGCCCGAGGCGCTGAAGGGCTGGCCGGCCGACAGGCGCGACACGACCCGGTAGTTGGTGCCCGGACCCGAACGGACGTTCAGGTTCGAAAGCGCGCGATACTGGCCGCCGGTCGAAACCTGGGTGGCGCGGGCGCGCTGCTGGTTGCAGCCGATGTAGGAACCGGCCGCTGCACCGGCCGCACCACCGGCGACGGCACCCAGGGCGCGTTCGTTGCTGGAAATCCGGCTGCCGGCCAGGGCGCCGATCACGCCGCCGATCACTGCACCGGCCTGCTGGCGGCCACCGGGAGCGTCACAGCTGGTGATGCCGTTCGACTGGGCCGACGCGGCCATCGGGGCCGCAGTGATGAGGGAAGCCATCGCAGCAGCGGTGGCTAGGGTGATCTTGAATGTCTTCGACATGGCTCTCTCCATTTCATCGAGGTTGGTCGATGGCTTCACAATGCCCGAGCCCACATGAAGGCTCCCGGAGCTTCACCGTTATTTTCGGTTCATGTACGGTGACAGACATTTCCGTCACAGTCACGCTTGGCTGGCAAGCTCTCCCTGGGCACCGGCCTCGATCAGCTGAACGGTCTGCGACAGGCCATAGATCGCCGCGAACGAGCCGAACCTCGGCCCCTGCGACGCGCCCAGCAGCACCTCATACAGCGCCCCGAACCAGCCGCGCAGCGGCTCGAACCCGTGCTCCTTGCCCACCGCATAGACCTCGCCCTGGATCAGCTCGCCGTCCGTGGTGTCGGCCGGCAAGGCCTTCAGCCGCCCCGCCAGATCCAGCAACGCGGCCTTCTCCTTGTCGTCGGGCAGGCGATACGACTTCGAGGGCCTCACGAAGTCCTCGTAATAGTTCAGCGCCCGCTCCATCAGCTGATCCAGTAGCGGCTCGTTCTCGGGCGTCGCCTCGGGCAGGTATTTCGCGAAATAGGCCCACAGCTGCGCCTTGGACGAGGCATTGGCCACGCCGACCAGGTTCAGCAGCAGGGCGAACGACACCGGCGAGGTGTGCGTCGGCGGCTCGCCGGCATGGATCGACCAGACGGCATTGTCGATCCGCTTGGCCGGCTCCTGGGTCTTGTAGGCCTCGATCGCCGCCAGATAGTCGTCGATGGCGCGCGGAATGACGTTGAAATGCAGGCTCTTGGCCGACTTGGGCGACTGGAACATGTACCAGCTCAGGGATTCAGGCGTGCCGTAGCGCAGCCACTGCTCCATGGTCAGGCCGTTGCCCTTGGACTTGGAAATCTTCTTGCCTTCGACGTCCAGGAACAGTTCGTAGTTGAACCCTTCCGGCGGCGTCCCACCCAAGGCGCGACAGACCTTGGACGACTCCCGCACGCTCTCGATCAGGTCCTTGCCCGACATCTCGTAATCGACGTCCAGCGCGACCCAGCGCATGGCCCAGTCCGGCTTCCATTGCAGCTTCACATGGCCGCCAATGACGGGCACCGTCGTCTTCCCCGCTGCCGGGTCGTCGAAGGTGATCGTCCCAGCCTCGACGTCGCGGCTCAGCGTCGGCACCTGCAACACATGCCCCGTCGCCGGGCTGACCGGCAGGAAGGGCGAATAGGTCGCGCGGCGTTCCTCGCCCAGCGTCGGCAGCATGATCGCCTGCACCGCGTCGAACCGCGCCAGCAGGGTCAGCAGCACCGCATCGAACCGCCCCGACCGATACGTCTGCGTCGACGACATGAACTCATAGTCGAAGCCGAACCCGTCCAGGAACGCCCTCAGCCGCGCATTATTGTGCGCCCCGAAACTGTCATGGGTCCCGAACGGATCGCGCACCACGGTCAGCGGCTTGTGCAGGTCCTCGGCCAGCATCTCGGGGTTCGGGATGCCCTCCGGCACCTTGCGCAGCCCGTCCATGTCGTCGCTGAACGCCACCAGCCGCGTCGGCCAGTGATCCCCGGTCAGGGCCCGAAAGGCATTGCGCACCATCGTCGTCCGCGCCACCTCGCCGAACGTCCCCATGTGCGGCAGGCCCGATGGCCCATACCCCGTCTCCAGGACCACCGGCCGCTGCAAGTCCGGAAACGCCGCCAACGCCTCGTCCGCCTTGCCGGCGTCGATCAGCGCCCGGGCCGTCGCCACATCCCCCGCCGCCAGCCGCTTCTTCAGCACATGCGTCAGCAGATTGCGGGCCTGTTCAAACGGCCATGACTTGGCGTCACGCGCCAGGGTTTCGAGGTTCTGCAACATGGCGCGGGTTTGGCCCGACGGCCGACGATAATCAACCGACGCATCGACAGATGTTCAATGTGAGTCCTACGATGGCCCTATCGGAAAGGAGCCCTCCGCATGACCCCGACATGGCGAAACCTGCACACTGGCCCTTTGACGGCGCTCACCCTGGTCCTTTCGGCGACCGCCACCCATGCACAATCCCCGACCCTGCCGGGAGGCTCCTACACCTTGTTCGCTGGCAACGGCGCGTCAGCAAACTTCATTGTCGAGAATTCGATTTCGCGCACCGGCGAACGCGTGCGCCTGGCCATCTACAGGGTCTACGCAGAAGGCGCAGCGACATCTCGCGGCATCAGGGATCAGGAGGTCATCGCAGGCGAGATCGACTGCGGGACCCGTACATGGCGTATGCTGAGCGCCGATGCTTTCACGGCGACAGGGCAATGGATCGCGTCATTTCCAGCCGAAGCCGAGACCCCAATCCGACCTGAACAGACCTGGGATTTCGCGGCAAAGATCGTCTGCGGCGAAGTCCGGATGCCCTCAAGCGCCACCGTTTCGGGGGCGGTGGCGGCGCGCGCCTTGGGACGATCGCGTCTCGGCCTCTGAACGACCGGTCAGATCAACGCCGTCGACCTGCTGATCAGGCCGCTGCGGGCTCAAAAGCCTGAAACCACCTTTGTGTCGGCCGTGAAATACGGTGCCCGAAAGCCGCCACGCTTCTGGCCAGGCGCTTGCAGGGGCTTGACCGGTTCACCCTTGTTCTCCCGAAAGAAGACGCCGTGTCTCTGTCGAATACTCACGCCGTCAGCCACCCCTATCCCCCGGATCTTCGGGCCCTGACCAGCCTGCGCATCTTCCTGGCGGTCGGCGTGGTGCTGTTCCATTTCCAGCTCCAGACCGATCACGCCCTGGGCTACAGCGCCGTTATCGAACGCAGCCGTCTGGCCGTGGACGCCTTCTTCATGCTGTCCGGCTTCATCATGGCCCATGTCTATGGACCCGGCTTTGCCGCCGGAACCTTCAGCTACCGCCAGTTCATCGTCGCCCGGATCGCCCGGCTCTATCCGCTGCATCTCGTCGTCCTGGGCGCCACCCTGGTCATGGTGACCGTCGCCACCGTGCTGGGCGTCGCCTACGAGGCCCGGACCTATTCGGCCCAGGGCTTCCTCGAAGCGGTTTTCCTCGTTCACGCCTGGTTCCCGACCGATGTCGGCATCAACTGGAACGGCCCCACCTGGTCGCTGTCGGCGGAATGGTTCGCCTATCTGACCTTTCCGCTGTTCGCCGCGATCGCGCTCAAACTTCGGCGAAGGCCCTTTGTGCTGCTGGTCGTCGGCGTGGCGGGCTTTATGCTGCTGGACGCCTTCTATCGTCAGGCGTTCGGAAAGGTTCTGCCGCGCGCAGAGGACGTCATGGGCATCGCCCGCGTCGCACCCGAGTTCCTGATCGGCATGGCCCTGTACGGCATCGGCGGCCGCATCCGCGCGACGCGGGCGCTGGCGCTCACCGCCTCCGTCGTCTCGACCGTCGTCCTGCTGACCGCCATGCACCTCAGCCTGGACGACCGGATTATCGTGGCTCTGGCCGCGCCGGTCATCCTGGCCTGGTCGCTGCTGGCCAAGGCCGGGTGCGAAGGCGTGCTCGCGTGGCGCCCCCTGGTGTTCGCGGGCGAGGCGTCGTTCGCCCTCTATATCGTCCACATGCCGGTCCTCATCGCCTGGAAGAGCCTGGCGTCGGAGCTTCGCGGCATCGACAGCGGCTTCGTGATGGGCCTTCCCGAATTGGCCGGTGTGTTCACCGCCGCCCTGATCGCGGCCGTCGCCATGCACCTCGCCGTCGAGACCCCCGGCCGCCACTGGATCCGTAAGCGGTTCGGCCCCCGGCCGAACATGCAACAAGCTCCGACGGACGGCCGCCTCGGCCTGACCACCCCGGTACGCTAGGTGCCCGGCGACAACCGGTCGCCCTTGAAGACGCTATCAAGGACCGACGGGCCGACTTGACCCCCCGCTGCCGGCGTGTCCTTTGCCCCGCCTCATGAAGACCGCCGATTTCGATTTCGATCTGCCCGAAGACCGCATCGCCCTGCGGCCCGCAGAGCCGCGCGATTCCGCTCGCCTGCTGGTGGTTCAGGATGGAAACCTCTCCGACCACACGATCCGCGACCTGCCCGACTTCCTGCGTCCCGGCGACGCCCTGGTGTTCAACGACACCCGCGTGATCCCAGCCCGCCTGTCCGGCGTCCGCGAGCGGATCGGACCGGAGGGCGAAACCCTGACCGTCGCCGTCGAGGCCACCCTGCATCACCGCGACGGCCCCGCTGTCTGGTCCGCCTTCATGAAGCCGGGCAAGCGGCTGAAGGCGGGCGACCGGATCGTCTTCCAGGCCCTGACCGCCACCGTCACCGACAAGTCCGACGACGGCCTTGTCACCCTGACCTTCGACGTCGCAGGCCCTGCGCTGGACGACGCCATCCGCGCCGTGGGGGTCATGCCCCTGCCCCCTTATATCGCGGCCAAACGCCCCGAGGACGACCGCGACCTGACGGACTATCAGACCGTCTTCGCCGAACACGACGGTTCCGTCGCCGCTCCCACGGCGGGCCTGCACTTCACCCCCGCCCTGCTCGAAGCCGTTCGCGCGGCCGGCGTCTCGACCCATGCGGTGACGCTGCATGTCGGGGCCGGCACCTTCCTCCCGGTCAAGGCCGACGACACCGCCGACCACAGGATGCATTCCGAATGGGGCGAGGTCTCCGCCGAGACAGCCGCCGCCCTGAACGCCGTGCGTGCCGCCGGCGGCCGCATCGTCTGTGTCGGCACCACCTCGTTGCGCCTGCTGGAATCTGCCACGACGCCCGAGGGCCTGATCCAGCCCTTCCACGGCGACACGGCGATCTTCATCACGCCCGGCTACGCCTTCCGCGCCGCCGACGTCCTGATGACGAACTTCCACCTGCCGAAATCGACCCTGTTCATGCTGGTCTCGGCGTTCGCCGGTCTGGACACGATGAAGGCCGCCTACGCCCACGCCATCGCCGACGGATATCGCTTCTATTCCTACGGCGACGGATCGCTGCTATTCCGAGGACGGTGAACTCGGAGTTTTAATGGCCTTCCTTCGCACCGCGCCGTTCGGGGATCTGTTCCTCGTCACCTTCCTGGTCGCAGGCAGCTTTCAAGTCGCGATGAGCCTGCTCGGCATCCTGCTGGCCGTTCTGTCACCCGGCCTGTTCAATATGAACGGAGTCCCCGCGACGTCGCCGGCCGGGGCCTTGGGTGTGCTGGTTTTCCTGCTCATCTTCGGCCTGGTCATCAACGCCGCGATGTCGGCGATCGGGACCTTGATCGTCATGGCATGGCGCAACTTGCTACCGAGACCGCCGAAAGCCACGGGCGCGTCGCTGATCTCGTGACGCGGCGGCGGTAAGGGTCTATGGCCACGCGCCTATGCCCTTCCCCTTCGACATCTCCGCCACCGAGGGCCGCGCCCGCACCGGCGTCCTCAGGACCCCGCGCGGCGACATCCGCACGCCCGCCTTCATGCCCGTCGGCACCGCCGCCACGGTCAAGGCGATGACGGTCGAACAGGTCAGGGCGACCGGCGCCGACATCCTCCTGGGCAACACCTATCACCTGATGCTCCGCCCCGGCCCCGAGCGGATGGAGCGGCTGGGCGGCCTTCACAAATTCATGGGCTGGGACAAGCCTATCCTGACCGACAGCGGCGGCTTCCAGGTCATGTCCCTGGCCGGCATCTCCAAGGTCAAGGAGGACGCCGTCACCTTCGCCAGCCATATCGACGGCTCCAAACACGTCCTGTCCCCAGAACGCTCGATCAAGATCCAGGCCGACCGCATCGGCGCCGACATCTCGATGCAGCTGGATCAATGCGTCGCCTACCCGGCCGAGAAGCCCGCCGCCAAGGCCGCCATGGAGCTCAGCATCCGCTGGGGCGCCCGCTCCAAGGCCGCGTTCGGCACGCGCGAGACCCAGGCCCTGTTCTGCATCCAGCAAGGCTCCACCTTCGAGGACCTGCGCCGCCAGTCCTCGGACCAGCTTCAGGAAATCGGCTTCGACGGCTACGCCATCGGCGGCCTGGCCGTCGGCGAGGGCCATCAGGCGATGTGCGAGGTCCTCGACTACGCCCCCGAGATGCTGCCCGCCGACCGACCCCGCTATCTGATGGGGGTCGGCAAGCCGATCGACCTGGTCGAGGCGGTGTGGCGCGGCGTCGACATGTTCGACTGCGTCCTGCCCACCCGCGCCGGTCGCCACGGCCAGGCCTGGACCTGGGACGGCCCCATGAACCTCAAGAACGCCCGCTTCGCCGAGGATCAGGATCCGCTCGACCCCACCATCGACGGGCCTTCGTCGCGGTATTCAAAGGCCTATCTGCACCACCTGATCCGCGCCGACGAGATTCTCGGCAAGACCCTGCTCAGCTGGCACAACATCGCCTTCTTCCAGGCCCTGACGGCGGCGATGCGCGAGGCGATCCAGCACGGCCGCTTCGAGGCCTTCCGCCGCGACTTCCACGCCCGCCACACCTCGAACTGAGGCCCGACATGATCCGCCTGCTCGCCGTCCTGATCCTCCTGCTCGGAGCCTGGACCCTGCCCGCCTCGGCCCAGACGGCCCCGGCTCCTTTCGACGAGGCGGCCGAGCGCACCGCCATTCTCGACACGATCGCGACCATGCAGGCCGCCTGGAACCGCGGCGACTACGCGGGCTATATGCAGGGTTTCAAGAACCCGGACGTGATCTTCGTCTCGGGCGGGCGGATCAAGAACGGCTGGCAGGGGGCGCTGGACGACTACATCCGCAACTACGGCCCCACGCCCGACAGCCGGGGCACCCTGACCTTCTACGACATGACGGTGGAGTTCCTCAGCCCCGACGCCGCCCAGCTGATCGGCCACTATCGCCTCGACCGGCCGGAACGTCCGATGGAGGGAATCAACACCCGCCTGTTCCGCAAGATCGACGGCCGCTGGGTCATCGCCCTCAACCACGTCTCGGCCTATGAGGTCGCGCCATGACATCGGTTTCCTACTGAAGAGTTGGATTATCACAGGTAGAATCGCTTAGATGATCGTTGATTAGTCGATATTCGGCTTGACGGCGGTGCGCGAGCATCGCCAAAAGCTACTCATGAGTAGACAAATCTCCCTCACGGTCTCAGTCGCCATCCTCGCCGCGCCTGCCGTGTTCACCGCACCCGCCGACGCCCAGACCCCCTCCGCCTCGGCCGTCGCCGACGTCGTCGTCACCGCCGAACGGCGTGACCGCAGCCTGGGTCGCACCCCCCTGTCCGTGACCGTCGCGGCCCAGCCCCTGCTGGCCGGCGCAGGGGTCACCGACATCAAGGATCTGGCCATCCTGGCCACCGGCCTGCTGGTCGCCTCGACCTCGAACCAGACCTTCACCACGGCCCGCATCCGGGGCGTCGGCACGGTCGGCGACAACCCGGGTCTGGAGAGCTCGGTCGGCGTGGTCGTGGATGGCGTCTTCCGCGCCCGCAACGGCGTGGCCCTTGGCGACCTCGGCGAGGTGGAGCGGATCGAGGTGCTCCGTGGCCCGCAATCGACCCTGTTCGGCCAGAACACCACCGCCGGGCTGATCAATGTCGTGACCGCCCTGCCCCGCTTCAGCCCGTCGGCGACAGCCGAGGCCACCCTCGGCAACCACGGTGCCTACGGCGGCTCCCTGTCCCTGACCGGCCCCCTGATCGAGGATCGTCTGGCCGGGCGGCTGTACCTCTCGGCCCGGCGTCGCGACGGCTTCTATGAGGTCCGCACGGGGGCCGGTCCGCGCACCCGTACCGACGATCAGACCGAAGCCTATGAGACCGCCCGCGCTCAACTGCTCTGGACTCCCGCCGACCGGGTCCAGGTGCGTCTCGTCGCCGACTATGCCCACCGTGATGAATATTGCTGCATCGGCGTGCAACTGAGGACCGGCCCGACCGCGGGCATCCTGGCCCTGCTGAGCCCCGATGGCGGCGTCGATACGACGCCCGACCCCGAGGCACGCATCGGCTATGCCAACCGCGCCACCCATACCCGGATCGAGGACGGTGGCCTGGCCATCCACAACCGGATCGACACCCGGTTCGGCCGGGCCGAGACCACGACCTCGGCCCGCCGCTGGGACGCGCGGCTCAGCCAGGACTGGGACTTCACCTCGGCCGATATCGCCGTGCGGCCCGACGACGGCAGTTGGTCCAACCGCTTCGACACCCTCAGCCACGAAGCCCGCCTGACGGGTGCCCGCGGCCCGATCGACTACACCGTGGGCCTGTATCTGGCGCGCGAGACCCTGCACCGCCGCGACGCCTTCCAGTACGGCACGGCCTATGAGGACTACCTCGGCCGCGTCCTGACCCGTTCGGCGGCCAACCCGGTTGGGCTCGCAGGCCATGTCTCGACCCTGACCGGCCTGCCCGTCGGCCGCAGCTTCGTCGCGGGCCAGGGCCAGAAGGACACCTACGACCAGACCGCCGACACCGCCGCCCTGTTCGGCCAGACCACCTGGCAGGCGACCGACCGGCTCGGCCTGACCCTGGGCCTGAGATACTCCAGCGTCGGCAAGGATCTTGAGGCCCGGTACGTCAACACCGACGGCGGCGCGGCCTGCGCGGCGGCTCTGGCGCGCGGCATCACCAGTGCGACCCTGTGCCTGCCCTGGGCCAATCCCGCCTTCAACGGGCGGGTCGCGAAGGAAAGCCAGACCGACGCCGGCTGGTCCGGTGTGGGCCGCATCGAATACCGACTGGCCAACGATGTGCTGACCTATGCCTCATGGTCGCGCGGTCGAAAGAGCGCGGGCTACAACCTCGACCGGGCCCAGACCGGGCTGGTCCCCGACGCCTCCACTGCCTTCGCCCCGGAAACCGTCAACGCCGCCGAAGCCGGTCTGCGCGCCACCGGACAGGACGGCCGGGTATCCGTCGCCGTCAGCGCCTTCCACCAGCGCTATGAGGATTTTCAGCTCAACACCTTCCTCGGCACGACCTTCCTCGTCCGCTCGATCCCCGAGGTGACCGCCAAAGGCGCCGAACTGGAGTGGACGGCCCGCCCCGTCGAGGGCCTCAGCCTGCAAGGCGGGGTGGTCTATGCCCAGACCGAATACGGCGATCAGCCCGTCGCGGGCCTGCCCCTGCTGGCCGGTTCGCGGCTGTCTTTTGCACCCCTGTGGTCCAGCACCCTCTCCGGCGTCTACGGACGCTCGATCGGAGGCAACCTTACAGCCCGCGCCACCCTCGCGACCAAATATTCGTCGGCCTACAACACGGGTTCGGACCTGGCCCCGGAGAAGGTGCAACAGGCCTACTGGCTGACCAACGGCTCGCTGGCGATCAGCGATGCGGCGGCCGACTGGTCCGTGGAACTCTGGGGCCGCAACCTGTCGGACGAAACCTATTCTCAGGTGGCGTTCGGCGCGCCGTTCCAGACGGGAACCCTGGGCGCCTTCCTCGGTGCCCCGCGCACCGTGGGCGTCACCGTGAGGCTGACGCGGTAGGTCTCACAGGGCGGCCGCATACAGCGCCCGTGCCTGATCCTGATCGATCGGCACGGGGTTGTTGACCAGCAACCGCTGCTGCTTCATCGCCTCGGCCGCCAGCAGATCGAGGTCGCTCTCCGCCACCCCCACCATCGACAGCCGGTCGGGCAGGCCGCATTCGGCGCACATCGTCGTCAGCGCCTCGATCAGCCCCTGCCCCCTGGCTTCGCGCGAACGCCCGGCCAGCGCCGGCGACACGATCTCGGCCAGTTCCGCATAGTGATCCAGTGCCGCCGCCATGTTGTGCCCCAGCACGTGCGGCAGCATCAGGGCGTTCGACAGGCCGTGCGGCACGTGGAAATGCCCACCCAGCGGATAGGCCAGGGCGTGAACCCCCGCCACCGGCGCATTGGCGAACGCCACCCCCGCCAGATGCGCCCCCAGCAGCATCGCCCCGCGCGCGGCCCGGTCCTGCCCGTTCCTGACCACTGTCAACAGGTTGCGGCTCAGAAGATCCAGCGCCTGCCGCGCCATCAGGTCGGACATCGGGTTCTTGAGACGCGCCGAGGTAAAGGCCTCGATCGCGTGGACCATGGCGTCCACGCCGGTCGCCGCAGTGATGTGCGCAGGCAGCCCCACGGTCAGCTCGGCATCGAGAATGGCCCAATCGGCATAGAGGGCGGCGGACACCACCCCCTTCTTCTCCGCCCCGCCGACCGTGACGATGGCCACGGCCGTGGCCTCGGACCCGGTCCCCGCCGTCGTCGGGATCAGCACCAGCGGAAGCCGTCGCCCCCGGGCCTGATCGACGCCGTATATGGTCTCCAGCGCATCGCCCGAGCCGATCAGATAGGCGACCAGCTTGGCCACATCCATCGGACTGCCCCCGCCCAGACCGACCACCGAACCGACCCCGGCCGAACGCCCCGCCTCGACCGCCGCCAGCACCGTCGCCGCCGACGGATCGGCCTCGACCGCGTCGAAGATGATGACCGTCCGCCCTGCACCTTCCAGCGCCCGGACCGCCTGATCACACAGCCCCAGCCGACGCACACCGGCATCTGTGACGAGCAGCACAGCCCCCTCCGGCACCAGATCGGCCAGCCGGCCGCATCCGCCCGCCCCCAGATGAAGCCGGGGTCCATAGTTGAAATCAAACGCCTGCATGGCTCACGTTCCGTCCGTCGTCTTCGACGACAGTCGGGGCTCCGACCCTCTCAGTCAAACGCAAGATGGGGGCGGGATCGCGTCGCTGTGCCCGGCCTGGGTCAGCTAGCCCGGGGCGCGCAGCACGCTCGCGACGGCTTCCTCGATCATCAGCGTCTGGAGATCCAGCGAGCCACGATCGAAGAATGGATCAAGGAGTTCGAACCGCAACAACCGCGCCAGCCCGAAGATCGACGTCCAGAAAGAAACCGCCCTCACCACGTTCTGCTCGCCTTCAGGCTCCCCCCGTGCGGAAGCGACGGCACCCACCACGATGTCGAAGGCCTGGCGGAAAGCCGGGCCGAGCGCGGGATCGACTGGATGCGTCAGCTCGCTCTCGTACATCAGCTCGAACAGATGAGGGTTCTCAAGGCTGAAGGCGATGAAGCTGCGAGCAAGGTCGGCGAGCACACGTCTCGGATCGGCAGCGCCGTCACGGACGATCGTAGCGGCGGCACCATTGATTTGCCGGAAACCTTCGAGGGCAAGGGCGCAGAGCAGGCCACGGCGAGTCCCGAAATGGTAGTACGGCGCGCCGGGCGACAGGTTCGCGCAAATCGCCAGCGCCCTGACCGAAATCGAGGCGTGGCCCGCCGTTCGCAGATGGTCGAGCCCGCAACGCAACAGATCGCGCTTTGAATCCTCGCCGCTGGAATTCTGCGTCGCTGCATCGGAACTACCGGTGTCCATGGGTCCGTCATTGCCCGCGAAGTGGGGGAGTGACAAGCCTCGCCCACTCGTTTAATCAGCGATTAATTGATCAGTGATTAACAACTGCAAAGGGATGGATATGGCGGAATCCAGAGGGCGTATTGCGGTCATCGGGGCGGGTCCGGGGGGCATGGCAGCAGCCCTCGCCCTGATCCGTCAGGGGTTCGAGGTTTCGATCTATGAGCGGTTTGCCGAGGTCAAGGCGGCCGGAAACATCCTCAACCTGTGGCCGCCGCCCCAGAAAGTTCTGAAGATCATCGGTGTCGATACGACCGACCTCGGGGCCCCCTGCCACACGATCTTCGCCAACGCCAAAGGCCGGATGCGCGCCGACGTGAGGCTACCGGCCGAGGTCGAGGAAGAGTATGGCGGCGGCTTCATCGGCCTGCTTCGGTGGGGTCTCTATCAGCGCATGCTGGCGGCCTTGCCCGAGGGCGTCCTCCGGCTGAACCACAACCTGACGGGTCTGGAGGATCTGGGCGAGACGGTGAAACTGACCTTTGAAGGTCGCGACCCGGTCGTCGCCGACCTCGTGATCGGCGCAGACGGCATCAATTCATCTGTCCGGAAGTCGCTGTGGGGCGACGCCCCCATCCGACGGCAGTTTCTCCATCTGGTCGGCGGCTGGCTCTACGATGAGCGCGGAGCATCGGGCGAAGGTGTGATCTCGCACAACCGCACGACCCAGGTCAGCTACACCCCGATCCGTCATGAGGGCCAGTGGGGCTTTGAATGGTGGGTGCTGGAAGCGTTCAGGGACAGGGACCCGGTTCTGGTCGACCTCCTCGGCTTCTGCCAGAAGCGCGCCGTTGAGTTCTCGCCGCTCGTCCGGGAACTGATCGACCGGACGCCGGTCGAAAACATGCAGCGATGGGAAATCCGCGATCGCCCGCCGATCAGGCAATGGTCCAGGGGCCGTGCGACCCTGGTCGGCGACGCCGCCCACCCGACGTCACCCTACGCGGCCTACGGCGCCGGCATGTCGATCGAGGACGGCTATTTTCTGGCCCGGGAACTGGGCGCGATCGATATCCATGACACCGAGGCGGTCCATGGTGCCCTGCAAGCCTACGAAGATCGGCGCAAACCCCATACGGCCTATGTGTCGCAACTTGCGTACAAGGTCGGCCGGATGTTCCACCATCTGCCCGGGCCCTTACGGCCGTTGCGGGACCTGATCTTCGACCGGACCCCATTCCTGCAAAGGATGGTGGGCGACCAGATGCCGGCACAGATCCTCAGCCAGCTGGCTGAAATCGAGGAAGGCGAACAGCCGATGGTACGTCCTCTCGGGCTCGAACCGAGGACCCTCTGATTAAAAGTCAGATGCTCTAACCAACTGAGCTAAGGACGCGCACTATCGGGTGGGCCTTCTGTTCGATCGCGGCCGCCGGGTCAAGACCGGATCAGGCGGCCTGTACCAGTTCGTCGGTCTCGACAGCCGGCGTGCAGGCCTCCGCCAGGGTCCGGGCCAGCAGGACGGGGTCGATCGGCTTGGTCAGGAAGGCCTGGGCCCCGACCTCGTCCCAGGCGGCGCGATGGACGTCCATGGCGTTGGCGGTCAGGGCGATCAGGGGCGTGTCGCGGTTCACGCCGCTGCTGCGGATCCCGCGCGAGGCCTCAAGCCCGTCCATGACCGGCATCTGCATATCCATCAGGATGGCGTCGAACACCTGGGTCTGACAGATGGCGACGGCCTCGGCCCCGTTCTCGACCAGGGTCAGCACGCAGCCGTGCGGTTCAAGCAGCAGGCTGAGGATACGACGGTTCACCGCATGATCGTCGGCCGCCAGCACCTGACGGCCGCGCAGGGCCCCCGCGTCGGCGACCCGACGGGCCTTGTCCTGGGCCGGGGCCATGACGACGGCCTCGGCCGGCAGGCGCACGGTAAAGGTCGAGCCCTGGCCGACCACGCTGGTCACCGTCAGGTCACCGCCCATCATCTCGGCGAGGCGACGGCTGATGGCCAGCCCAAGGCCGGTGCCGCCGTAGCGTCGCGTCGTGCCGACGTCGGCCTGCTCGAAACTGTCGAAGATATGGGCCAGTCGGTCTTCGGGGATGCCGCAGCCGGTGTCGGCGACGGCCAGGATCAGGGCCGCGTTCGGCGCGTCCCACGCGACGCTCACCGTCACCTCCCCTTCGCGGGTGAACTTCAGGGCATTGGACAGCAGGTTGAACAGGATCTGCTGGAAGCGCAGGGCATCGGTCACCACGCCGTCAGGCGTGTCGTCGGCGATGTCGAATCGTAAGGTGACGCCGCCCGCCTCGGCCTTGGGTTCCCACAGCCGTTGAAGCGACGTCAGCCGCGCCCTTACGTCCATCGGGGCCTGCTCCAGATGCATCTTGCCGGCCTCGATCTTGGAAAAGTCGAGCACGTCATTGAGCAGTCCGACCAGAACGTCGCCCGCATCGATCAGCATCATCACATGCTCGCGCTGTTCGGCGTCCAGCCGGGTCCGGCGCAACAGGTTGGCCGCCGAGATCACCGCATTCATGGGCGTGCGGATTTCGTGGCTGACGACGGCGAGGAAGTCGGACTTGGCGGCGCTGGCGGCATCGGCCTTGTGCCGGGCCTCGCGGGCCTCGGCATTGGCGGCCTGGAGGCCCGAGGTGGTCGCCGAACTCTGGCGGACCGCGACGACCAGATGGCTCATGTAGAGCAGGCCGCCGACCGTGATCAGCAGTTCGGCCGGGCGCCGCTCCAGAATGGCCGTCGCGACGGGCAGGCCGACGAAATACAGGGCGTGGGGAATGACAGCCGACAGCAGCAGGGCGCGCGTGTGGTGCATGTGCAGGCTGACGTGCAGCAAGCCGCCGGCGGCCTGGATCATCGCAAAGATGCGACCTTCCTCGCCGCCGTAGAACCACAGATAGCCGGTCATCCCGGAGTAGACGACGACATTGAGCGACGCCATCACGCAGCAGGCGATCTTGTAGGCCGGCGACGGTACCTGCTCCGGCGCGCGCCGGAGGTCTCGACAGAGCCACCAGTCCGCACCCTGGCTGGCCAGAACGACGACGATCCAGACGGCCGGCCAGATCGACGGGGCCAGGATCCAGCCCACGAAACCGATGAAGGCGGCGAGCGCCAGCCGGGAGCCCAGCTCGCGGGCGCGCACCTGTGCGGCCATGGCGTATCCGGAAGTCGTCATGGGGCCTCGCTTCGCATCGCACTGTTGTACGAGCCAAACACCAAGGATTCGTTGCCTTGGACGGCCGATCACCGCTATGGAACGGCTCTGTCCGGGGCGCATTATCGCGAAGTTCCGGGGAAGACATCGATGATCAAAAGACTCGTTCTGGCTCTCGCCTTCGGCACCGTCGCCCTCGCCGGCTGCGATGAGCCTCGTCCTGCTCAGGAAGAGACCGCGCCGCCGCCCATGGAGGCTCCGGTTCCGCCGCCGGTCGAGACCCCGGTGCCGACCACGCCACCGCCCTCGGCGACGGACACCTCGACCCTGCCCGCCGACCAGCGGGCTTCCGAAGAAACGGTCAAACCCGAGAGCGAGACGCTGTTCTACTGACCGCCGCCTCAGACCGGTGCCTTATGGGTGCCACGACGGGGTGATTTCACCCGCACGCGTCACCTGGGTGACGCGTTGACGAAGGTTCGGGATTGATCGCACGGCCCTCCCCGCAGTCCGGTTGGAACGCGACCGTCGCACGCGCTCCGCAGTCGGCTGCGATCGGCGGCGTCGCGCTGGCGCTATTGATGATGGTGGCTCCGGCCCATGCCGACCCCAAGGCCCAGATTCGCGGTGACCTGGACGATACCTTGAGGGCCCAGCTTGTCCGTGCCGTGGGCGAGGCCGACGGCGCGCCTACCAACCGTTTCGAGGCCCGCCGACGCGCCCGCTCCGCGGTCGAGGCCGCCGAGGCCCTGCTGCGCTCCGAAGGCTACTACCAGCCGACGCTGGATGATGTGGTCGAGGGCGACGAGAATCCGGTCGCGATCGTCTCGGTCATCCCCGGCCGGCGCTTCCTGCTCGGCCCGCCGGCCATCGAATGGATCGCACCCGAGCCGGAACGGGGGGCGGCCGCCGCGGCCGCCGCCGAGGTCGGCCTGACGCCCGGCGATCCCGGCCGCGCCGTCGACGTCATCGCGGGCGAGGGCCGGATCGTCGCGGGTCTGACCCGCCGGGGCTATGCCGATGCGGCGACCCAGCCCCGCAGGGTGGTCGTCGACCATGCCGCCTTCACCGTTCAGCCTACCTATCGCGTCGTCTCCGGTCCGATGGTCCGGCTGGACGGAATCAGACTCGAGACCGAGGGTCGGACACGCCAGAACTGGGTCGCGGGCCTCGCTCCCTGGGCAGAGGGCGACCGGTTCGATCCGGACAAGGTCGCGGAACTGGAACGCCGCCTGCTGGACACCGGAGTCTATGACACCGTCGGCGTCGCCCTGGCCCCGGCGGACCAGACCAATCCGGCCGGCAACCGCCCCGTCGTCGTCACCCTCGCCGATCGGCCGAGGCGTGTGCTCGAGGCCGGGATCACCCTGTCCACCGCCCAGGCGACGGTGACGACCGGCGCGACGACTTCGGTCACCGGCGGCTCGGCCGTCGAGGCGATCTCGACCTGGTACAACCGCTTCGGCCGCGCCGACACCCTGCGCTGGCAGGCCCGGATCGCCACGATCGACAGCCGTCTGGGCGTCGACCTCTCCCTGCCCCACTGGCGCCGGCCGGCCCAGACGCTGAAGCTGACCACCGCCCTGGTGAACGAGAACACCGACGCCTACAGCCGCCTCGCCGCGACGGTGTCCGCCGACCTCCAGCAGCGGATCGGCAAGACCTCCTGGATCAGCTATGGCGTCGGCCTGGACGTCGGTCAGTATGACGAGAGCCGCTTCGACCCGGTCACCCTCGCGCCGATCCGCATGAACCGCGACCTGGCCATCCTGACGGGACGCGCCGGAGCCTATCTGGATCGCTCCAACGACCCGCTGAACCCGACGGCGGGCTACCGCTTCACCCTGAACGTCCAGCCGACGGCTGTGGCCGGTGACGACACGGTGCTGTTCCTGCGGACGGAAACCCAGGCCACCTTGTATCGCCCCGTGATGGACCGCACCGTGCTGGCCGGGCGCATCCGGCTGGGGTCCATCCTGGGCGGGGACGAGCTGACGGTGCCGGCCGATCGCCTGTTCTATTCCGGCGGCGGCGGGTCCGTGCGCGGCTACGGCTATCAGGACGTCGGTCCCCGCCTGCCCGACAACACGCCGCGCGGCGGGATATCCCTGTTCGAGACCTCGCTGGAGGTGCGTCGCGACATCGGCCAGAGCTTCGGCGCCGTGGCCTTCGTCGATGCCGGCGCGATCGGCTTCGACGAAGCCCCGGACCTGTCGAACATGCGCTACGCCGTGGGCGTCGGGGCCCGCTACAAGCTGCCGTTCGGTCCCGTCCGCGCCGACATCGCCTTCCCCATCAGCCCGCGCGAGGGCGATCCGACCTTCCAGGTCTACATCAGCATCGGCCAGGCGTTTTGACCGACCCGACCGCGCCAGAACCTGAAACCGAGACGCCCGCCACGGTCGAGAAACGCCGTCGCACCCGGCTGCAGCTCGCTGCCTTCATAGGCGGGATCACGGCGGCCGTTCTGGCCGTTCTGGTCCTGGTGCTGCTGGTCGGCGGCCGGATGTATCTGCTGTCCGACTCCGGGCGCGGCCTGGTCACCTCCTTCATCGCCGGCAAGAAGATCAGCCGCTATGGCCGCATCAACGTCGAGGGCGTCACCGGCGACCTGTTCGACGACTTCACCATCCGCCGCCTGACCATCACCGACCAGAAGGGCGTCTGGCTCGAGGCGGCCGACGTCCGGGTCGACTGGTCCTATCCGGCCCTGATCGCGCGCCGCTTCCACGCCACCGACATCAGTGCCCGCACGATCCGCCTGGTCCGCCGCCCCGAACTCGATCCGCCGGACGGCAAGCCTCCCCAGCCCATGCCCATCTCGGTCGACATCGACAAGTTCGCGGCCAACGTCGAACTGCTGGAGGGCTTCTCCAAGGAATACGGCCGCTGGCGTCTGACCGGCTCGGCCGAGGTCCCGCGCTCGGGCGCCAAACAGGCGACCGTCAATGCCTACAGCCTGAACCGGCCGGGCGATTTCCTGCGCATCGACGCCACCCTCGGCGCGAAGATCGAGGACACCCGGCTGAACCTCCGGGCCAACGAGGCGCAAGGCGGACCCATCGCCGGGGCCCTCGGCTATTCACCGGACCAGCAATTCACCGCCGCCGCCCTGGTCAATGGCGAGATCGTCGATGCCGTGGTCCGCACCGGCAGCTTCACCCCCCTGACCATCAAGGGCCACTACGGCAAGGCGGGTTCGCGGATCAGCGGCTATGCCGACTTCAGCGGCTCGGACCTGCTGGAGCCCTTCGTCGAGCGTATCGGCCGCACCGCCCGCTTCGGCTTCGCCGCCGTGCCGGATGCCAACCGCAAGGACGTCCAGGGCGTCGCCTGGCGGCTGATGGCCGAGAACCTGACGTCGAGCGCCCAAGGGCTGATCGACCTTTCCGACCGCTCCGCCCCTGACGGCGTGAAGGTCGAGGTCTCGACCCCGTCGCTGAGCCGGTTGATCAAGTTCAGACTGGCGGGCCCGGCCGCCTGGAGCGGGGTCTTCACCGGCGACGCCTCGACATGGGCGCTCGACGGCCGCGTCGATCTGCAGAACACCGACCTCATCAGCTATCGCTCCGCCCGGATCGCCGGCCCCCTGAACGTGCGCGCCGCCGCCGGTCGCTACGACATTGATACCGACGCCCAGGTCACCGGCGGCGTCACCGAGGGGTTGATCGGCGCCCTTCTGGGCTCCACCCCTCGCATCAGGGCCGAGACCGCCCTGCTCAAGGACGGCGTCTTCCTGTTCGAGAAACTGGACCTGCAAGGTCTGGCCCTGAGCTTCCAGGGTTCGGGCTCCCGCAACCTGCTCGGCGGTCTGGGTTTCCGTGGCAACGCCCGTATCACCGACTTCGGCAAGATCTGGCCTGGGGCCCGGGGTGAAGTCGGCGGTGTCGTCACCGCCCGCGCACCGCCCCGGGGCATGCCCTGGGACCTGACCTTCGACGGGCGCGGCACCCGTATCGTCACGGGCCAGGCCGAGACCGACCGCCTGCTAGGCCCCACGCCCCGCCTGCAGTTCGCCGGCCTGATGCAGAACAACCGGATCGAGGTGAACTCGGCGACGGTCACGGGCGCGTCGGGTACGGCCAACGCCAGGGGTCTGATGGGTTTCGACGGATCGCTGCGGCTTGCGCTCGACTGGAATGCGCGCGGTCCGTTCGGCGTCGGCCCGGTCACCATCGACGGGGCCATGACCGGCGAAGGCGCCCTGACCGGCACCCTGGCCCAGCCCCGCATTGACCTGACCGCCGACTTCGACAAGGTCGCTGCCGGGCCCCTGACTTTGCTGAACACCCACATGATCCTGAGCTTCCGAAAGGGCACCGACGCCTCGGACGGCCGGATCACCCTCGCCGCAGGTTCCAACTACGGCCCCGCCACGGCCTCGGGGAATTTCTTCCTCGGCGGCCCCGCCATCCGGCTGACCGATGTCGATCTGAACGCCGGTGGCGTGGTGGCCCAAGGCGCGATCGCCCTGTCGAACAATGTCCCCTCCAGCGCCGACCTGACCTTCAGCGCCCGGCCCGGTGCCTTCATCACCTCGGGCAGCGCCGAGGGCCGGGTACGCCTGGCCGAAGGGGCCGGAAACGACACCGCCATCCTGGACGTCACCGCCCGAAACGCCCGGCTGGCCGGCACCACCTGGACGGTCCGGACGCTCGACCTGAACGGACGCGGCACCCTTTCGAACCTGCCCTTCACCCTGTCCATGGACGTGGGCGGTGCAACGCCGGTGCAGTTCAACGGCGGCGGGGTCTATTCGCGCAACGACGTGGGCCAGGCCGTGACCCTGCGCGGCGGTGGACGGGTGCGAGAGATCGCTTTCCTGACCCGCAATCCTGCCGTCGTCACCCTGACCGCCGACGGTCACGCCGCCCGGTTCGACCTCGGCATCGGCGGCGGTGTGCTGCAAGGCGAACTGCTCCAGACGGCCGAGGCGGTGGTCCTGAACGCCGACCTGTCCGCCGTGGAACTGGGCTCCATCGCCCCCGATCTGCGCGGCTCGGTCACCGGAAAGATCGCCTTGCGCGGCGCGGGGGCCAGCCTGTCCGGCTCGGCCGACATGGCCCTGGCCCAGGTCCGCAGCCTCGACGCCCCGCGCGGTCTGGCGGTGGACGGCACCGTCAACGCCACCCTGAACGACAGCGTCCTGCGCATCCAGGCGCAGGCCCACGACGACACCGCCGTGCGTGCCAGCGCCGACCTCAGCCTGCCGGTCGAGGCCTCGGCCGCCCCCTTCCGCCTCGCCATCGTCCGCACCCGGCCCATGTCCGGCAAGATCGACCTGCACGGCCAGATCCAGCCCATCTGGGACCTGTTCCTGGGTGGCGAGCGCTCGCTGGCGGGCCAGGTCGACCTGGACGCCACCATCGCCGGCACCATGGCCGCACCGCGCATCAACGGCCGGATGGACGTGGCCCAGGGGTCGTTCCGCGACAACGCCACCGGCGTCACGCTCAACGCCATGACCCTGGCCGGACGTTTCGACGACACCACCGCCCTGGTCGAGACCTTCAGCGCCAACGACGGGTCCGGCGGCACGGTGTCGGGCGACGGCCGCATCGGCCTGCGCGAAGGGTCTGGCTCCAGCTTCGAGCTCAACCTCAACCGCTTCCGCATCATCGACAACGACATCGCCGAGGCCCGCGCCTCGGGCCCCATAACGGTCGTCCGCTCCGAGGGCGGCAACATCCGCCTGGCCGGTCAGATGAACATCGACGAGGCCCGGATCGAGGCCAACCCCCCCGGCTCCAACGGCGTCGTCCGCATGGACGTCATCGAGATCAACAAGCCCGGCGGCGACGAGACCGAGGACCAGCAAGTCCAGCGCCAGCGCGGGCCCCAGTTCAACCTCGACATCGGCCTGCGTTCGGTCGGCGGCAATGTCCGGGTCGTCGGCCGGGGCCTGAACGTCGTGCTGGGCGTCAACGCCCAGGTCACCGGCACCATCGCCCAGCCCAACCTGACCGGCAGCGCCCGCATCGTGCGCGGCGACTATGAGTTCGCCGGCAAGCGCTTCGTCTTCGACGACCGGGGCACGGTGTCCCTGTCGACCGATCCGGCCAGAATCCGCCTGAACCTGTCGGCGGTGCGCGAGGATCCGGCCCTGACCGCCACCATCCGCGTTACCGGCACCGCGGCCGCGCCCGAGATCGCCCTGACCTCGACGCCGCAACTGCCCCAGGACGAGATCCTGGCCCAGGTCCTGTTCGGCCGCTCGGCCTCCCAGCTGTCGCCGTTCGAGGCGGCCCAGCTGGCGGCCGGGGTCGCGTCCCTGGCCGGCGGTGGGGGCTTCGACGTGATCGGCAACCTGCGCGAACTGGCCGGGCTGGACCGGCTGTCCTTCGGCGGCGAGGCCTCGGCCCTGACCGTCGCGGGCGGCCGCTACATCACCAACAATGTCTATCTGGAAATCATCGGCGGGGGCGAGGGCGGCGCGGCCGTGAACCTCGAATGGCAGGTCCGCCGGAACCTGACCGTCAGCTCCAAATTCGGCGGCACGGGCGAAGCGACGCTCTCGATCCGCTGGCGGCGCTCAACGCGGCCGCCGAGGGAGCCGCCTGCGAACCGTGCGACGCCCTAATCTGTGTCGTCGCCCTCGAAGGGATCGACCCAGGGAATAGCATTGAACGCGGCAATCCAGGTCTCGAACGATTCCGCGACCTGACGTGTCTCCCCGGTGTCGTGATCCCAAAGCCAGATAGCCGTCTGGCCGCTTCGTACGCCGAACAGATTTCCGCTGCAGTCAGTCGCAAAGGCCGCGAGCATCGGATCCATCCCGAGCTCACGCCAGTCGAGGGTGACAGAGATCATTTCCTCCGGCGTCAGAAAGTCGCTGACATCTGCCATGTCCCGATCGCCTTCGACGATGCTGTGTAAGAGGGCGACAGTTAAGCCGGGACAGCCCTTCTTGGTGAGAGACTGAACCAGGTCATCAGGCAGGTTGACGCCCAACTTCGTCTCGACATCAACACGCCAATCACCGACCACCCGCTGAGGCGGATAGTCGGGATGGGTCCATTTGGCGATGAAGTCGGCGAAGACGTCTTCGCTCATAGAACCTCCAGCACCCTCTCCACCGGCCTCCCGATCCGGACACCCTTGCCCGTCTCCACGATCGGCCGCTCGACCAGTACCGGCTCGGCGATCATCGCCGCTACGATCGCGGCATCATCCGCCCCGGACGCCAGCAGCGCCCTGGCCCCCTCCTCCTTGGTCCGCAACAGGCCGCGCACGCCACCACCGGTCGCGACCCCCAGCCGCTCCAGCGTCGCAACGTCCCAGCCGACCTTCACGTAATCGACCACCAACGGCGACAGCCCTCGCTCCTTCAACAGAGCGAGGGCCGCGCGCGATGTGCTGCACGTCGGCTTGTGATAGATCGTGACCGACACGCTCAGCGCGCGGCGTCCATCTGAAGCCTGTCCAGGGCCGCGATGCCCTTGAGGCCCGTGACGTGAAGCAGAATTTGGACCACCATGACGGCGCCCGACAGCGCGATCTGCCACATCGGCGTGACCGGCGTTCCGGGGCTCAGGGACGCCGCGAAGGGCGACACCGCCACGCTGACCAGACCCAGGGCCAGCATGGCCAGGAACAGGAAGGCGATCCACTTCTTGGGCGAGCGCCACTGGATAAAGGCAAAGACCGCCTGAACCACGATCAGGGCATAGGTGAACCAGACGGTGCCCTGCATGGTCGCCTCGACCATCGCGCCGGCACCCGGAGTCTGGGCCTCGGCGGCCGCGATGGCCTGTTCGGCGATCTGGGGCTGGGTGGCCAGCCAGACAGCGCCGATGATGCCGACGATCACCCCGATGATGATCGAGATGGCGCTGGCACGGGCGGCCTTTTCGGCCTGGGCTTCGGTCGCCACAGGGGCGTTGGGCAACAGGTGGGTCATCGCTTCCTCTCCAAGAATGTAAAGCGACCTTAACATCGCGTGACGGCGAGTAAAGCCCGGATCTGCATCCTCCGATCGCTGTCCCTTCACCTTTCCAGCCGACCTCGCTAGGGTCCGGCGATGCGGATTCTCCAGCCCGATCAGGCCGTCCTCGACCATGTCGCGGCCAGGGAAGCGACGATCGTGGGCCGGACCCTCGACTGGGCCCAGGTCAACTCCGGCAGTCGAAACATTGACGGCCTGAACGCCATGCTGGACCTGCTCGACACCGAGGCGCGCCGCCTGCCCGCCGAGGTCGTCCGCATCCCGACGCAAGGCTCCACCACCGTCGGCGACGACGGCGCGGTGCAGACCATCGCCCACGCCGACGCCCTGAAGATCACCGCCCGGCCCGACGCGCCGATCCAGGTCGTCCTGACCGGCCACTACGACACCGTCTTCCCCGCCGACAGCCGGTTCCAGTCGGTCCGGGCGCGCCCCGACGGCGCCCTGAACGGTCCCGGCGTCGCCGACATGAAAGGCGGCATCTCGGTCCTGCTGGCGGCTCTGAAAGCCTTCGAGACCCACCCCGACCGCGCCAATCTCGGCTGGACCGTCCTGCTCAGCCCCGACGAGGAGATCGGCTCCCCCGCCTCCGCCCCCCTGCTGGCCCAGCTCGGCGCGGCGGGTCACGTCGGCATGACCTATGAGCCCGCCCTGGCCGACGGCACCATGGCGGGGGCCCGCAAGGGCAGCGGCAACTACCACCTGATCGTCGCCGGCCGCGCCGCCCACGCCGGCCGCGCCTTCCATGAAGGGGCCAACGCCATAGCCGGCGCCGCCATCATCGCCTCAGCCCTGCATGCCCTGAACGGCCGCCGCGACGGCGTCACCATCAATGTCGCCAAGATCAGCGGCGGAGGGGCCCTCAACGTCGTCGCCGACAATGCCGTGGTCCGCTTCAACGTCCGCGTCCCCGATGCGCAATCCGCCGCCTGGATCACCGACGCCGTCGCCGAGATCGTCGCCTCGCCGCCGTTCGAGGGCCTGACGCTGGACCTGCACGGCGGCATGACCCGTGCGCCAAAACCCATGGATGCGTCGCAAACCGCCCTGTTCGAGGCCGTCCGCCAGACCGGTGCCCTGCTCGGCCAGCCCATCGCCTGGACGCCCTCTGGCGGCGTCTGCGAGGGCAACAACCTGCACGCCGCAGGCCTGCCCAACATCGACACCCTCGGCGTCCGGGGCGGCGACATCCACTCGGACCAGGAGTTCGCCTGGCCCGACAGCTTCGTCGAACGCGCCCAGCTCTCGGCCCTGATCCTGTGCAAACTGGCCACCGGCGAGATCGACGCCCACGAACTGAAGCGCCTGCGTCTGGAGACGATGTAGATGCTCGTCGTCCGCCCCGCCGGCCCCGCCGACCTCGACCATCTGCTGGAGCTCGCCATCCTGTCGGGCCCCGGCTTCACCAGCCTGCCCGAAGACCCGGACCAACTGACCGAACGCCTGGACCTCAGCCGCGACAGCTTCACCGGCAGCCTCCCGCCCCAGGAGCGCTGGTACACATTGATGCTCGAGGAGAGCGACACAGGCGACGTCGATGGCATCGGCAGCGTCAAGGCGGCGGTCGGCCTGAAGCGCCCCTTCTTCTCCTACCGCGTCGTCAACAACGCCTCGTCCTCGCCCTCGCTGGACATCAAGATCGAGCACCAGACCCTGGTCCTGGTCAACGAATGCACCGGCTGGTCCGAGGTCGGCTCCCTGTTCCTCAAGGCCGACCGTCGCAAGGGCGGCGCCGGACGCCTGCTGTCCCAGTCGCGCTACATGCTGATCGGCGCCGAGCCCGAACTGTTCGCCGAGACCGTCCTGGCCGAGCTGCGCGGCGTCTTCACCCCCGACGGGGCCTGCCCCTTCTGGGACCATGTGGCCCACAAATTCTTTCCGATGGAGTTCGATCAGGCCGACATGATGACCGGCTCCACCGACAAGCAATTCATCCTCGACCTCGCCCCCCGTCACCCCATCTATGTGAACCTGTTGCCGGAAGCCGCCCGCGCCGTGATCGGCAAGGTCCATCCGCAGGGCGTCCCGGCCATGGCCCTGCTGGAGAGCGAGGGCTTCCGCCCCAACGGCCTCGTCGACATCTTCGACGCCGGTCCGACCGTCAGTTGCCCCCGCGACCATATCCGCACCGTCCGCGACGCCCGCCGCATGACCGTCGCCGTCGCCCCAGAGGTCGAGGCCGAACTGCCGTCGCTGATCTCCACCGACCGCGTCGAGGCGTTCCGCGCCGTCCGCCAGCGCGCTTCGCTGGACGGCGAAACCGCCACCCTCTCGGCCGAAACCGCCGACGCCCTGAAGGTCCGCGCGGGCGACACCGTGCGGATCAAGGCCTGAGTATTCCCATGACCCAGTTCACCTCCACCAACCCCGCCACCGGCGAGACGGTCTGGGAAGGCTCCGCCGCCTCTCCCGTCGAAACCGCTGGCGCCGTCGAGGCCGCCCGCGCCGCCTTCCCCGCCTGGGCCGATCGCCCGCGTCAGGACCGCATCGACGCGATGAAACGCTATCAGGCCGCCCTCAAGGCCCGCGCGCCCGGGATCGCCGAAGCTATCAGTCGCGAGACCGGCAAGGCCCTCTGGGAGACCACCGCCGAACTCGGCTCCATGGCGGGTAAGGTCGACATCTCGATCCGCGCCTATGACGAACGCACCGGCGAGCGCACGACCCAGACCGGGTTCGGTTTGGCCACCCTGCGTCACCGCCCGCACGGGGTGGCGGCGGTGCTGGGCCCGTTCAACTTCCCCGGCCACCTGCCCAACGGCCATATTGTCCCGGCGCTTCTGGCAGGCGACACCGTCGTCTTCAAACCGTCCGAAGAGACGCCCCACACCGGCCAACTGATGGCCGAATGCCTGGCCGAGGCCGACCTGCCCGGCGGCGTGTTCAACATCATCCAGGGCGGCCGAGACACCGGCGCCGCCCTGCTGGACCAGCCGATCGACGCCCTGATGTTCACGGGGTCGGGCGCGGCCGGGGCTCATTTCCGGAGGAAGTTCGCCGACAACCCCCACGTCATCCTCGCCCTCGAACTGGGCGGCAACAACCCGCTGGTCGTCTGGGATGCGGCGGATGCGCAAGCGGTCGCCGGCCTCGTCGTCCAGTCCGCCTTCGTCACCACCGGCCAGCGGTGCAGTTGCGCCCGTCGCCTGATCCTGCCCGAAGGCCCGGCCGGAGACGCCGTGATCGAGGCCGTCAACGCCATGGTCGAGCGGCTGATCTTCGCCCCCTGGAACCAGACTCCGGAGCCTTACGCCGGTCCCCTGATCTCGCCGCGCGCAGCCGCCACCGCCCTGTCCGCCCTTCAGCAACGCATCGACCTCGGCGCGAAAGTCATCCGCCCCTCCGGCCCCATCGACGGTCTGTCAGCGGCCTTCGTCCGTCCCGCCATCATCGACGTGACGGGGGTGGACGTCCCCGACGAGGAGATTTTCGCCCCCTTCCTGTCGATCACCCGCGTCCCGACCTTCGAGGCGGCGATCGCCGCCGCCAACGCCACCCGCTACGGCCTGTCCGCCGGTCTGGTCAGCGACGACCCAGCCAACTGGAACCGTTTCATCCGCCGCATCCGGGCCGGTGTCGTCAACTTCAACCGCCCCACCACGGGCGCGGCCGGCGACATGCCCTTCGGCGGTCTCGGCGACAGCGGCAACCACCGCCCCAGCGCCTGGTACGCCGCCGACTACTGCGCCTATCCGGTGGCCAGTTTCGAGGCTGGATCGTTGAAGAACATCGAGGGCGAGATGCGGGGGCTGAAGTGAGGGCGTCTTCATTCTTCCCCCGCCCTTCGCGGGGGAAGTGGCCCGGCGTCGAGCGTAGCGAGACCAGGGTCGATGGGGGAATTTCGAGTTTCGTGCGCCGGACAAACTGCCCCCATCGTCACTGGATCGGCTGCGCCGATCGACGTGACACTTCCCCCGCTGCGCGGGAGAAGAAAGCGTGACAGCCGTCGAAGCCAACGCCGACGGCCTGATCGGCCCGACCCATTCCTATGCCGGCCTGTCCCCCGGCAATCTCGCCTCCGGCCGAAACAAGGGCGATGCCTCCAACCCCCGAGCCGCCGTCCTGCAAGGCCTGCAGAAGATGAAGCGGCTCGCCGACCTCGGCCTGCCCCAGTTCGTCCTGCCGCCGCACGAACGGCCCGATATCCCCTTCCTGCGCACCCTCGGCTTCACAGGCTCCGACGCCCGGGCGCTGGAACAGGCCTGGAAGGACGCCCCCGCCTTCGCCGCCGCCGCCTGTTCGGCCAGCCCGATGTGGGCCGCCAATGCCGCGACCGTGACGCCCAGCGCGGACAGCGCCGACGGCCGCGTCCACTTCACCCCCGCCAACCTCGTCACCAACCTGCACAGGTCGCTGGAGCACGCCCAGACGAAGCGGTCGCTTCAGGCCCTGTTCCAGCATCCCGACCACCACGCCGTCCACGACGCCCTGCCGTCCGTGGCCCATCTCGCCGACGAGGGCGCCGCCAATCACGTCCGCCTGTGCGCCGATCACGGCGAGCCCGGCGTCAACCTTCTTGTCTGGGGCCGCGACGCGTTTCAAGCCTGGGACGGCCCCTTCCCGGCCCGCCAGACGCGCCAGGCCAGCGAGGCCGTCGCCCGGCGCCATGGCGCGTCGGGCGTCGTGCTGGCCCAGCAGTCCCGCGCCGCCATCGCGGGCGGCACCTTCCACAACGACGTCGTCTGCGTCGGCGCGCTCGACACCCTGTTTCACCATGACCTCGCCTTCGAGGACACGGCCGCCACCCACGCCGCCATCCGCGCGGCCGCACAGGGGTTCGAGCCGATCTTCGTCCAGGTCTCCTCCGCCGACCTGCCGCTGGCCGACGCCATCTCCAGCTATCTGTTCAACTCCATGCTGGTGCGGCTGCCCGGCGAGGATCGCCTGACCCTGATCTGCCCGGTCGAAACGCAGGAAAACCCCCGCGCCCACGCCGTGGCCCAGTCCCTGGCGGCCTCCAACGGATCGATCGGTCGGGTCGAATATGTCGATGTGCGCCAGTCGATGCGCAACGGCGGTGGCCCGGCCTGCCTGCGTCTGCGCGTCGTCCTGACCGAGGCCGAGCTCGACGCAGTCTACGACCCCATGCGGATGAACGACGAACTGTTCGGCGTCCTGAACGACTGGGCCGGCGAACACTACCGCGACCGCCTGACTGCCGCCGATCTCGCCGATCCCGCCCTGCTGGTCGAGACGCGATCAGCGCTGGACAGCCTGACCGCCATCCTCGACCTTGGCGGTTCCTTCTATCCGTTCCAGCGGACCTGAGCCGATGGCGTCCAACCCAATCCTCGTCACGGGAGGCCTGCTCAGCGCGGCGGCCTCGGTCCTGCACCTCGCCGTCATCATCGGCGGCCCGGCCTGGTACCGGTTCTTCGGCGCGGGCGAAGGCATGGCGCGGATGGCCGAGCGCGGCGACTGGAGAGCCGCCGCCATCACCGTCGGTATCGCGGGTGTACTGGCGCTCTGGGCCGCCTACGCCTTTTCCGGCGCGGGTCTGATCGCCCGCCTGCCCCTGCTCAGGACGGGGCTGGTGGTCATTTCAGCGATCTATCTGGTGCGCGGCCTGCTGCTGATTCCTGCGCTGCTCATCAATCAGGGCGGCGTCCAGCCCTTCATCCTGTGGAGCTCCCTGATCGTGCTGGTTTATGGCCTGGCCTACGCGGTCGGGACCTGGATCGCCTGGCCGGGACTGTCCACGCGATGACCGACGCACCCATGACCCCCGCCCGTCGCCTGCGCAACATCGTCGGGGGGTCGGCGGGCAATCTGGTCGAGTGGTTCGACTGGTACGCCTATGCGGCCTTCACCTTGTATTTCGCGCCGCTGTTCTTCCCGGCGGCCAACGATACCGCCGAACTGCTTCAGGCGGCGGCCGTCTTCGCCGTCGGCTTCCTGATGCGCCCGATCGGGGCCTGGATCATGGGGGTCTATGCCGACCGCAAGGGGCGCAAGGCGGGACTGACCCTGTCGGTGACCCTGATGTGTACCGGCTCGCTGATCATCGCCTGCACCCCCACCTATGCGACCATCGGCCTCCTCGCGCCAGGCCTGCTGCTGCTGGCGCGGATGCTTCAGGGCCTGAGCGTCGGCGGCGAGTACGGGTCGTCGGCCACCTATCTGTCGGAGATGGCCACGGCGAAGCATCGCGGCTTCTGGTCCAGCTTCCAGTACGTCACCCTGATCTCGGGCCAGCTGCTGTCGCTCGCCCTGCTGATCCTGCTCCAGAACACCCTGACCGAGGCTCAGCTGTCGAGCTGGGGCTGGCGCGTGCCGTTCTTCGTGGGCGCGGGCCTGGCCGTGGTGGTCTTCTGGCTGCGGCGTCGGCTGGACGAAACCTCGGCCTTCGTCGCCGAGGACACGCAGAAAGCCCCGCGATCCAGCGCCCTGCTGCTGATCCTGAAACACCCGAAGGAGGCCCTGCTGGTCATGGGCCTGACCGCCGGGGGCACCCTCGCCTTCTACACCTACACCACCTACCTGCAGAAATTCCTGACCAATACGGCCGGCTTTCCCAAGGCCACGGCGACCGAGATCAGCGCCGCCGCCCTGTTCGTCTTCATGCTGATCCAGCCCGCCGTCGGGGCCCTGTCGGACCGGATCGGCAGGAAGCCCGTGATGATCGCCTTCGGGGTGCTGGGGGTCCTCTGCACCGTTCCGATCATGACCACCCTGGCGACCACGACCAACCCCCTGACGGCCTTTGCCCTGTCGCTGGCGGCCCTGGTGATCGTCTCGGGCTATACGGCGATCAACGCCGTGGTGAAGGCCGAGCTGTTCCCCGCCCACATCCGCGCCCTGGGCGTCGCCCTGCCCTATGCCATCGCCAATGCGGTGTTCGGCGGCACGGCCGAGTACGTGGCCCTCAAGTTCAAGCTGGAGGGGATCGAGAGCGCCTATTTCTGGTACGTCACGGCGATGATCGGGGTGTCATTGCTCGTGTTCGTGTTCATGCGAGACACCAAGCGCAGGAGCCTGATCGTCCACGACTGAGCACCACTCTTCCCCCGATCGTCACAGGGGAAGTGGCCCGGCGTCGAGCGTAGCGAGACAAGGGTCGATGGGGGAATTTCGAGTTTCGTGCGCCGGACAAACGGCCCCCATCGTCGCTGCCTTCGCTTCGCTCAGGGACGCGACCGTCGTCCGATCGGCTTCGCCGCTCGTTCCTCCACCCCCGCTTCGCGGGAGACGAAGGGGGTCACGCCGCGAACCGCCCGCCCCGCGCCGCATAGGTCTGCGTCCCCCGTGTCAGCACCCGGTCACCTGGCAACACCGCGTCCACGGCGATCTCCGGTGCCCCCCGCAACCGGTCATAGATCGGCGCGAAGTCCTGGAGGGTCGCCGCCTTCAGCGCCTCGATGGAGGGTACGACGAAATAGACCTGCTGGAAGTCGTCGATCCGGTAAAGGGTCCGCATCACCCGCTCCAGGTCGAACGCGATCCGGTTGGGTGAGACGTCTTCCAGCGCGAACACGCTCTCGGTGGCAGACGACACGATCCCGGCACCATAGATGCGCAGGCCCTCGGCACTCTCCATCAGCCCGAACTCGACTGTGTACCAGTACAGCCGCGCCAGCTGGTCCAGCACCCCCAGACCCGCCGCCCTCTGACCGCCGAGGCCGTAAGCCTGCATGTAATCGGCGAAATCGGGGTCGGTCAGCATCGGCACATGGCCGAAGACATCGTGGAAGATGTCCGGCTCTTGCAGGTAATCCAGCTGGTCGGGCTTCCGGATGAACTGGCCCGAGACGAAGCGGCGGTTGGCCAGGTGATCGAAGAAGACGTCATCCGGCACCAGGCCGGGCACGCAATGCACGGTCCACCCGGTCAGGGCCTCGAGCTTGGGATTGATCACCGCGAAGTCGGGGATGCCGCCGGTGTTCAGATCCAGGGCCTTGAGTCCGTTCAGGAAGGCGTCGGACGCCCGGCCCGGCAGGATCTTCATCTGGCGGGCGTACAGGGTGTCCCAGGTGTCGTGCTCGACCTGGGTATAGGCGCGCCAGTTCTGGCTGATGGTCCAGTCGGCGGCGGCGCCCGGCGGGGGCTCGGCGAAGACGTGCTCGAAATCGGACATGGGGATCACGCTCCTTGGCCGGTCAATCTAGGCCGACCGCCAGCGCTTCGCCAGAGCGTCGGTTCGACTTCAGTGAATCGGCTGCATCCGGGGCGCGCGATGGCCCTGATCGTCCAGGGTGAACCATTTGGCTTGGTCCGCCGGCGACAGTTCGGACAGTTCGGTCTCGTGCTCCAGCAAGTCCTCGGCGGCATAGACCAGAAAGCCCGCATCCTCGCCCATGGCCAGCACTCGGTAGAAGGGCTGGTCGCGCAGGTCGGGGCCGGGCTGGCCGTCGGGACCGCCATAAACGGCGTCGACGTCGACGATCACGCCGCGAAACGCCGCTTCCTTGTGGCGGACGATCTGGCCGAGACCGAACCGGGCGGTGCGGGTCATCTCTGTGGAGGACTGGGTCATGACAGGAAAACTACGTGACCGACCCTGAGCGGGATGCTGGCCTCCTTGTTCATCTGGCTGTCATATCGGCTTGTGACGAGTGGCAGGCCGGGTCTAGGTTGCGCGGGACGGGTGCCCTCAACGGTTGCGCCCACTTGAAAGCTCGGCCCATGCCGGAATCCGACGACGCGCCCCGGGGGCGTGGCGATCGGTCCCCGCGCCGACGGCCTCGAAACGCGCCTCCGGCAGAGCCCGGGGGCGTGGCGACAGGCTTCGGTGGCTCCGGTCGCGACGCGCCCCTCTATGGCGCGCTCGATCTGGGGACCAACAATTGCCGGCTGCTGATCGCACGGCCGATGCGCGACGGCTTTCGGGTCGTCGACAGTTTCAGCCGGATCGTGCGTCTGGGCGAGGGCCTGTCGCAATCGGGCCGACTCGAGCCCGCCGCCATGGACCGGGCCTATGACGCCCTGGCCGCCTGCGCCGAGCGGGTGGTGCGCAAGGGACTGGACTCGCACCGCCTGACCGCCGTCGCCACCCAGGCCTGTCGCCAGGCTGAGAACGGCGAGGCCTTCATCGAACGCGTCCGGCTGGGCACCGGTCTGCGGCTCAGGATCATCGATCCGGCCGAGGAGGCCCGGCTGTCGGTGCGCGGCTGCCTCAACCTGTTCGATCCCCGGGCCGAGGCTGTGCTGGTCATCGACGTCGGCGGCGGTTCGACCGAGCTGTCATGGCTGAAGAAGGTCGGGCGCGAGATGGAGACCGTGGGCTGGATGTCGGCCCCGATCGGGGTCGTCACCCTGGCCGAACGTCACCCCGAGCCGATCGGATCGGGTGCCGACTGGTACGAGGCCATGGTCGCGGACGTCGAGACGGCGCTGGCGGCAGGCGGCTTCGCGGACCCTGAGATCACCAGGCTGTTCGCCGCCGGAAGGGGGCATATCGTCGGGACGTCGGGGGCGATCACCAGCCTGGCGGGGATCCATCTGAACCTGCGCCGCTATCAGCGCGACCGGATCGACGGCCTGTGGATGACGCGGGGCCAGTGCGATGCGGCGACGGCGCGACTTCAGGCCCTTGGGCCGATCGGACGGGCGGCCGAGGCCTGTATCGGGCCGGACCGGGCCGATCTGGTGCTGGCGGGTGCCGCGATCCTGGAGGCCGTGCAAAGGGCCTGGCCCTGTGACCGGGTGCGGGTCGCCGACCGGGGCCTGCGCGAAGGCCTGTTGCTGGATGCCATGCGGGGCGAGCGCAAGCCCTCACGGCGACGGCGCAGCCATCGGCGCTGCCAGGGGTCGTCAGGCCGGGATCAGGCGGCGGGCGGCGACTGAGTCGGTGGGGCCGGAGGCTGGCCCGTCACCTGGGCCGGCAGCATGATGTCACAGACCGAAAAGTCCGCCCCCCGGGCTGCCCGGGTCTCGGCGGCGAGGGCCTGGAAGCGGGGCGAGGCGGTGTCCAGCACCAGGGCCGTCGGCCGTTCGGCCTCGGGCAGGTCGGCGGCGATACGGACGCGGGTCATGCGGTCGGGATCGGTGACCATGCCACCGTCGCCCTCGCCCACCTTGATCGACCTGACGACGTCGAGCCCCGACACCACCATGCCCCAGACGCTGTAGCGCTTGTCCAACGAGGGATAGGGCTGGCGCATCAGGAAGAACTGGGAGTTGGCGCTGTCGGGGGCGTCGTCACGGGCCATGCCGGCGACGCCCGGGCAGTACAGGCCCCAGCCGTGGACCTTGCGGTCGGCGGTCGTGGCCATCACCGCGTCGGGCTGGGTCTGGACCGGCAGGGAATGCAGGAAGCCGACCTGGGCCCCGGCCGGGGCAGCGACGGGGGTGAAGCCCATTTCGGGACCGCGCCGGAAGGTGAACTCGGCCTTGAGGTCGGGATAGGCCGACTGGCCCTCGCCGGTGCCCAGCGGATCGCCGGTCTGGGCCATGAACTGGTCGATGACGCGGTGCCAGACGATGCCGTCGAAGAAGCCGGCGCGGGTCAGAAGCCGCATCCGGTCGACGTGCAGGGGGGCGATCTCGGGGATCAGCTCGACCATGATCCGGCCCTTGGTCGTGTCGATGACCATCAGGTTCTCCGGCGGCACGGCACGCCATTCGCTGGGAGGCGTGACGGCCGGGGGGGCGGGCGGCGGCGGGGGCGTCTCGGTCGTCTGGGCCAGGACGGGCCCGGCCAGCAGGACGGCGAGGGACGACAGGATCAGGGCCGGGTTGCGCATCGTGTCTCGCCTGTCCTCGTCAGCCGCCGATGGCTTCGGCGACGACCGGGATATCACAGATGTTGAAGTTCAGGCCCCGGGTCTCGCGCAGGGTCTGGACCCGGGCGGCGAAGGGGGCGGTACGGGGGTCGAGGACCCGGACGCTGGGCCGCTCGGCCGGGGGGATGGAGGCGGCGATGCGGGCGCGGGTCATGACGTCAGGGTTGGCCACCGCGCCGTTGTTGGCACTGGATCCGGCGTTCAGGGCCTTGACCACGTCCAGGCCGACCACGACCCGCCCGAAGGCGGTGTAGGAGCCGTTCAGGTTGGGGTTGGTGCCGGTCATCAGGAAGAATTGGCTGTTGGCGCTGTCCGGCGACTGGGACCGGGCCATGCCCAGCACGCCGGGGCAGAACAGGCCACTGGCGGGGACCTTCATGTCGGCGGTGACGAACATCTGGGCGTCGGGCTGGGTCTCGATCGGCAGGGAGCCGAGCCAGCCGCGCACCGCACCCCCTGAGTTGGGAACCAGTCCGAACCCGTCGCGACCACGGCGGAAGCTGAACTCGCCGGCCAGATCCGGCAGGTCGGAACCGCCCTCGCCCGTGCCCAGGGGGTCGCCGGTCTGGGCCATGAAGCCGGGGATGACGCGGTGCCATTTCTGGCCGTCGAAGAAGCCCCGGTCGGCCAGCTGGGTGATGCGGGCAACGTGGCCGGGGGCGGCGCGGGGCTCCATCTCGACCAGGACGCGGCCCTTGGTGGTGTCGATGACCAGCAGGTTCTCAGGCAGGACGGTGCGCCAGTCGGCCTCGCCGATCGGCATGGGCGGCACTTCGGGGCCCCGTATGGCCTGGGCCTGGACCGACTGAAGGACCAGAAGGGCGGCACCGGCGGCGACGGCCGCAGCGGTCACGACCCGCACGGTGCGGGAAACGAAGAGGGCCTTCATACGCGTTTCTGTACCTTTTGCCGGACGGCCTCAGCGACCGCGGGGCTGACGAAGCTGTCGATATTGCCGTCCAGCCGGGCGATCTCCTTGACGAGGCGGGAGGCGATCGCCTGGTGGCGCGGATCGGCCATCAGGAACACGGTCTCGATGTCGTCATTGAGGCGCTGGTTCATGGCCGTCATCTGGAACTCGTACTCGAAGTCGGCGACGGCGCGCAGGCCGCGGACGATCATCTGGGCGTTCAGGTGCTCGGCGAAATGCATCAGCAGGCTGGAGAAGGGCTGCACGTCGATGTCGGCGTCGAGGTGGGCCACCTCGGCCCTGACCATCTCGACCCGCTGGGCCGTGGTGAACAGGGGGCCTTTGTCGTCGTTCTGGGCCACGCCGATGACCAGCCGGTCGACCAGCTTCACGGCCCGGCCGATGATGTCCATGTGCCCGTTGGTGACGGGATCGAAGGTGCCCGGATAGAGGCCGATTCTCATGGGCGTTTCCCTTCCCGCCTGACGCGGTCTTGTTAGCAGGTGCGATACGGGTGGGCCAGTGAGGGTGATCTCGGGTGCCTCGTCACGAACAATCTACCGAAAATTGTGCGGCGCCGCTTGCGCCTGAGAGGCGAGTTTGTCACGGATGTCTATCCACACCGTGAAAGCGCGAGGGGACGCCCGAATGGCCGACACCCAGACGAACCGATACAGCGCCACCCCGGCGGGCGGACGGCTGTCCTTGCTGGAATCCCTGGCCCGCGACGTGGCCATGGTCCTGAAGAGCCTCGGCGGGTCGGCGCACCAGAATGTGGTCATCGACTGCGTCGCGGCGATGAAGCGCAACCGTGGCGAGCCGGTGAACAACGATCTGCGTCACGCGGTGGTCGAGGCGTTCGAGCGGTACTCCCAGTGGTTCACCCGGCCGTTCGGCGAGGGGTCGATGCGGTGGGCCCTAGTGGCCGAGCCGGGCTGACCGTTCCCATCCCCGGAAAGGCATGAGGCGCGGCCCGTTCTGGACCGCGCCTTTTTCATGATCAGAACTTGCGGATGAAGCTCAGCGAATAGACGTCGGCTTCGCCGGCGTTGTCGTCCTGGAAGTCGCGGCGGGTCCAGTCGGCGCGGATGCCGTTGACGCCGTCCAGGTGGTAGTTGGCCCCGACGCCGTAGTTGACGCTGTCGGAATGGTCGCTGGCGGCGACGCCGGCGGCCGAGGCCTTCACTTCGGTGACGCCGTAACCGACCCGGGCGAACAGGTCGAAGTTCGGCTGGACCGGCAGGGTGGCGACACCGTAGGCGGCGACGTCGTAGCGGTGCTCGACCTTGCCGTCGACGCCGGCGAAGGAGACGTCGTCATGGCCGACCCCGAACGAGGTCTCGCCCTCGACACCCAGATAGGGGGTCAGCTTGGCGCCCAGGCGACCCGTCACGGCCCCGAGGTCAGCGTCGTCGCCCTGCATCTGGGAATAGCCCAGGGTGCCGTAGTAGGTCGGCGATTGCAGGCTCTGGGCCATGGCGGGCACGGCGAACAGGGAGACAGCGGCGGCAGAGAGAATGATGTTACGCATTGTTTCTATTAACTCCTAGATGATGATGACTTGTGGTCATCAGCCCCATCCAGCGAGGAGTTAAATGGTGACCCTGCGCGGCCGTTCCATGACCTGAACGTTGCAGTCGTGAAATCGTGCATGACTGACACAGACCTTGTTCTGCGACAGACGATATCTCAAAGATGGCCTCTTCAGGGCTGCCAGGCGGTCGCGCTCAGCAGGGTGGCGCACAGGGCGTTGACCGGGGTTTCGATGCCGTGGTCCCGGCCGAGGCGGACGATCACGCCGTTGCGCGCATCCCATTCCATCGGCCGGCCCGCCAGCCGGTCGCCCAGCAGGGAGTTGACCGAGTCCGGGGGCGAGGTCATGGCGCGCTCGACCACCCAGTCCGGCAGGTCATCGCCCAGATCGGCCCCGACGGCGCGGCCCACCGCGACGCATTCCCGGACCATGGCCCGCATCAGGTCGGCGATCCCTTGCGCCCGCACCACTCCGCCCGGCTGGCCGGTCAGGGCGTTGACGGCCCCCGCGCAGTTCAGGGCCAGCTTGGTCCAGGCGACGGTCGGGAAATCGTCGGTGGTCGAGGCGGCGATGACGCTGTCGGCGAACAGGGCGACGAAATCGTCTCCCGCCTGCCCGGCCGGCACGATGACCGTGCCCTCGCGGCGATGCAGGATCCGGCCCGGCCCGGTGCGTTCGGCCGGGATATCCACGACCACGGGCGTGATCCGGTCCGGTGCGACGAAGGGGGCGAAGCGTTCCACGTGTTCGACGCCGTTCTGGAGCACCGCAATGCGGGTCGTCGGCCCGACCAGGCCGGCGAACCAGGCCGAGGCGGCCTCGACGTCATAGGCCTTGGTGGCGACCAGGACCCAGTCGACGGGGGCGGTGATGTCCGCAGGCGAGGTGACCACGCGCGGATCCGACTCGATGACCGAACCGTCCGGCGTCTCGACGACCAGCCGATCCAGCGGGCTGCGGGCGCACAGGGTGACCTGCCCCACCCGGGGGCTGCGCGACAGCCAGGCCGCGATGGTCCCGCCGATGGCGCCGGGACCGACCACGGCGATGGAGAGGCGGGATTGGGCAGGCATTGTTGGTCCTGTGGGCATTGGGCGGGAGGTTCAGTCTAGCGGATGGATCACGCGGGGTGAGGGAGTCCGGACTCGAAATTAGAGTCCGAGGAGTCCGAGGAGTCCGAGGAGTCCGAGGAGTCCGAGGAGTCCGGACTCTCTGGCGAAGGCGCGTCACGGGCGGCCCACCGGGCTTCGCAGACCATCTTGTGGAACTCGTCGCCGACCTGTTGGGCCACGCGACGCCACCGCAGGGCGGCGACCGCATCGCCGCGCAGCAGGGCCCGCTTCATCCGGCGTCGGGCCAGATCCATGAACTGATCGTCGTCGATCCGGTCGATATCGCTGTCGTTCAGAACATCGAGTTCGACGCCCTCGTCATCCGGATCCAGACCACTCGTCACGATCCATGGCTGATCCGAGCGCCGCCAGCCCTCGATCTTGGCACGGGCGCGAAGGGCCGAGCGTCCGACGCCGTGTCGCTCGCAGCACTCCCGCGCCGACAAACCATCCAGATAGTCGAGCCGGACCACGGCCCAGACGTCGTCCGGTGCAGGCCGCAACCCGGCATTTCGGGCCGCCTCCACCCGCGTCCGGAGAGGTTGCCAGAATTCTTCGTCGTCCATCGTCCTTCGTCCTCGGATTGGGTTGAGGGGTCAGGATAAGGGACGGGTCGAGGTGGGCGAGGTTGGAGGGGGTGAGAACGGAGCAATCCCTTGTGCGGCAAGGGATTGGTAGGCTGAAGTTTGAAACTTCGAGGCGGCGGACAAGCCGAAATTCCTTCTCCCCTTGCGGGAGAAGGTGGCAGCCGAAGGCTGATGGATGAGGGGTCACGCCGAGGAGAGACGGTGAGGGTTCAGGCGCGCAGGACTAATAAGCCGGCGTGACCCCTCACCCGACCGCGCAAGGACGACGGCTGCGCCGCCGTGCGCGGGCTCCCTCTCCCGCAGGGGGAGAGAGAAAAGTTCAGCGATCCTTTTCGCGCGCCTCGCCGCCACGGCTGACCAGCGCGGCCTGGGCTGCGGCCAGGCGGGCGATGGGGACGCGGTAGGGGGAGCAGCTGACGTAGGACAGGCCCACCTCTTCGCAGAAGGCGATGGAGGCGGGGTCGCCGCCGTGTTCGCCGCAGATGCCCATCTTCATGTCGGGGCGGACGGCCGAGCCGCGTTCCCTGGCGATACGGATCAGGTCGCCGACGCCGTCCTGATCCAGGCGGACGAAGGGGTCGGTCTCGAAGATGCCCTTGTCCATATAGGCCTGGAGGAAGCGGCCGGAGTCGTCGCGTGAAATGCCGAAGGTGGTCTGGGTCAGGTCGTTGGTGCCGAAGGAGAAGAACTCGGCGTATTCGGCCAGATCACCGGCACGCAGGGCGGCGCGGGGCAGTTCGATCATGGTGCCGACCAGGTATTCGACGGTGTCGCCGGCCTCCTCGAACACGGCCTTGGCCGTGCTGTCGGTCAGTTCGCGCAGGTATTTCATCTCCAGACCCATGGCGACCAGGGGGTGCATGATCTCGGGGATGGGGGCGGTGCCGGACGCCTGTTTGACGGCGATGGCGGCCTCGATCACGGCGCGGACCTGCATCTCGTAGATTTCAGGGTATGCGACGCCGAGGCGGCAGCCCCGGTGGCCCAGCATCGGGTTGGTTTCGTGCAGTTCCTTGGCCCGGCGTTTCAGCTTCATGGCATCGAGGCCCGAACCGGCGGCAAGGGCGTCGATGTCCTCGTCCGTGTGCGGGATGAACTCGTGCAGCGGCGGGTCGAGCAGGCGGACCGTGACCGGCAGGCCGGCCATGATGGTGAACAGCTCGACGAAGTCGGCCTTCTGGAACGGGGCGATCTTGGCGAGCGCGGTGCGGCGACCGGCCTCGTCGTCGGCCAGGATCATCTCGCGCACGGCGGCGATGCGTTCCTCGTCGAAGAACATGTGCTCGGTGCGGCACAGGCCGATGCCCTCGGCGCCGAAGCCGCGCGCGGTCTTGGCGTCCAGCGGGGTCTCGGCGTTGGCGCGGACCTTGAGCCTGCGGACCTTGTCGGCCCAGCCCATCAGGGTCTGGAAGTCGCCGGTCAGCTCGGGCTCGATCATGGCCACGGCACCGTCCAGCACCTCACCCTTTGAGCCGTCGATGGTGATGATCTCGCCGGCCTTGAAGGTGCGGCCGTTGGCGGTGAAGGTCCCGGCGTGCTCGTCGATCGACAGGGCATTGATGCCGCAGACGCAGGGGCGACCCATGCCGCGCGCCACGACCGCCGCGTGGCTGGTCATGCCGCCGCGCGCCGTGACGATGCCGCGCGCCGCGTGCATGCCGTGGATGTCTTCCGGCGAGGTTTCCTCACGGACCAGGATGACGGCGTCGCCGAGCTGCGACATCCGTTCGGCCTCGTCGGCGTCGAAGACGATCTTGCCGGTCGCAGCGCCGGGGCTGGCCGGCAGGCCGGTCGCGACGACGGTGCGGGCGGCCTTGGGGTCCAGGGTCGGATGCAGAAGCTGGTCGAGGGCGGCGGGCTCGACGCGGCTGATGGCTTCTTCCTGGGTGATCACGCCCTCGGCGGCCAGGTCGACGGCGACCTTGAGTGCGGACTTGGCGGTGCGCTTGCCGTTGCGGGTCTGGAGCATCCACAGGCGACCGCGTTCGACCGTGAACTCGATGTCCTGCATGTCGCGGTAGTGGGTTTCTAGCCGGCCGACCACGTCCACGAACTCGGCGAAGACGGTGGGCATGGCCTCTTCCATCGAGGGGGCGGTCTCGCCCATCTCCTCGCGGCCGACCTTGGTCAGGGATTGCGGCGTGCGGATGCCGGCGACGACGTCCTCGCCCTGGGCATTGATCAGGAACTCGCCGTACAGGCGGGCGTCGCCGGTCGAGGGGTTGCGGGTAAAGGCCACGCCCGTCGCGGAGGTCTCGCCCATGTTGCCGAACACCATCGACTGGATGTTGACGGCCGTGCCCCAGCTTTCGGGGATGTCGTGCATGCGGCGATAGAATTTGGCCCGGTCGTTCATCCAGCTGGCAAACACGGCCGAGACCGCGCCCCAGAGCTGAAGCTGGGGATCTTGGGGGAAGGGCACGCCCAGCTCGCGCTGGACCACCGTCTTGTATTCGGCGACGACCTTTTCCCAGTCCTCGGCGGTCAGGTCGGTGTCGACGGTGACGCCCAAGCGGTCCTTGTGGTCGTCCAGCACCTCCTCGAAGTCGTCGTGGGACAGGCCCAGGACGACGTTGGAATACATGGTGATGAAGCGGCGGTAGGAGTCGAAGGCGAAGCGGCGGTCGCCCGACAGCTTGGCCAAGCCCTCGACCGTCTGGTCGTTGAGGCCCAGGTTCAGGACGGTGTCCATCATGCCCGGCATGGAGGCGCGGGCGCCGGAGCGGACCGAGACCAGCAGGGGGTTCTCGGGGTCGCCGAACACCTTGCCGACGATGGATTCGACCTTGAGCAGGCCGGCCGCGACCTGTCCGGCCAGGGCGTCGGGGTATTTCTGGCCGTTGGAATAGTAGTGGACGCAGGCCTCGGTCGTGATGGTGAAGCCGGGGGGCACCGGCAGCCCCAGCGACGACATCTCGGCCAGGTTGGCGCCCTTGCCCCCCAGCAGATTCTTCATCGACGCGTCGCCGTCGGCGGCCCCGCCACCGAACGCATAGACCCACTGCACCATTGGAAACCCCTGAGTTTTGAATAGCAACGGCGGGTTGTCCCCACTCATGGGGCCTGACTACCGTGCTGCGCCCGCGAAGGCGAGACCGGGATGAAACAAAGCGTGAGGAATGTTACCGGGGGCTGCGTTTCCTTCTTCTCCCGCGCAGCGGGGGAAGTGTCGCGTCCCTGAGCGCAGCGAAGGCAGCGACGATGGGGGCCATGTGACGCAGGGCGCAGGCGGATGACTACCCCCATCGACCCTGGTCTCGCTTCGCTCGACGCCGGGCCACTTCCCCCGCTGCGCGGGAGAAGAAGGCCTCCTACCCCGCGACCAGTCCGAAATCCGCCACCCGGCCCATGACATCCCGCACCTGACCCAGCAGTTTCAGCCGGTTGTCGCGTTCCTCAGCCACATCCGAGTTGACCATCACGTCCGTGAAAAACGCATCCACCGGCGCGCGCAGGCGGGCGAGCGCGGTCATGGCGACGGCGAAATCCTCGGTGTCCAGCGCGGTGTCCACGGCGGTGCGGGCGGCGTCGGCGGCGAAGGCGAGCGTGGTCTCGGCCTCGGGCTGGTTGGGCAGGCCGGTCTGGACCATGCCGGTGGGGATATCCCCCTTCTTCGCCTCGGCCTTGAGGATGTTGGACGCGCGCTTGTACCCGGCCAGCAGATTGGCCCCGTCGTCGGTGGCTAGGAAAGCATCCAGCGCCTCGACCCTGCGGACGATGCGGACGAGGTCGTCGTCGCCGAGCGCGAAGACGGCGTCCACGAGATCGTGGCGCTTGCCCTGGTCGCGGAGGAGGACCTTCAGGCGATCGGCGAAGAAGGCGAGGAGATCCCCGCTACTGGCACGGGCCTCCGCGTTTGCAGTGTCAATCTGCTTTTGGAGTTCGTCCCTATCAATAGGAAGCGGGACTTTAGACTGCTCGATGACATCTAGACTAAGGTGCTGACGAACTGCCACCATTTGCTCGGCCGCCAAATGTGTCGATCGACTGATGGCGTTAAGTCGCACTATCGCGCCAGCAAACTTGGCCATCGCTAGGAACGGAAACCGCGATGCATTTTCCAGTACCAGCCTGATCACCCCCAGCGCCGCCCGGCGCAGCGCGAACGGGTCCTTGGAGCCGGTGGGCTTTTCGTCGATGGCGAAGAAGCCGACGAGGGTGTCGAGCTTGTCGGCCAGGGCGACGGCGACGGTCAGGGGGGCGGTGGGGACCGTGTCGGCCGGACCCTGAGGCTTGTAGTGATCGCGGATGGCGTCGGCGACGGCGGCGGACTGACCGAAGGCGCGGGCGTAGTAGCCGCCCATGACGCCCTGCAGTTCCGGGAACTCGCCGACCATGCCGGAGGCGAGGTCAGCCTTGGCGAGGCGGGCGGCGCGTTCGGCCTCGTCGGGATTGGCGCCGACCAGGGGGGCGATTTCGCGGGCCAATGCCGCGATGCGGTCGACGCGTTCGGCCAGGGTGCCCAGTTTGGCGTGGAAGGTGACGCCCTGAAGCTTTGCGTTCCAGGCGTCGAAGCCGGTCTTGAGGTCCTCGTCCCAGAAGAAGCGGGCGTCGTTCAGGCGGGCGGACAGGACGCGACTGTTGCCGGCGGCCAGGGCCACGCCGCCGTCGGAGGCCTCGACATTGGCGACCACGAGGAAATTGGGGGCCAACTTGCCGGTCGCGGGGTCACGCACCGCGAAATACTTCTGGTGAACCTTCATCGACAGGCGGACGACCTCGGGCGGCAGGTCGAGGAACTGCGGGTCCATGTCGCCCAGGATCGGCGTCGGCCATTCGGCGAGACCGGCGACCTCGTGCAGCAGGCCGTCGTCGTCGACCAGTTCCAGCCCCCGCGCGTGGCAGGCGGCGCGGGCACCCTCGAGGATCTTCAGCTTGCGGTCGGCGACGTCGAGGATGACGTGGTTGGCTTCAAGCTGTTTGCGGTAGTCGGCGAAGTCGCGGACCTTGAGCGGGCGGCCCGTGCCCATGAACCGGTGGCCCTCGGTGGTGTCGCCGGAGGCGATGCCGCGAAGGACCTCGTCCTGGGTCGGAGGCGGCGCGCCGTCGTCGATGACGAAGGGCACCACGGCCCCGTCGAACAGGCAGACGATCCGCTTCAGCGGCCGCACCCAGCGCAGGGTGGCGTCGGCCCAGCGCATCGACTTGGGCCAGGGGAAGGCGCGGACGATGGCTTCGACCGTCTCGGCGATGACGGCGGGGGTCGGACGGCCCGCCTCGTTGATCACGGCGAACAGGACGCCGTCGCGCTCGGTCAGCTGATCGCGGGTCAGTCCGGTCTTGCGCAGGAAGCCTTCGAGCGCCTGTTCCGGCGCATTGGCGCGGGGGCCCTTGATCTCTTCGGCGCGGTCGGGCGTGGCGGTCGGCAGGCCCTCGATCACCAGGGTCAGGCGACGTGGCCCGGCGAAGGTGGTCAGGGCATCCCAGGTCAGGCCGGCGGCCTTCAGCCGTTCGGTCGCCATCCGCTCCAGATCGCGCGCGGCGCCCGGCTGCATCCGGGCGGGGATTTCTTCGGAGAACAGTTCGAGGAGGAGTTGGGACATCAGGCGGCCTCCGCCTTTTCACGCTCGACGTAGGCGACCGCACACGCCTTACACAGGTCCCGAATGCGGCCGATGTAGCTCTGGCGTTCGGCGACGGCGATGGCGCCGCGGGCGTCCATCAGGTTGAACAGGTGGGATGCCTTCAGGACCTGATCGTAGGCGGGCAGAACCAGTTGCTGGCCTTGCGGGCCGGTCATGGCGAGCAGGCGACGGCTTTCGGCCTCCATGTCCTCGAAGCGGCGTTTCAGCCCCTCGACGTCGTAACCGTGGAAATTGGCTTCCGACTGCTGACGCTCGTTCTCGAGGAAGACCTCGCCGTAGGTCAGGCCGTCCTTGTTGAACTTCAGATCATAGACGTTGTCGACGCCCTGAACGTACATGGCCAGACGCTCCAGCCCGTAGGTCAGCTCGCCCGAGACGACGTCGACCTCGATGCCGCCGACGCCCTGGAAATAGGTGAACTGCGTCACCTCCATGCCGTCGCACCAAACCTCCCAGCCCAGGCCCCAGGCACCGACGGTGGGGTTTTCCCAGTCGTCCTCGACGAAGCGGATGTCGTGCAGTTTCGGGTCGATGCCGATGGCGCGGAGCGACCCCAGATACAGGTCCTGGAGGTCGTCGGGGTTGGGCTTCAGGATGACCTGGAACTGGTAGTAGTGCTGGAGGCGGTTGGGGTTCTCGCCATAGCGGCCGTCGCCCGGGCGGCGGCTGGGTTGGACGTAGGCGGCCTTCCACGGCTTCTTGCCGAGCGCGCGCAGCACGGTCGCCGGATGCAGGGTGCCGGCACCGACCTCGACGTCATACGGCTGTAGCAGGGCGCAGCCCTTGTCGCCCCAGTATCGCTGGAGGGTCAGGATCAGGTCCTGGAACGAGAGCGGTTCGGTCGGGGTGTGGGGCAAGGCGGGCGGGCTTTTTCAGGGCTGGCGGATGGCGGCGGACCCTAGAGCGCGCGGTCGAAAAACGAAACCCGGCAATAGCGCAAAGAAACGCCCCGGCCGCGTGGGCGACCGGGGCGAAGCTGTCAGGCGACCCTGCAGGGGCCAACTGCAATCCTTAGCCTTGCGGCGTGGGGACCGGAGCCGGGGCCGGGGCGGGCTTGGGAGCGGGAGTCGGCGACGGGGTCGGAGCCGTGTCGTCGCTGTCCGGGTCACCCTCAACCGGCGGGGTCGGGGCGGGGGGCGTCGTGGTCGACGGCGTCATCGACGACGGAGCCATGTTCGACGGTGCCATCGTGGACGGAGCCGAGGCCGGCGGGGTGGCGACCGGCGGCGTGGCTTCATCGGCGGGCGGGGTCATTTCGGCTTCCTCGGCCGGGGGCGCGGCCTCGGTGGTGTCCTCGTCCATGGTGGTCGCGGCAGGCGGCGTCACGGGCGGGGTGGCGGCGGGCGCTTCCTCGGCCGGGGCGGCGGCGTCTTCTTCCGCATCACCCGAGGCGACCTGGGAGGCACCGGGACTCAGCACCTTGTCGATGGCGAAGATGGCGCCGTTGGAGGCGTCGATGTCGGCCGTGGTCACGGTGGCGTCATCGACCTTGATCGCATCGCCGGTGCCGTCCAGCTGGACCTGGGTGCGGGCGGCGGTTTCGACGCCACCCTTGGTGCCTTCGATCTGGCTGGAGGACACGTCGGCGACGACCACGTGATACAACAGCAGCTGGCGTAGCTCCTGGGCGTTGGCCGGGTCCATCAGGCGCGTGCGGTCGGCCTCTGGCAGTTCAGCGAAGGCCGCGTCGGTCGGGGCGAAGATAGAGATGGCCGGCTGGGTCCGCAGGGTCTCGGTCAGCTGGGCATTGTCCAGCGCGGTCAGCAGGGTCGAGAACTCGCCCTTGGCCTTCAGGGTGTCGATGATGTTGCCGGCGGTGGCGGGCGTCTCGGCCGAGGCCGTCTGGCTCGCGGCGGGAGCCGGCGTGGTCTGGGTCGCGGCCGGGGCAGTCGATGGCGACGTCGCGGGCATCTCAGCCGGGGTTTCCGGAGCGGGGGTCGTCGCGCTCTGGGCAAAGGCGGCCGGGGCGGCGAACAGGGCGACGGCGGCGGTAGCGGTCAGCAGGCGAGTGCGAAGCATGGTGGGTATCCTTCTTGTAATCGTGGGGGGCCGCGAGCCTGATGCTCACGGACGGTTACTCGACGTTACTCGGAGGACAAAACTCGGAAGCGCGACGGCAGTTCCATGACACAGCGATATTCTGAACAAGCTCTACCGTTAGCGGTGCTATTCAGAAGCTATACTGTGACGACGGTCACAAGACTGCCCGCAAAGGGCCTCAAACGGCGGCTTACGGCCGTTGATCGCCCAGGACGGTGCGCGCGACCCACCAGCCCGCATGTCGGGCCTGTAGCGCGCGCGTGGCCTCGTCGGCGTCCCGTGCTGTGTCGAACAGGGCAAAGACCGTGGCCCCCGAACCCGACATCCGCACCAGCCCGACCCAAGGGCAGGCCGCGAGGTCGGCGAGGGCTTCGGCGACAGCGGGGGCGACGGTCAGGGCCGGAGCCTCCAGATCGTTGCGCTGTGCCGCCAGCCAGCGGATCACGCCGGTAGGGCTGACGTCGGCGGGATCGGCCGGGCGATCGGGCGCGCCGACGGGCCGTACGTCATAGGCGCGATAGACCGCACCGGTCGAACAGGCGACGCCCGGATTGACCAGGACGGCGTGCAGCGGTGGCATCCAGACGGCGTCGCTGAGGTCGCCGCCGATGCCCTCCGCCCAGGCGGTGCGGGCCCGCAGACACATGGGGCCGTCCGCGCCGATAACGGCTGCGACGGTTTCGAGAGCGGCGTCGTCGATGTCGAGATCGAGCGCCGTCCGCGCCAGACGCAGGGCCGCGCCGGCGTCGGAGGAGCCTCCGCCCATACCGGCCGCGATCGGCAACCGCTTGTCGAGGGTGACCTTCAGCGGCGGCTCTCCGCTGCCGGTGGCCTGGCCTAGGGCCCGGAGCGCGCGCAGGATCAGGTTGTCCCCCTCCCCGTCCAGGCCTGCGCCGAACGGGCCGTTGACGGTCAGGGACAGCCGGTCGGCGGGCTCGACCGTGACGACGTCGCCGACGTCGGCGAAGGCGACGAGGCTGGCCAGGGGGTGATAGCCGTCCGCCCGGACCGGCCCGACATGCAGGCACAGGTTGACCTTGGCGGGAGCGAGCGCGGAGATCACCGCCGACGTCAGAGGTCGCCGCCCCCGGTCGCGGGCCCGGAGGTCGGGCCGGACAACGGATCTGGCAGGCCGTCGGCGATCTTGGTTTCGACCTCGGCGCGGCGCTCGGCGTCCGGGTCCAGAGTCAGGACGCGGTTCCATTGCCAGCCCGCCTCGCGACGGCGGCCCACCCGCCAGTAGGCGTCGCCGAGATGGTCATTGATCTCGGCGTTGGCGGGTTCTTTCGACACGGCTTCTTCGAGCGTGGCGACGGCGGTCTCGAACTGGCCCTGACGGAACTGGGCCCAGCCGAGCGAGTCCTGGATATTGCCGTCCTCGGGGTCGGCGGCGTGGGCGCGGGCGATCAGGGCGGCCCCCTCCTCCACCCGGGTGCCGTTGTCGACCCAGAGATAGCCGAGATAGTTGAGGAAGGCGGGCTGGTCCGGCTGATCGGCCAGGGCGGCCTGAAGCTCGGCCTCGGCCTCGGCGACGCGACCGGCACCTTCCAGCGCCGCGCCGCGCAGGAAGCGCACCTCACCGGCGGGGTTCGCGCCGCCCAGGACGGGGCCGATCAACAGGGCCAGGGCCTCGTCGTTACGCTTGAGCTCGACCAGCTGCGCGGCCAGGGCGAAGGCGACCTCGGGGCTTTCGGGAGCGGCGGCATAGGCCTTCTGGAACTCGACGAGGGCGTCGTCGGGCCGCTCGTCCTTGCCGAAGCTCTGGCCCATCAGGACGCGGGCGACGGCGTACTCGGCGCGGCTGGAGGGGGCGACCTCGGCCAGGACGTTGCGGGCGGCGGCGTCGAGACCGGCCAGGGTCAGGTAGCGGGCCAGCTGAAGCCGGACACCGTCGTCGGGCTCCACGTTCAGGGCCAGCCGGGTGTAGACGGCGGCGAACTCATTGGCCCCGCCCTGGGACGCATAGGCCGAGGCCAGCAGCAGGCCGCGCACCACGCCCTGACGGTCCGTGGGCAGACGGGGCGCGCGGCCGCCGCTCTCGGCGCGGGCGCGGGCGGCGATCAGGGTCGGGTTGGTCGGCTGCATGGCCAGGGCGGCGTCATAGACGGCGACCGCTTCGTCGCGACGGCGGCGGCGCTCCAGAAACTCGCCATAGCCGATGACGATGGCGGGCTGGGCGCCGGGGGCCGTCGCGACGGATTTGTAGGCCGTGTCGGCCTCGTCGTTGCGGCGGCGGCGTTCCAGCAACTGGGCGCGCTGGAACAACATCAGCTGGCTGAGAGAATCTGTCGCGCCCGGCGACGGCGACAGCAGGGCCAGGTCCCAGTCCCCGGCCGAGGCGGCGATCCACGGCTGGACCAGCAGCGCCGCGACCGCATGGGGCGGGCGGATCGGCGAGGCCTTGATCGAGGCGATGGCGGCCCGGGCATTGCCGTGGACGAAGCCCTGCACCGCCGCGACCAGCCGCCCGGCCTCGCCCAGCACGGCCGGGACGCCGGGGCCGCTGGGCGCCGCGACGGCGGCGTCATCGAGGTCGCCGGACAACAGGGCGGCGGTGAAGGCCTGTTCGCGGATCAGGGGCTGTTCCGGCGTCAGGGCCAGGACCTCGGACAGATAGGCCGCGCCCTGGACGTTCGCGCCCGCCTGATCCTCGGCCGACCGGCCGGCCAGATAGCGCCCGGCCAGATACAGGCCATAGGCGGTGCGCCCCTCACGGTCGCGCGGCGCGGGGGCCCAGACGGCGGGGATGGGGGTGACGGCGGGGGCGGCGGGCGGCGGCAGGGGGGCGGAGGCGTCGGGGGCCTCGTCCTCCGGCGCGTCGGCCTCGGGCTCGGTCGGCAGCGGCGGGATGGTGCCCAGCGGCGTGATCGACGGCGACGGGGGACGTTCAGCCGGGGCGGCGTCCTGGGCGAAGGCGGGGGTGGTCAGAGCGCCGATGGCCGCGAACGACAGCAGGGACAGGCGGAGGCTTCGGAAGGTCATGGTGCGAACGTCGCCACTTTAGCGGCCGGCCGCAAGGGCCTCGGTGCTATCCCTCGACGCTCAGCGCGTCAGCACCACGTGGGTGGCCAGTTCGGTCGAGACCGATTCCGTCACACGATAGCCCAGCCCCGGCAGGTCGATCCCCGCGAAAAGTGACTCGCCTTGGCCCAGAAGCACGGGCGAGATCACCAGGTGCAGTTCGTCGATGGCGCCCGCCAGCAGGTACTGGCGCACCGTCGAGACGCCGCCGCCGATCTTGACGTCGAGGTCGCCGGCGGCAGCCTTTGCCTGGGTCAGGGCGGATTCGATGCCGTCGGTGACGAAGTGGAAGATGGTGCCGCCTTCCATCTCGATGGGCGGGCGAGGGTAGTGGGTCAGGATGTAGGTGGGGGCGTGATAGGGCGGGTTGTCGCCCCACCAGCCCTTCCACACGTCATCGGGCCAGTCACCTCGAACGGGGCCGAACATGTTGCGGCCCAGGATGAAGGCGCCGAACCCCGCCATGGAGGCGCGGCCGAAGCGGTCATCGACGCCTTCGGTGCCGCCCTCCTTGCCGATCATCGTCTGGAAGCTGCGGGTCGGGTAGAACCAGTTGTGCAGTTCCGGGCCCCGCAGGCCGAGCGGGTTCTCCCGCGACTGGTCCGGTCCGGCGCCGAAGCCGTCGATGGAGACGGCGAATCCCGCGACACGCACCCTGGCCATGACCACCGCTCCTACATGTTCGGATAGTTGGGGCCGCCGCCGCCTTCGGGGGTGGTCCAGACGATGTTCTGCGACGGATCCTTGATGTCGCAGGTTTTACAGTGGACGCAGTTCTGGGCGTTGATGACGAATTTCGGATCGGTCTTCGCCACCTCGTCGGCATAGACGACCTCATAGACCCCGGCCGGGCAATAGAGGCGCGCGGGTTCGCCGTAGTCGGGCAGGTTGACGCGGATCGGCACCGACGGATCGATCAGCTTCAGGTGGGCCGGCTGTTCCTCGGCATGGTTGGTGTTGGAGATGAAGACGCTGGACAGCTTGTCGAACGACAGCTTGCCGTCGGGCTTGGGATAGACGCGCGGCTTGTGCTTGGAGGCCTTTTCGGTCGAGGCGGCGTCGGTCTTGCCGTGCTTCATCGTCCACGGGACGGGGATGCCGGTCAGGGAGGTGAACCACATCTCGGCCACCCCGAACGCCCCGCCCAGGGTGGTGCCGAACTTCGTCAGATAGGGTTTGGCGTTCCGGACACCGCGCAGCTCCTTGTAGACCCAGCTGTTCTCATAGGCCGCCTGGTACTCGACCAGCACGTCGCCCTCGCGGCCGGCCATGACGGCGTCGTAGGCGGCGTCGGCGGCCAGCATGCCGGTCTTCATGGCGTTGTGGCTGCCCTTGATCCGGGGCACGTTCACGAAGCCGGCCGAGCATCCGATCAGGGCACCGCCCGGGAAGGCCAGTTTCGGCACCGACTGGAAGCCACCCTCGGTGATGGCGCGAGCACCGTAGGAGATGCGGGTCCCGCCCTCCAGGTGGTCGGCGATGGCGGGGTGGTGCTTGAACCGCTGGAACTCGTCGAACGGCGACAGGAACGGATCCTTGTAGTTCAGGTGCACGACGTAGCCGATGGCCACGTAGTTGTCGCCGAAGTGGTAGAGGAAGCTGCCCCCGCCGGTGAACTCGTCCAGCGGCCAGCCGGTCGTGTGTTGGGCGAGGCCAGGACGGTGCTTCTCGGGCGGGACCTGCCACAGTTCCTTCAGGCCGATGCCGAATTTCTGGGGCTGGCTGTCCTTGGCCAGCTGGTGGCGGGCGATGATGGTCTTGGCCAGCGACCCGCGCACGCCCTCGGCGATGAAGACGTATTTGCCGTGCAGTTCGATGCCGGGCTGGAAGTCGCCGGTCGGGGCGCCGTGCTTGTCGATGCCGAAGACGCCGGCGACGACGCCCTTGACCCGACCCGTCTCCCCTTCCCAGACGACGTGGCTGGCGGCCATGCCGGGATAGACCTCGACGCCGAGCGCCTCCGCCTGTTCACCCAGCCAGCGCGTGACGTTGCCGAGCGAGGCGATGTAGCAGCCGTCGTTGTGCATCATCGGCGGCAGCATCGCCATCGGCAGGCTGACCTGACCTGCCGGGCCCAGCACCATGAACCGGTCCTCGGTAACGGGCGTCTCGAGCGGGCAGCCGCGGTCCTTCCAGTCGGGGAACAGCTCGCTCAGCGCCTTGGGATCGATCACGGCACCCGACAGGATATGGCCGCCGACCTCGGCCGCCTTTTCCAGGACTGCGACGTTGATCTCGGTGCCGGCTGCCTCCGCGCGCTGTTTCAGGCGGATGGCGGCGGACAGGCCGGCGGGACCACCGCCGACGATGACCACGTCATATTCCATGACCTCGCGCTCGACGCCTTGAAGCGCCTCCAGCGGCGGCAGGTTGTCGAGGATGGCTTCCTGACGCGCACTGGTGGCGCCGCCCTCGCGTGTGTCCTCGGCCATGATCCTGATCCCGTTTCCTTCGAGTGGTTATACGCTTATCAGAACGTGACGCGAGGGAGGTCAAGCCCGATCTCTACTCGCGAGTAGGGATAATATGCAGACGATCGATGTCGCAGCCACCGAGAGCCTGCTCGCCTTCTGGCGGGATGCGGGCGTCGAGGCCTGCTACCTCGATGCGGCGGTGGACCGGACCCACGTCGAACTGCCCGCCCCGCGCAAGGCCGTGCTGAAGGCCACGGCCTCGGTCGCCGCCGCCCCCAATGCAGCGGATTGCGTCGCCGAGGCGCGCCATGTCGCCCAGGCCGCGACGACGCTGGAGGCCCTGATGGCGGCGGCCGCCGGTTTCGACGGGTGCGGGCTGAAGCAGCAGGGGGCACGACGAGCCGTGGTCGGCGGGGGCCCGGCGGACGCGGATCTGCTGGTCATCGGCGCCGCACCGGGTCTGGAAGAGGACGACAGCGGCGACATCTTCGCGGGCAAGGCGGGTCGGCTGCTGGACGCCATGCTGGGGGCGGCAGGGCTGAAGGACCGGGCCTACCGGATGAACGCCGTCTTCTGGCGACCGCCGGGTGACCGACCCGCCGCGCCGGAGGAACAGGCGGCCTGCCTGCCCTTCGTCGAGCGGGCGCTGGATCTGCTGAAGCCGCGCGCGGTTCTGCTGCTCGGCGCGGCCCCGGCCCGGTCCGTGTTGAAGTCGACCGAGACGGTGATGGCGCTGCGCGGCGACTGGCGCGAGTGGCGGCTGGGCGAAGGCAATGTATCGGCACCCGTGCGGGTGACGCTGAACCCCGTGTTTCTGCTCAAGCAGGGACAGGCCAAGAAGCAGGCGTGGGCTGATGTTCTGGCGGTTGCGGCACGGCTCGACGAGTCCGATCGCGACATCACGCCGCACACGGATTAACCCTGTCGTTCGCGCCCTGACGTACACGTGATTGAGACCGATGCCGTGTTGCGGCATAGTTAGCGATTGACGACCGATCGCAGACCGACGCGCTGATCCTGAATCGAGACGGGAGACGCGTTGCACGAGGGGGCCGCCGCCTATGTATGATTTCCGCCGCGCGACGTTCTCGCCGACGCTGGCCGTAGTCCTGGCCGCCTTCGCCTTCGGGGCGGTGGCGACGGGTGCGAAGGCTGACGATTCGGCCGTGCCCGCCGAGGCGGCCGTAGACGAAGCCGTGGTCGACGACGGGCAGCCCAAGGCCCTGAGCAACGCCGACCGCCTGAGCTACACCACTGCGTTCGACGCCCTGCGTCGTGGCGACCTGGAGCTGGCCCGCATGTCGGCGCGTCAGGCCAATGACCGCGTCCTGCTGGGGCAGGTCGAGTTCGAGCGGCTGTTCCACCCCGACCATGTCGCCACCTATGACGAGTTGGCCGCCTGGCTCGACGACTATGCCGACCTGCCGGTGGCACAGCGGGTCTATGCCCTGGCGCTTCGTCGCCTGCCGGATGGTGCCGCGGAACCCCGGCGTCCGGCGGGCGTCAGCGGCCGGACCTGGTCCAGCGTCGCCGAGGCCATCGGGGTCTCCGGTGGTGCAAATACCGAGAACGACCCCGCCAAGGCGGCGCGGGTCATGCTGAACCACGACGACCTGAACGGCGCCTATGTCACCGGGGTCCAGATCGGCGACTGGTGGGTGGCGGGGCTCGCGGCCTATCGGATGGGCGACTATGCCCGCTCGTTCCAGGCGTTCGAGCGTGTCGCCGCCGATCCGACCGAGGACCCCTGGGTTCGCGCCGGGGCCGGGGTCTGGGCCGCCAAGGCCGCCGGTCAGTCCGGCCGCCAGAACCGCGTGACCGAGTTCCTGCGCCTGGCCGCGCAGTGGCCCGCCACCTTCTATGGCCAGGTCGCCCTGCGTCAGTTGGGTGAGGAGCCCCCGGTCCAGAACCAGGGTCCGCGCCCCTATTCGCCCGCCCCCTATCAGGGTGGCGGGTTCCAGCAGGCGTCGTTCAGCGAAGCCGGCGGCGACTCCCGCGCCCTGAACAGCTTCATCCAGTCGGACGCCCAGGCGCGGCGCACTGTGGCCTTCCTCGAGGTCGGCCGTCGCTCCGACGCACGCGAGGCCCTGACCACCGGCCTGCGCTCCGCCGTCGGCGAGACCGCGCGCGGGATGTGGCTGACCTTGGCCCGGACCCTGGGGCCGCGCGTCATGAGCGACGACACCTCGGTCCGCACCATCGACGCCAGCCGCTTCGCGACGCCTGAGCTGGCCCCCGAGGGTGGTTTCACCATCGAGAAGGCGCTGGTCTATGCCCTGGCCCGCAAGGAGACCGATTTCAACGCCTCGGCCCGGTCGCCGGTCGGGGCTTACGGCCTGATGCAGGTGATGCCGGGGACGGCGGCCGAGATGACGGGCGACCGGGGGTTCGTGACCAGTCCGAACCGTCTGCTCGATCCGGCCGTGAACATGCGGCTGGGCCAGACCTACATCAACCGGATGCTGGCGCGGCCCGAGTTCCAAGGCGACCTGTTGCGGGCGGTGGCCTCCTACAATGCCGGGCCGGGGCCGATGCTGTCGGCGCTGAGGAAGCTGGGGCCCAATCCCGATCCCCTGCTGCTGATCGAGACGATCGATGTGCCCCAGGCGCGGGACTATGTGGAGAAGGTCGTCGCCGCCTACTGGATCTATCAGCGGATGTTCGGCGGGCCGCTGAACACCCTGGATGCGGTGGCGTCGGGGGCCGGTCTGGTGCCGATCAGCCTCGATTATGTCGCGCCTCCGCCTCAGCCGATCGTGGCTCAGCCGGTCGAGATGGCGGCGTCGCCGACCACGGCCGGCGGTCTCTGACCTCTCAGAAGACGCTGGCGATCAGAGACGCGCACAGGCAGCAGCCGATCAGAAGCGCCAGACCGACGTTCAGGATCAAGAGGCGGCGCGCAGGGGCGGCGGCGATCGTCTGTGTGTCACGTTCCATGCCGGCCCTCCCCCTCGTCTGATGCCTCAAGATAACGCCGTGACATGAACGGCCGATGAGCGGTGACGGTTAACCGGCCAGCGACGTCCGCTCCCATTCCAGAAAGTCGGGCTGGGCCAGCAGGGTGTCGGCATAGGCCTGGGCGACGCCGTCGGTGTCGCCATAGGCCCCGAGATCGATCTGGTAATGGCGGATGCGAGTGGCCACCGGGGTGAAGAAGGCGTCGGGCACCGACCAGTCGCCGAACAGATATTCTCCGCCCGCGCCGAACCGGGCCCGCATTCCGCTCCAAAGTTCGACCAGCCGCCGCAGGTCGGCGGCGACGGCCTCATTCTCGGGCGGCGGCGAGCGGGTGTCGCCGACCATCAGGTGATCGGGGTTCATGGTGCAGTGGGTGCGCAGGGCCCCGAACCCGCCGTGCATCTCGCAGGCCGCCGAGCGGGCCAGCCAGCGGGCGTGGGCGTCGGCGGGCCAGAGCCTCGCCTGCGGATAGCGTTCGGCCGCCCAGACCGAGATCGCCATCGAATCCCAGATGGTCTCTCCCTCGACCCTCAGCACCGGCACGAGGCCGGACGGCGATGCGGCCAGCATCTCGGCGTGGCCTTCGGGGGTGTTGAAGTCGAGCTCGCGGACGGTGAAGTCCGCGTCGCACCGCTTGAGCACCAACCAGGGCCTGAGCGACCAGGTCGAGAACCGGCGCGGTCCGATGATGAGTTCCATGGCAGGGCTCCGATGTTGTGCCCATTTTGGGCTCATGCTATGGTCGATCCATGCGGATCATTTCCCGACGCACCTTGCGCGAGTTCGCGGCGTCCCGCGAGGGTCGCAAGGACCACTCGGGACTGAAATCCGCTCTCGACGCCTGGTTCGCGGAAGTGAGCCGTGCGGACTGGAAGACCACGTCGGACGTGAAACGGCTCTATGCGACCGCCAGCATCGTGAGTGCCGACCGGATCGTGTTCAACATCAAGGGCAATGACTATCGGCTGATCGTCGCTGTGGACTTCGAGAAGGCAATCGTCTGGATCAAGTGGGTCGGGACGCACCGGGACTATGACGACATCGACGCAAAGGGCATCGACCATGGCGACTGACCTGAAACCGATCCGCACCGAGGCTGACCATCAAGCCGCGATGGATGAAGTTGCGTCCTTGTGGGGTGCGGCCGACGGGACGGCCGAGGGCGACCGCCTCGATGTTCTGGTGACGCTGATCGACGCCTGGGAGACTGTCCATGAGCCCATGGACCCGCCCGACCCCGTCGAGGCGATCCGCTTCCGCATGGAGCAGCAGGGGCTGACCCGGAAAGACCTGGAAGGGGTGATCGGCACCCGGACGCGGATCGCCGAGGTGCTGAACGGCAAACGCAGCCTGTCGATCGGCATGATCCGCCGGCTGCATGAGCAGCTAGGGATTCCGGCAGAGATTCTGATCCGCCCCATGCGTCGCGCCGCCTGATCTTGGCTTGACTCAAGGCCACCCGCGACCGACACGCACGGCCCATGATCACGCGCTATTCCCGCCCCGAAGCCGTCGCCATCTGGTCCAACGAGACCAAGTACCGGATCTGGTTCGAGATCGAGGCCCATGCCGCAACGAAAATGGCCGAGCTGGGCGTTATTCCGGTCGAGGCGGCCGAGGCGATCTGGGCCAAGGGGAAGGATGCCGCATGGGATGCCGACCGCATCGACGAGATCGAGCGGACCACCAAGCATGACGTCATCGCCTTCCTGACCCATGTGTCGGAGACGGTCGGCGAGGAGGCGCGGTTCCTGCACCAGGGGATGACGTCATCGGACGTGCTGGACACCTGTTTCGCGGTACAGCTGGCACGCTCGGCGGACCTGTTGGTCGCGGGCGTTGATCGGGTGCTGACGGCGCTGGAGGCGCGGGCGAAGGAACACAAGTTCACGCCGACGGTAGGCCGCAGCCACGGCATCCATGCCGAGCCGGTGACCTTCGGGCTGAAGCTGGCCGGCTATCACGCCGAGTTCCAGCGGGCGCGGCGGCGGCTGCTGACGGCGAAGGAAGAAATCGCCACCTGCGCCATCTCGGGCGCCGTGGGCACCTTCGCCAACGTCGACCCGGCGGTCGAGGAATATGTCGCCGAGAAGATGGGGCTGGCCGTCGAGCCGGTCTCGACCCAGGTGATCCCGCGCGACCGGCACGCGGCGTTTTTCGCGGCGCTGGGCGTGGTGGCGTCGTCGATCGAGCGTCTGGCGACCGAGATCCGCCACCTGCAGCGCACCGAGGTGCTGGAGGCCGAGGAGTTCTTCGACAAGGGCCAGAAGGGCTCGTCGGCCATGCCGCACAAGCGCAACCCCATCCTGACCGAGAACCTGACCGGCCTGGCGCGGCTGGTGCGGTCGTCTGTCGTGCCGGCGATGGAGAACGTCGCCCTGTGGCATGAGCGGGACATCAGCCATTCCTCGGTCGAGCGCGGCATCGGGCCGGATGCGACGGTGCATCTGGACTTCGCCCTGAACCGGCTGGCGGGGGTGATCGAGCGGCTGCTGGTCTACCCGGAGAACATGCAGAAGAACCTCGACAAGCTGGGTGGCCTGGTCCACTCGCAGCGCGTCCTGCTGGCCCTGACCCAGCTGGGCCAGTCGCGCGAGGACTCCTATGCGGCGGTTCAGCGGAACGCGATGAAGGTGTGGCGCGGCGAAGGTAACTTCCTCGACTTCCTCAAGGAAGACCCCGAAGTCATCGTCGCCGACGCCGATCTGGAGGCCCTGTTCGATCTGGGGTACCACACCAAGCACGTGGATACGGTGTTCAGGCGGGTGTTCAGAGACGCTTGACCAAGCGCGCCTTCCCTCCCGTCGTCGATGACCGTGCACGCCTGCTGATCCTCGGGAGCCTGCCCGGCGATGCGTCGTTGAAGGCGGCGCAGTACTACGCGCATCCGCAGAATGCCTTCTGGCGGCTGATCGGCGGGGTGATCGGGCGTGATCTGGCCGCCCTGGCCTATCTCGATCGGCTGGATGCGCTGAAAGGCGCGGGCGTCGGGCTGTGGGACGTCATCGCCTCGGCCGAGCGGACGGGGAGTCTGGATGCGGCGATCAGGTCGCCGGAAGCGGCGGACCTGGTCGGGCTGATCGACAGCCTGCCCGGGTTGCAGGCCGTGGCCTTCAACGGGGCGACGGCGGCGAAGATGGGGCGGCGCAGGCTGAACGGCATCGACCGGAATCTCACGCTGATCGACCTGCCGTCATCCAGCCCGGCCCATGCGACACGGTCCCTGTCGGAAAAGGCGCAAAGCTGGGCAATACTGAAGACCTACCTCTCCGACGACGCCTGAAGGCCCCCTGCCCCAATGATCCTGACCCTGTCCTGCCCCGACCGCCACGGCATCGTCGCGGCCGTCTCCGCCTTCCTGTTTGAACGCGACTGCAACATCTCCGACGCCCAGCAGTTCGGCGATCCGGCGTCGCAGACCTTCTTCATGCGGGTGGTCTTCGAGCCCGCGCCCGGCGACGAGGAGGCTGCCATCAGGGACGCCATCGCGCCTCTGGCGGCACGTTTCGAGATGGACTGGACCCTGCGCGGAGCCGAGCCGCGCCGGGTGATGATCCTGACCTCGAAATTCGATCACTGCCTGGCCGACCTTCTGTACCGCTGGCGGATCGGCGAACTGCCGATGACGGTGACGGCCGTGGTGTCGAACCACCCCCGCGAGATGATCGGCCATGTGGACCTGGGCGACCTGCCGTTCCACCACCTGCCGATCGGTGCGGCCGACAAGCCGGTCCAGGAGGCGATGCTGGCCAGGCTGATCGCCGACACGGACACCGAACTGGTCGTTCTGGCGCGCTATATGCAGATCCTGTCCGACGACCTGGCGCGGACCCTGGTCGGCCGGTGCATCAATATCCACCACTCCTTCCTGCCCGGCTTCAAGGGTGCCAAACCCTATCATCAGGCCCATGCCCGGGGTGTGAAGGTGATCGGTGCCACCGCCCACTATGTCACGGCGGACCTCGACGAAGGGCCCATCATCGACCAGGACGTCGAGCGCATCAGCCATCGGGACACACCCGAGGACCTGGTCCGTAAGGGTCGCGACATCGAACGCCGGGTCCTGGCCCGCGCCGTCCGCTATCACCTCGAGGATCGCGTCCTGATGCACGGTCTCGACTCCGGTGGCGGCAAGACCGTGGTGTTCGCGGACTGACCTGCGATCACGCGTCGCACCCGAAATCGTGATCGGGGATGCATCCTTAGCGGCGTTGATCCGTCTCTCCACCAGCGCCGCCGACAGCAGCGGCCGAACAGGAGAAGACGCCGATGAAATCCCGCATTCTTGCCATGACGGTCGCCTCGATGGGCGTGATCGCCCTCGCCGCCTGCAACAGCCCTGCCGAGACACCCGCCCCGGCCGACGCCACGGCGACCGAAACCCCGATGGCCCCGGCCGCTCCCGCCGGTGGATCCATGGTCGGTGGCGTGGCCATGAGCCCGACCGACACCATCGTCACCAACGCCGCCAAGGCCCCCAACCTGACCACCCTGGTCAGCGCGGTCCAGGCCGCCGGTCTGGCCGAGACCCTGGGCGGCACCGGCCCGTTCACGGTGTTCGCCCCCGACAACGCCGCCTTCGAGAAGGTGCCCGTCGCGACCCGCACCGCCCTGATGGCCCCCGCCGGCAAGGCCGACCTGACCGAGATCCTGACCTATCACGTGGTTCCGGGTCGCCTGACCGCCGCCGATCTGACGACCCAGGCCCAGGCCAACGGTGGCAAGGTCGAGCTGACCACGGTCGAGGGCGACACCCTGACGGCCAACGTCAACGCCGACGGCTCGGTCACCCTGACCGATCAGAAGGGCGGCACTTCGCGTGTCACCCAGGCCGATGTCATGCAGTCGAACGGCGTCGTGCACGTCATCGACACCGTCGTGATGCCGGACTGATTTTTTCGGTGAACCAAATGCGTCGTGCCGCATTTCAATGAGGCGCAAGACGCAAGTTTTCGGGTGAGGCTTTCCCCCGAGCCCCCGAAGCAAGGGCCGCACTTTCCCCCGAGTGCGGCCCTTTTTCGTGCCTGGCCGCGCTCAACGAATATGGATATTTCTTAATCTTTTCCGTCGCATCCGGTATACCGAGCGAACAGTAGCTGATCCTGAACCGCCCGGTGGTCGAGGCGGTCTTTCAGGAGAAGATCGATGTTTCGCCGCCTCGCCGCCCCATCTGCCTGTGTGTTGTCCATCTGCGCCCTCTCAGTTTCGGCTCTGCCCGTCAGCGCGCATGAGCGTCAGGCCGCTCGCCCGGCGCGTCATGCCCAGGCCATGACCCTGGTGGCGGTCGCCGCCGCCAATCCCGACTTCTCGACTCTGGTCAGCGCCGTCCAGGCGGCGCGGCTGGTCGATACGCTTTCAGGGACAGGCCCCTTCACCGTCTTCGCGCCGACGAACGCAGCATTCGAGACCCTGCCCCAGGGTGCGGTCCAGAGCCTGGTACAGCCCGCCCGCCGCGCCGCCCTGCAACGGATCCTGACCTATCACGTCGTCGCAGGTCGGATCAGCGCGGCCGATCTGGCCACGGCTGTGCGTGTGGGTGGGGGTTCTGCGAACCTGACGACGGTCGAGGGCGGCCGCCTGACGGCGGTGGACGCAGGGCGTGGTCGGTTGCGGCTGCACGACGCGGCCGGAGAGAGCTTCTGGATCACCGCGACGGATGTGAATGCGTCGAACGGCGTGATCCACGTCATCGACGGCGTGATGACGCCGCACTGAATCAGCGGACGGGTCAGTTGGGGCCGTCCGGGACGGCCCCTTCTTGTCCGGACTATTCCCCGGCGCGAACCTCGTCGCGGGCGACGGAGGCGAGTTCGTCCATCTTGGAGCGGATTTCGCCCTCGGAGACGGTCATGCCCGAGCCCTTGAAGTCGCCGGCGATCTTGCGGAACACGTCTTCCTCGCCGGGTTGCTCGAAATCGGCGCGGACAACGGCCTTGGCATAGTCTTCGGCGGAGTCGGGGCTCAGACCCATCTTCTCGGCAGCCCAAAGGCCCAGCAGCTTGTTGCGGCGGGCCATGGCCTTGAATTCCTGGTCCTGATCGAGGGCGAATTTGGACTCGAAGCCCTTTTCCCGATCGTCGAAGGTCGTCATGGGTCGTCGAACGCTCCTGCCGCGGACCAAAGCCTGGGTCTCGCACGGCTGGTCTATAGCCGCACGCGCGCGCAAGGCAACTGACAACGGTTCGCAGAAACGCGCGGATCGCCACACCCCGGCCCGCTGCAAGGCACCGTTCGTTTGTATCGCGGGGCCAGTTCCGCTAAGGGACAGCCACGTTCTTTACTGCGCCCGTCGATTCCTTATCGCGCCGCCCTGACCTGGCCCCAAGGCCCTGCGCAGGCTGCGCGATTTTCGTTTCCGGGGTGGCGCACACCGTCCCAACTCCGGGACCCGGCCAGACATCGACATGAATACCAAGCGCAAGAAGATCTACGAAGGCAAGGCCAAGATCCTCTACGAAGGGCCCGAGCCGGGCACCCTGATCCAGTATTTCAAGGACGACGCCACCGCCTTCAACGGCGAGAAGAAGGCCCAGCTCGAGGGCAAGGGCGTCATCAACAACCGCATAAGCGAGTTCGTGATGAGCCGCCTGAACGGCATCGGCATCACCAACCACTTCATCAAGCGGCTGAACCTGCGCGAACAGCTGATCCGCGAGGTCGAGATCATCCCTCTGGAGGTCGTCTGCCGCAACGTCGTCGCCGGTTCGCTGGCCACGCGTCTGGGCCAGGAAGAGGGCACGCCCCTGCCCCGCTCGATCATCGAATTCTATTACAAGAAGGACGAGCTCAACGATCCGATGGTGACCGAAGAGCATATCACCGCCTTCAACTGGGCCACGGGTCCCGAGCTGGACGACATCCTGGCCACGACCCAGCGGGTCAACGACTATCTGTGCGGGATGTTCGGCGCGGTCGGCATCACCCTGGTGGACTTCAAGATCGAGTTCGGCCGGGTGTGGGAAAACGACTTCAGCCGCGTGATCCTGGCCGACGAGATCAGCCCCGATTCCTGCCGCCTGTGGGATTCCAACACCGGCGAGAAGATGGACAAGGACCGGTTCCGTCGCGACCTGGGCAATGTCATCGAGAGCTATACCGAGGTGGCCCGCCGCCTGGGCATCATGAAGGATATGCCGACGGTAATTCAGGGGGGGCTACACTGATGGCCAAGGTCAAGGTTCACGTCTTTCTCAAGCCCGGCGTCCTCGACGTCCAGGGCAAGGCCGTCGAAGGCGCGCTGAAGGGGCTCGGATGGGCCGGCGTGGCCAATGCCCGCGTCGGCAAGCTGATCGAGTTCGATCTCGACGGCGTCGAGGACCCGCAGGCCGAGGCCAAGAAGATGTGCGAGCAGTTGCTGGCCAATACGGTGATCGAAAGCTACCGGATCGAGGTCGCCTAGCAACCGCCGGCGGCGATAGCCATTTCATACGCCGAACCCACGGAGCGACGCATGACATTCACCCTGACCTCCAACGACATCACCGACGGCGGCGTCCTGCCTGACGCTCAGGTGCAGGCGCTTGGGAACACCTCGCCGCATCTGGCCTGGTCGGGTGCGCCCGAGGGGACGAAGTCGTACGCCATCACCTGCTATGATCCCGACGCGCCGACGGGGTCGGGCTTCTGGCACTGGACGGTGGCGAACATCCCGGCCGACGTCAGCGAAATCCCTACCGGCGGACCGGTGCCGTCCGGCGCGGTCGAGGGCCGCACCGACTATGGCCCGGCCGGGTTCGGCGGGGCCGCCCCGCCTCCGGGACATGGGCCGCATCGCTACATCTTCACGGTCTTCGCCGTGGACGTGGAGACGCTCGACGTCACGCCCGACAACTCCGGGGCCGTGTTCGGCTTCAACCTGTTCTTCCATACGCTGGCCAGGGCCACGATCACCGCGACCTACGAGAACAAGGGCTGAAGGCCTATCTGAGCGTGAAGATGAGGCGCAGGCCGGCGGTCAGGATCGGATCGCGGTCCTTGTCACCGCCGGGATTGTAGATCCACTGCAGGTCCGGCTGGATGGTGAACGGCCCCAGGGTGTCGGCGTAGGTCAGTTCGATGCCGCCCTCGGCGTTGCCGAACGTCGTGCCGGCGTCCCGGGCGTTGGCCTTGGACTTGTCGGACAGCAGGCCCTGGTGAAAGCCGATCGAGAAGGCGCTGTCGGGACGGCTGTCGAAGACGGAATCGACACGCAGGCCGGTCTGCCATCCGCCCTTGAAGTCGGTGGTGTCGCCGTCCGACACGCCCAGCCGCAGGAAGGCGCGAACCGTCGGAGCGTCCTCGGCCTCGAACACGGTGCCTTCCGCGACCAGATAGGCACCCTGGGCGTCGCTGAGGGCAGGATCTCCGCCCGGCAGGGTGTCGCGGATATCCTCCTGGCCCTCGCCATAGCGCCAGGCCCCGACCGCGATCCGCAACGGACCCGCCCAGCCCGCCTCGGCGAGGTAGAGGATGCCGTCGTCCATCGTGGTGTCGACACCGCCGTCGTCACCGATCGTCCCTGCCCGGGCATTCACCGCGGCGGCCTGAACATGGAAACCGTCCGTCGATCCGATGCGAATCCGCGCCGCCAGGGAGGTCGAGGGGAAGATCGCCGGACCGTTCGGCCCCGTGGCCGCCAGCTCCGACCCGATCCCGAACGGAGGGGCCATCAGCAGATCGGAGGCCTCGGTGACATAGAACTCGCTGTTGACGTCATAGAGGCCCGCCAGGATCGAAGCGCGGCCTTCGGCCAGATCCTGCTCGATCCAGGCTTCGTACAGGCGCACGCCCTGGGAGCCGACTTCGATATTGTCATAGCCCTGAAGCGTGCCGGCGATCGCGTTCGGCTCACCGCCCCCGTTGGCGAGGAGGCTGAAGTGGACGCGGGCCCCACGCCAGCCGAACTGGCGCTCCAGATCGCCGTCCAGCGAAGCGTCGAAATTGTCCAGGAAGCGTCCGGCCGGAGTGTCGATGCCGTCTACAACCCCGATGACGTCGGCGGTGTAGGCGGATTGAAGCTGCCAGACCGGTCCCTCGGACCCGGCCTCTGGAACGTCGTCCTGGCTTGCGGCGAAAGCCGCCGTCGATGACGACATGATCATTACTGCAACCGATGCAGTTACCCGAAATAGAGACTTCATAGGGTCGGCGATCCATTCTGGACGTGGCACGCACCGACAAGACCGGCCGCCACGCTTCCTGAACATCCGCGAAACAGTTCAAGAAAACGCCCGTTTCTGAATACGTACCTTTACCTAACGTACACAGTGACGGTCGTTAGGATTCTCACGGTACACAGAGGTGAGATACGGAGGTGCCCATGCTCTCAACGATCCGCTCCAAGGTGAAAATCGCGGGCTACGCCATTCTGGCCCTTTGCGGCCTGAGCTCGGGCGTCGGCCTTGTGGTCGCAGTAATGCTGAGCGTGTCTCTGGCAGACTCGACGAAGACGTCGCAGATCATGCGCAACCACCTCGAGGGCGACATGATGCATGACGCCCTGAACAGCGACGTGCTGGCGGCCCTGCTCGCGGCCGAACAAGGTCGGTTCGCCGAGATCGCAGGGGTACGGTCGGAGATGCAGGAGCATGCCGCCCATTTCCGGGCCATGATCGCGGACAACAAGGCGATCGCTACAGACCCCGGAACCATCGAAGTGCTGACGGCGGTCGAGCAGCCGCTGGAGAACTATATTACCGCAGCCGAGGCGCTCGTTGCGCTCGCCGCCACCGACCCGGTCGCCGCCAACGCCGCCCTGCCCGCCTTCAGCGCCAGTTTCACCGAGCTGGAAGATCGCAACGGTGCCGCCTCGGAGGCGATCGAGGCGACCCTGCTCGCCACAAAGGCGCGCGCCGACTTTCTGGTCCTCGGCGGGGAAATCCTGATCGGCCTGACCCTTCTGCTGGGGATCGGTCTGAGCCTGGTCCTGAACCGCCAGGCCATGCGGACGGTCGTGGCCCCGATCGGTGTGCTGAACGACGAGATGGCGGCCCTGGCGCGGGGTCGAACCGACGTCGACCTGACCAGCGCGGAACGGAAGGACGAGCTGGGGGCCGTGGGCCGTTCGGTCGTGGACCTGCAGGCCCTGATCGTCGAGCGCGCCCGCGCCGAGGCCGAGGCCCAGGCGGTCCGGCGCAGCCAGGCCGAACAAGCCCAGCTGGCCGTCGCCGAACAGCAGAGCCAGGTCGTGGCCGCCATGGCCGAGGGTCTGGATCATCTGATGCGCGGCGACCTGACCCACCGCATCGAGGGCCGCTTCCCCGAAGGCTATGAGAAGCTGAAGTCCGATTTCAACGCCGCCCTGGTCCAGCTCGAAGACACGCTGACGTCTGTTGACGGCAACGCCTCGGCGATCCGCAGCGGTGCCCGTGAGATGACCCAGGCCACCGACGACCTGTCACGCCGCACCGAGCAGCAGGCTGCCAGCCTGGAACAGACGGCCGCGGCCCTGGAACAGATCACCGCGACCGTGAACCGCTCGGCCGAGGGGGCCCGCCAGGCCTCCGACGTCGTGGGCGAGGCGCATAACGACGCCGAGGCCAGCGGCCGTGTGGTCGGCCAGGCCGTCGATGCCATGGACGCGATCCATGCCTCCTCCAAGGAGATGGGCCAGATCCTCAGCGTGATCGACGAGATCGCCTTCCAGACCAACCTGCTGGCCCTGAATGCGGGCGTCGAGGCCGCGCGCGCCGGCGACGCCGGTCGAGGCTTTGCGGTCGTCGCGTCCGAGGTGCGGGCCCTGGCCCAGCGCTCGGCCGACGCGGCCAAGGAGATCAACACCCTGATCTCGAACTCCGGCCGTCAGGTTTCGGTGGGTGTCGATCTGGTGCGTCAGACCGGCGCGAACCTCGACAAGATCGCCGGCCGCGTCGTCCACGTCGGCAAACTGATCTCCGAGATGGCTGCGGCCAGCCAGGAACAGGCCACGGCCCTGCGCGAGATCAACACCGCCGTCAGCCATATGGACCAGGTCACCCAGCAGAACGCCGCCATGGTCGAGGAGACCACCGCCGCCAGCCACGCCCTGTCCCAGGAAACGGAGGTTCTCAGCCAGTCGATCGGCCGCTTCCATCTGTCGACACGGGCCGAGGGCGGCCGTCAGGCTTCGCCGATGCGCGCGGCGGCCTGAGCGACCTTCTCGTCCAGGTGCGCTGACACCCCGCAGGAATCCTGCTAGACGCCCGGCCCATGAGCGCAGCCGTCATCGTCTTCCCCGGGTCCAACTGTGATCGCGACTGCAAGGTCGCGGTCGAACGCTCCACCGGCGAGCGGGTCGAGATGGTCTGGCACCAGGACACCGACCTGCCCGACGACCTGGACCTGATCGTCCTGCCGGGCGGGTTTTCGTACGGCGACTATCTGCGCTGCGGGGCCATGGCGGCCCAGTCGCCGATCATGGCGGCGGTGAAGAAGGCCGCTGACGACGGGGTCGCGGTGCTGGGCATCTGCAACGGGTTCCAGATCCTGTGCGAGGCCGGGATGCTGCCAGGCGCCTTGCTGAGGAACGCGGGCCTCAAATACGTCTGCAAGCCGATCGCGCTGGAGGTCACCAACGGCCAGACCCGCTTCACCGCCGGCTATCAGGGCCAGCGCGAGGTGGTGATGACGCAAGGCAACGGCGACGGAAACTATTTCGCCGACGCCGAGACCCTGGCCCGGCTCGAGGGCGAGGGCCAAGTGGTGTTCCGCTACGTCGACAATCCGAACGGCTCGGTCGCCAATATCGCCGGCATCCAGAATGCGCGCGGCAATGTGCTGGGGATGATGCCCCACCCGGACCGGGCCTTCGAGGCTGAGCTGGGTTCGGCCGACGGGGCCACCCTGTTCCGCTCGATCATGGCGGCGGCGTAAGGCCTACCAGGCACCGAGCTCGCGCAACTGCGTGGCCAGGTCGTCGGGCAGGTCGCCGGGGTCCATCGACGACAGGTCGGCGGGCGCATCCTTGGGCTCCAGATAGCGCCAGCCCTGAAAGGGTCGCCGGGCCTGAGGGGCCGTGCGGATCACCTCGGGCGACAGGCGGATGAGGCACATCTTCGCCTTGCCCTCGCCGGTGGTCGATATGTCGAGGATCGGCATCCGGCAGACGACAGACCCCTTCATGACCCAGTAGATCGAGCCGCCGTCCTCGATCTCGTCGGCGCGCTTGGGCGTCATCCGGGTGTTGACCGTCAGCCACTGACCCTTGGCGGCGCGGCGTTCCAGGGTCTCGACGTGGGCCACACCGACGCAGAGCTTGATCATGTGCAGAGGCATGGCCCGCCTCTAGCACCCCTGACCCACGCGGGGCCAAGGGTGTTCAAACGCGACGATCAGGGCTGGGGCGAGGTGCTGGTGACGACGGCGGGTCCGGATGAGGGAGCCGGCGAGATGATCACGGGCGCGGGCGGCGTCATAGAACGGGCCTCGGCGGCGCGAGCCTCGCTGGCGGCGCGGATGGCGTCGGCCTGGGCGCGGGCGGCGTCGGCGCGGGCGATGTCGAGGCTTTGCTGACCGCCGGCGATCTGGCCCTGGATGGCGGCGGCGCTGGAGGTGGCCTGGGCGTCGGCGACCGCCTGTGCGGCCTGGGCCTCGGCGATACGGGCCTGGGCCTCGGCGTCGGCGCTCGGCGCGGCATCGCGGGTGGCCAGGATCCAGAAGGCGGCGATCACGACCAGCACGGCCAGGCCGCCCGCGATCCACCAGCCGGTGGTGGATTCGCGGCGAACGACGATGGTCTCGCTGTAGATCGGTTCGGAGCGCGGCGTGTTGGGTGCGCGGGTCGGGTCGAGATTGGGGTCGTACTGGCTCACGGGGTGTCCCTCCATTGAGGCATGGGAACGGTCCCGCTTGCCCGAGGTTCCTCCCCGCCTCTGGTCAGCCCATCCGGCGCAGGACCAGGGCGCTCCAGGCGTCGCGATGGATGCGGCGTTCCAGCCGGAACCCCTTGGACAGATAGGCGGCGGTCACGCGCCGTTCCTGCGTCCGCAGCAAGCCCGACAGGATGGCGACGCCGCCGATCCGCAGTGCCAGCTTGATGTCCTGGGACAGGGCGACCAGCGGCGGGGCCAGGATGTTGGCGAACACCAGATCATAGGGGCCGTGCTGGCGCACCCGGCGATCGTTCAGGCCCGAGGCGTGGACAAACGAGGCCCTGGCCTGATTCAGTTTGGCGTTCTCGTTGGCGATGCGCACCGAGGGGCCGTCGATGTCGGTGCCGACGGCGACCTTGGACCCCGTCTTCGCCGCCGCGATGGCCAGGACGCCCGTGCCGCAGCCGACGTCGAGCACCTTGTCGAAGGTCTCGCGCTTCAGCAGTTCATCATAGGCGACGAGGCAGCCGACGGTGGTGCCGTGGTGGCCGGTGCCGAAGGCGGCGCCCGCGTCGATCTTCAGCGCCACGGCGCTGAGCGGAACCTGGCCCTGGTCGTGGGCGCCGTAGACGAAGAACCGCCCGGCCTTGACCGGCGGCAGGCCCGACAGCGACATCGCCAGCCAGTCGGCGTCGGCCAGAACCTCGACATGGACGGTCACCTCGGGGTGTTCCGCCAGGCGCGCCTGCAAGGCCTCGGCCTCGTCCGCCGTGGTCGGGAAGGCGTCGATGCGCCAGATGCCCTTGTCCTCGTCTTCCTCGAGGATGGAATAGGTGGCCCCCTCCAGCATGACGTCGGCGTCGATGGCCTCAGCGGCGGCTTCAGCGGCGGCACGGGGGCCACGGGCGATAATCTGGAGTGCGGTTTGGGACATTTCTCAAACGCCGGTATGGTGGCGAATCGAAAGCACACAGGACACGCCATGGCGGGTCCGTTCTAACCGAGGGGTCGGGCATTCCATGGCTAAGTCACCGTCTGCGTCGAGTTCAACGTCGCCGAAACCGGCGAAGGCCGCTTCCAAGCCCAAACCGGCGGCAAAGTCGAGCGCCGTGACGGCCGAGACGGCAAAACCCGCCGCTGCCAAGGCCCCCAAGCCGGTCAAGGCTGCTGCGCCCAAACCCGCTCCGAAGGCCGCCGCCAAGCCGGTCAGCGCACCGGCCACCCGCGCCAAGCCGGGCCCCAAACCCGGCGCCAAGGCCGCCAAGACGGCTGCAGCGGTGACGACCACGACCGCTCCGGCCGTCGCGCCCAAGGTCCGCGCCAAGCCCGGCCCGAAACCCGGTGCCAAGGCGGCCAAGGCTGCCGCTACAACGACGCCCACCCCCGCCCCGACCGCGCCCACCCCGACCCCGGCTGCGCCCAAGGCCGTGAAGACGGCGACGAAGACTGCGCCTTCCGCCGCGAAGTCTGCGCCCAAGGCGACCAAGGCCCCGGCCAAGCCCACCACCAAGACCGCGACGGTCAAGGCCAAGCCGGGTCCGAAGCCGGGCGCTCGCGCCGCCAAGGCTGCCACCGCAGCCGCCGTGACGCCCGCCGTCGCACCGGCTCCCGCACCCAAGCCGGTCGAAACGCCCAAGGCTGCGGCCAAGCCGGCTGCCGCTGCGACGCCCGCCCCCGCCGCTGCTGCCCCGGCCGCCGCGCCCAAGCCCGCCGAAGCCCCGGCCAAGCCCAAGAGCTGGCTCGACAAGGTCGCCGACGCCATCTTCGGCAAGCGCTGATCGCCTCACACGCCGCTGAAAAATGCGAAAGGCCGGACGGGTTGCCCCGTCCGGCCTTTTTCGTGTCCGGCGAAGGACGCGGTAGATCAGTCGGCGGCGAGATCCTCGGCCAGGATGGCCATCTCGAACATGAAGCTGCCGTCCTCGTCCTCGTCGTCGAAGACCACGCCGATGAATTCGTCGCCGACATAGACCTCGGCCGAATCGGTTACCTTGGGCCGGGGCTTCACGGCGATGCCGCCGGTGTTGAAGGTCTTCTTCAGATGCGTCTCGATGCGCTTCATGTCGGTGGCGTTCATCGGGGCCTCGTTTCGTCTCAGGGGATTTGGCGGCGGACCCTAGAGAAGGGCGGCGACGTTGGAAACCCATCTCCTCCCCGTGCGCAGCATGGGGAGGTGGATCCGACCTCTTCGGGAGGAGACGGAGGGGGTGACACGGTGCTGGCGATGAGGACTTCTGACACCTGATCCGGGGGCGGAAAGTGACGCCTCGTTCAGACCGCGTCGCCCCCTCCGTCACGGCGCAAGAGGCGCCGCGCCACCTCCCCATGCTTCGCACGGGGAGGAGAATTAGATCACGAAGTCATAGACCACATCGGCGAGCGTATGATCCATCGTGCGGGCCGGGGCGTCGCCGGTGGGGCAGTTGACCAGGCGAGCGGGGACGCCGGCGACGGTGCAGCCCGACGGCACGGGTTTCAGGACGACGGAACCCGAGGCCACCTTGGCGAAATCACCGACCTCGATATTGCCGAGCACCTTGGCGCCGGCACCCAGCAGGACGCCGCGTCCGATCTTGGGGTGACGATCGCCGCGCTGGGCACCCGTGCCGCCCAGGGTGACGCCGTGCAGCATCGACACCTCGTCGCCGACCACCGCCGTCTCGCCGATGACGATGCCCGTGCCGTGGTCGAAGAACAGGCCCTTGCCCAGTTTCGCACCCGGATGAATGTCGATCTGGAACAGTTCGGAGATGCGGCTCTGAAAATGAAAGGCCAGGGTCTCGCGCCCTTGGGTCCACAGCCAGTGGGCGACGCGCGACGCCTGAAGCGCCTGGAATCCCTTGAAATAGAGGAAGGGCTGCAACAGCGAGCGGATCGCCGGATCGCGCTCGGCGACCGCCTGAAGATCGGCCTCTGCCGCCGCCACGATCGAAGGGTCCGACCAGAAGGCGAAGGCGCAGACCTCGCGCACACTCATCTGGGCCAGTTCGGCGTCGCCGATCTTGCGCGCGATCTGGAAGCTGAGGGCGTTGGCCAGGTCGAAATGCGACAGGATGGTCGCATTCATCATCGAGCCCAGATGCGGCTCGCTGCGCGTCGCCTCCTCGGCCGAGGCGCGCAGTTGCGACCAGATCGACGGGGCTTCCTGATCGGCGACGACCTCAAGCCTTGGGGGTGTGGACATGCCGCCGCTCCTGTTCCCGAACCTAGCTGCGCGTCAGCATGGCATGCGCCAGCCAGCCCGGCAGAAGGCCCTCCTTGGCCATATGGTACGCCCGATACGCTGTCGCTACCGTAAACGAATCCGGGATCGCCCCGCGCTCGATCTCGTGCAGCAGGGTCATGAACGGCACCCGCACCACGGTCAGCACCTCGGTGGGATCGGGGTCCAGCGGAACCGGCGTCAGATCCCAGGCGATCCAGGTCAGGCCGATCTCATCGGTGATCGAGTTGGACACCTCGATCCGCAGCGCCAGTTTCCAGGACGCGGCCTTCAGCCCGGCCTCTTCCGCCAGTTCGCGCATGGCGCCTTCGAGCGGATCCTCATCGAAGGGCGCACCGCCTTCCGGCATTTCCCAGGAATAGTTGGCGTGCGCGAACCGCGCCTGCCCGACCAGGGTGACGGTGCCGTCCGCGTGAACCGGCAGGATGCCCGTCGCGACATTGCGGAACCGCACCACGCCGTAGCGGGCATCGCGTCCGGTGGGAGCGACGGCCTTGTGCTCGGTGACCTGCATCCAGGGGGTGTCGTGGACGACCTCATGCCCCAGATCCTGCCAGGGGACCGGCGTCGGCATGCCCTCGGCCCAGCTTGGGATGATGGCTTGAGATATATCTTTGGGGGCGCTATCGGTCACCCGCGATCTATGGCCCAGACGACGACAGAACAACAGACGAGGCGATGACCATGACCGATGCCGTTCCCCTGGGCGCGCCCCTTCCCCTGCCGACGCCCTCGGCCGAACTGCGCGCGCGGCTGGCCGTCCGGCGTTCGGCGCCGGCCCAGGCCCTGACGGTGCCTGGACCCGACCGCGATGCGATCAAGGACATCCTGACCCTGGGGGCCCGCAGCCCTGACCACGGCAAGATGACCCCCTGGCGGTTCGTGGTCATGGGGCCGGAAAGCCGCGCGGAGATCGCCGAACAGCTAGCAGCCCTGGCGGTCGCCAAGGGCCTGCCCGGCAAGGCCCTGGCCGTGCTGGCCAAGCTGACCGCCGCGCCCGTGTCGATCCTGGTGGTCTCGACCGCGCGCCCCGGCCCGAAGCCGGTGTGGGAACAGGAACTCAGCGCGGGGGCCGTCTGCATGAACCTCGAACACGCGGCGTCGGCGTACGGATTCTCGTCCTGCTGGATCACCGACTGGTACAGCTATGACGCGGAAGGGGCGGCCCTGTTCCGCGTGGCGGAGGGCGAGCGGATCGCGGGCTTCATCCACATCGGCACGGCAGCGGAAGCGCCGCTGGAGCGCGAACGGCCGGACATCGCCGCCCTCACTCGATATCAGCCCTGATCCCTGCTAGGCTGGGCGAAACGTCCGCTGGAGGATCGGTCATGGCCCTGCCCCCGTCTGCGACGGCAATCGCCTTTGTCTTGACCCGCGACCGGACGGTCTCCGACGCCTTCTATCGCGACATCCTTGGCCTGACGTTCAAGATGGACGACGGGTTCGCGGCGGTGTTCGACCTGAACGGGGCGGACCTGCGCATTACCCATGTGCCGGACCACGTGGGGGCCCCGCACCCGGTGCTGGGCTGGCAGGTGCCCGACATCGCCTCCACCGTCGCCGACCTGACGGCCAAGGGGGTCGTCATGACGATCTATCCGGGCATGGGCCAGGACGAGACGGGCGTCTGGACCTCACCCGACGGCAAGGCGCGCGTGGCCTTCTTCCCCGATCCCGACGGAAACATGCTCAGCCTGACCCAGTGCTGAGGTCAGCCGCCTAACCCCGGCTTTCGCCACTCCATCATCAGGAACCAGGGCGCGCGGTTGTAGTGGGCGACGCGGGCGGGATCGCCGCCGATGGCGCGGGGCTCGTCGAAATGGGTCAGGGTCAGGCCCTGTTCCAGAAGCAGTCGCATATAGGTCGACAGTGGCCGGTGCCAGTTCCGGATCCGGATCCCCCGCCATTCGATCCAGGCCGAGCGTTCCTCCAGATACTGGTCCATGGCGTGGGCGCGGCGACCGTCGGCCAGGGTCTGCCAGCCCATCTCCGCGACGTCTCCAGCGGAGTTGTAGGCCGCCAGGTTGCCGATCAGCAGGACGCCGCCGGGGGCCAGCACCCGCGTCATCGCGGCGATCGCCGCCGCCGCGTCGGGGATGTCGATCAGGGACAGGTAGGCGACCACCAGATCGAACGCGCCGTCCTCGAAGCCCAGGCTCTCTGCACCTTCGACACGATAGTCGCCCGACGGATCGAGCGCCCGCGCCCGGTCGATCAGGCTGGGGGCCGGGTCGATGCCGGTGACCGCGATGCCCTCGGCGGCCAGCATCCGGCAGAACCGTCCCTCGCCACAGCCGACGTCCAGGGCGCGCCGAAAACCGCCCGCCCGGACGCGCGCCATCATCGGTCCGTCCAGCACCGACTGCCGGCCGAAATCGCCGTCGTCGCCGAGGTGGGCGATCCAGGCGGCGGCGGACTGTTCCCAGCCGTCGTCCTGAGGGTCTTCGGTCATCGCGGTTCCTCCTGGGGGCGGTGGACCAGCGACACCAGAACCACCGAAATCATCATCAGCAGGAACCAGCTGCCCAGCTTGGCCAGACCGACCGGATGCCAGCCGTCCTCCTGACCCGGATAGACCCAGGCCCGGGCCAGTGTGCCCAGGTTCTCTGCGAACCAGATGAAGACCGCGACCAGCAGGAACCCCAGCAGAAACGGCATCGACCGCCGCGTCCGGTCCGGCGTGAAATAGAACCAGCCCCGTCCGAACAGCACCGCCGTCGCCACGAACAGCCCCAGCCGCACGTCCGACAGCCAGTGATGGGAAAAGAAGTTGACGTATATCGCGGCCGCCAGCAGCCAGGTGGTCCACAGCGGCGGATAGTGGCGGAACCGGATGCCGAAGATGCGCTGGATCCGCGCGATGTACGACCCCACCGCCGCATACATGAAGCCCGAAAACAGCGGCACATCGCCGATCCTGAGCAGGGACGGTTCGGGATAGATCCACGACCCGTGCGCGGTCTTGAACAGCTCCATGACGGTGCCGACCACGTGGAAGACGAAGATCACCCGCGCCTCCTCCCAGCTTTCCAGCTTGAGCAGGAGCATCGCCGCCTGGATCGCCAGCGCCGCGACCACGAGGAAATCATAGCGGGCGACGGATGCCCTGTCGGGCCACAACAGATGCGTCCCCAACAGCAGGACCAGCATCAAGCCGCCGAACAGACAGGCCCACCCCTGCTTCAGCCCGAACATCAGGAACTCGAAACCGTAGCGCGACCATGCAGCGCGGTCGGACCAGGCCTGGAGTCGCGCGAGGAGATCGCGGCCCCAGGCTTCGAGAGGGAGGCGTTGTGTCACCCCCGCCCGCGATAGGTCGGCACGCCCTGGTCGGGGAGCCACAGACCCTCGGGCGGGGTACCGGTCTGCCAGAAGACATCGATGGGGATGCCGCCGCGCGGGTACCAGTAACCGCCGATGCGCAGCCATCTGGGCTTGAGCAACTCGGCCAGCTTCAGCCCGATGGCCACGGTGCAGTCCTCGTGAAAGGCGCCGTGGTTGCGGAAGGCGGTCATGTAGAGCTTCAGGCTCTTGGACTCGACCAGCCAGTCGCCCGGCGCATAGTCGATGACGATGTGGGCGAAATCCGGCTGGCCCGTGACGGGGCACAGGCTGGTGAACTCGGGCACAGTGAACCGCGCCAGATACAGGGCGTCCGGATGCGGGTTCGGCACCCGCTCCAGGACGGCGGTTTCGGGACTGGTCGGCTGGGCGGTCTGGGCGCCGAGCTGGGAGAGGCCGGAGGTGTCGGTGGTCATGGCCGGGATTTAGGCGTCCCGGCCGCCCGACGCAAAGACCCGTGCGTCAGAAGTTGGCCAGGGTGCGGGGCGGCGGCCCATAGGCGTTGTCGCCCGGCTGGCCCGGCGTCACGCCAAGCCAGATCATGAAGGCCAGATTGATCAGCAGCGCCAGGCCCATCAGACCGAACGCGCCGCCGATTCCGGCCAAGGCGCGATAGTCCTCGTGATAGCCGTGCATCCCGACGAAGGTGCCGACGAAGGCCATGGCACCGAGGACGACGGCCGCCGCCGTGACGCCGTAGGGAATGGCCGCCAGCCAGCCCGACTTGCCCATGTCGTGCAGCCGCTTGGATGACACGCAGACCCCGAAATAGATGCTGGCCAGCGAAATCACCGTGCCGATCAGCGGCACCCAGCTAAGCAACAGGCCCGCCACGAACAGGATGATGATCCCGATCCAGTAGTCCTTCTGGCCGATACGTCCGTTGGCGTCGAGGAACAGGGTCCGCCAGTCGAAGGCCGACAGGCCCGAGCCGGCCACGCCCGGCGTATAGGCGGTGGAGGAAAACCCGGCCGGCTGTTGCGCCAGGACGATGACCTGGGTCGCCGCGCCGCCCTCGGCGACGAAATCGACCTTCATGCCGGCCCGCACGGGGGTCAACTGCTGAAGATCGGCGCGGGCGAAGGTGTAACGCAGGCCGTCGTCGCCGCTGATCAGGCCGGCGCCGGGACCGTCGTCATAGGTCAGAATCTCGCCGCGCACGCCGTCTCTCCTGTCGAAGGGGCCTGGATGGCCGAGCGCGACCATAAGGGCATGGGCGTCGCGGCGACAAGCCGGACAAGGCCTTCATCCAGGATTTGCCTTCCCCGACGTCGCCTGCTGTAAGCGTAGCCAAAGACAACGGAGGACGACGCTGTGGCCATTCCCGCTTCCCTGCAAAAGGGTCTGAAGCTGCCGGTGATCTCGGCGCCGATGTTCCTGGTGTCCGGGCCCGACCTGGTGGTCGAGGCGTGCAACGCCGGCGTCATCGGCACCTTCCCGTCGCTGAACCAGCGCACCACCGAGGGCTATCGGGACTGGCTGGTCGAGATCAAGTCGCGGCTGCATCCGGATGCGGCAGCGTTCGGGGTCAACCACATCGTCCATGGATCGAACGACCGGCTGATGGCCGATCTGGCCGTGACGGTCGAGCATCAGGTGCCGCTGGTCATCACCTCGCTGGGCGCGGTCAAGGATCTGGTCGATGCGGTCCATGGTTACGGCGGGGTCGTCTTTCACGACATCGCCAACGTCCGCCACGCGAAGAATGCCGCCAAGGCGGGCGTCGACGGTCTGATCCTGGTGGCCAACGGCGCGGGCGGCCATGCGGGGATCATCAACCCCTTCGCCCTGGTCAACGAAGTGCGCCAGTTCTTCGAGGGCACGATCATCCTGTCGGGCTGTCTGTCGACGGGTCAGGACGTGGCGGGGGCCCTGATGATGGGAGCCGACTTCGCCTATCTGGGCACCCGGTTCATCAACACGACCGAGTCGGAGGCCCAGGACGCCTACAAGGCCATGATCATCGATTCGGGTGCCACCGACATCGTCCACACCCCGGCGGTGTCCGGCATCCCGGCCAACTTCATGACCAAGTCGCTGGAGGCCAACGGCATCGATCCGAAACACCTGCCCGAACACAAGCTGGACATGGGCGAGGAGGCCCGGGCGTGGAAGACCGTCTGGTCCGCCGGCCAGGGCGCAGGCACGATCCACGACGTCCTGCCGACCGCCGAACTGGTGCGCCGCCTGCGCGACGAATATGCGCAGGCCACGGATCAATTCGCCAGAAAGGCCATCGTCGGTTAGACCGTGGGCGGATGATCCGCCACTTCTGCATCCCGCTCGCCGCCCTCGGCACCCTGACCGCCACCCCCGTCCTGGCCCAGGACGACGGCTGGGCCTTCGATTTCACCGCTGCGACCGACAACCGGTCCAAGGACGCGTCCAAGAGCGGCGGCGACCCCGCCCTGATGGGCGATGCCACGCGGGCCTTCGGATCCTTCTACGCCGGGGGCGGGTTCGAGACGATCAAAAGCGGCGGGTCAGACCTCGAACTCGAGGCTTTCGCGGGATGGTCGCCCGAGGTCATGGGGTTCGCGGTCAATCTGGACGTCACACACAAATGGCGGGTCGGGTCCGACACCGGCGTCGATGACGACGCCTGGGAGTTCACCGCCGACGTCAGCCGTGCGGTCGGCCCCGCCGAGGCCGGTCTGCGGCTTCAGCATTCGCCGGACGGTGCCGGCTCGGTCAAGGCGTGGACCTGGGTCGAGGCAAACCTCGCCTGGGCGTTCACTGATCGTCTGACCGGCTCGGCCGCCCTGGGCCGTCGTGAACAGGACAATGCCGTCGACTATACTGGCTGGAATGCGGGTGTGACCTGGGAAGTCCGCGACGGCCTGGAAGCCGATCTGCGCTGGCACGACACCGATGCCGGCGATGCGGGCGAACAGTACGACGGCGCGCTGGTGGCGTCGCTCAGCGTCGCCTTCTGATTTGGTTCCTGCGCGCGGCCAGATGCCGCGTCCTGCATCTGTGACGCTCCAGCCCACGTCCTTGATCTCGACCGCAGACAGCGGCCGTCTTTCAGGATGTCGTCCCATGACCAAAGTATCGCTTCGCGGCGTCGCCATCGCCGCCCTCGCCTCCGCCGCCCTGATCGGCGCCGCCCCCGTCCTCGCCCAGTCGATGGACCATTCCGGCCACGCCCAGGCCGCCGTTACCGTCGGCGGCGCGGCCATGTATCCGAACAAGACCATCGTCGAGAACGCCGTCAACTCGCCGATCCACACGACCCTGGTCGCAGCCGTCAAGGCCGCCGGCCTGGTCGAGACCCTGTCGGGCCCCGGTCCGTTCACCGTCTTCGCCCCGACCGACGCCGCCTTCGCCAAACTGCCCGCCGGCACCGTCGAAACCCTGGTCGAGCCCGCCAACAAGGCGACCCTGACCAAGATCCTGACCTATCACGTCGTCGCCGGTCGGGTGTCCGCCGAACAGCTGATCGGCATGATCAACGCGGGCGGCGGCAAGGCCGAACTGACCACCGTCGAGGGCGGCATCCTGACCGCCTCCCTGCAAGGCTCGTCCGTCATGCTGACCGACGAGAAGGGCGGCGTCGCGACGGTGACCCAGGCCGACGTGTTCCAATCCAACGGCGTGATCCACGTCACCGACACGGTGTCGATGCCCAACTGATCCTGACGGGTTCGGGGCCTGATCTTCGGATCGGGCCCCGGCCTTCCCTGTCCCGCCTGCAGTCGCTTATGGTAAAGCTTGTCCACGCAGCGGCCGGAGGGACAGGATATGGTCTGGAGATGGGGCCTGACCATCGCGGGGGCGGCCTGGATGTCGGCCGCGCCGGTGCTGGCGCAGGGGACGACGTCCGCAAACCCACCCACGCCCACCTGGGCTTTCACGCTGGGCGTGACCACCGACTACGTCCGGCGCGGCACAGTCCGGGGCCAGGATGACGTCGAGGGGGTCGGCACGGCTCAGTGGAGCCGTGGCCTCTTCTACGCCAGCGTCGCCGCCAACACGGCCGCCGTGGCCGACAGCGATTACGAGGTCGACGTCTCGGTCGGACTTCAACCCACATGGGCCGGATGGGCCTGGCAGATCGCGGCCTCGCGCATCAGCTATTTCGGCGGGTCGGGCGACGTCGACAACTGGCAGGTCTCGGCCCAGGCGACGCGGTCTTTCGGCCCCGCCACGGTCGTCGCCTTGGTCGGCGGGTCGCCCGATTACGAAGGCGCGGCCGAGGACGCCGTCTGGGGCCAGACCTCGCTGGCCTGGGCCATCACCCCGAAACTGTCGGCCGACGCAGTGGTCGGATTTCAGGATCAGGTCGGCGCGCCCGACTATGGCTGGTGGCAGGCCGGGATCACCTACGCCCTGACCTCTGCGGTCTCAGCCGACCTGCACTGGTACGACACCGACAACGCGGCGGCCCTGGGCGAAAGCGGCGACGGCCAGGCGGTGCTGGCCTTGACCTGGAGCTTCTAGGCCGCCAGCGCCTGATCCAGATCCGCAATCAGGTCCTCGACGTCTTCCACACCGACCGACAGGCGGATCAGGGTGTCGGTGACGCCGCCGGCCTCGCGCAGTTCCCTGGGGACGCTGGCGTGGGTCATGATGGCGGGGTGATTGACCAGGCTTTCGACACCGCCGAGCGACTCGGCCAGGGTGAAGACGCGGACGCTTTCCAGAACGCGTTTGGTGCGGTCCAGATCGCCGTCCAGCACCACCGACACCATTCCGCCGAAACCCGACATCTGGGAAGCGGCGAGTTCATGCTGGGGATGGGTGATCAGGCCGGGATAGATGACGCGGGCGATGCCGGCGCCCTTGGCCGCGCGGTCCTCCAGCCAGTTGGCGACGGCCATGGCGTTGGAACAGTGGGCCTTCATCCGCAGGCCGAGCGTCTTCAGCCCCCGGTTGGCCAGGAAGGCGTCGAACGGCCCCATGACGCCGCCGACCGAGTTCTGCAGGAACTTCAGCTGGGCCGCGACCTCGGCGTCCCGGGCGACCAGCACCCCGCCGATGATGTCGGAATGGCCGTTCAGGTATTTGGTCGCCGAATGCATGACGACGTCGGCGCCCAGGCTCAGCGGCTGCTGGCAGAAGGGCGTGGCGAAGGTGTTGTCGACGACCAGCAGCAGGCCGTGGGTCTTTGCGATCTTCGACAGGGCCGCGATGTCGGCAATCTTCATCAGGGGGTTGGTCGGGGTTTCGACCCAGAGCATCTTTGTCTTGTCGGTGATCGCCGCCTCGACCGCCGCGAGGTCCGACAGATCGACATAGGCGAAATCCAGCCCCATCGAGCGCCGCCGCACCCGCTCGAACAGCCGCCACGAGCCACCGTACAGGTCATCGCCGGTGACGATGTGGCTCCCTGCGTCCAGCAACTCCAGCGCCGTCGACGTCGCAGCCATGCCGGAGGCAAAGCCGAACGCCTGAACCCCGCCTTCCAGATCGGCGATACAGCCCTCGAACGCCTCGCGCGTCGGGTTCTTGCCCCGGGCGTACTCATAACCCTTGTTCACCCCCGGACTTTCCTGAGCGTAGGTCGAGGTGGCGTAGATCGGGGTCATGACCGCGCCCGTGGTCGGGTCCGGCCGCTGTCCGGCGTGAATGGCACGGGTCGAAAAGCCCTGGCTGTTCTTGAGGCTGGCCATGGTGGGATCCTGTCAGGCGAGGGTCTGGTCAAAGAAGTCGAGGCAGCGGTCCGAGACCTCGGTCCACTGGGTAGCGTTCATCAGGTGGCCGGCGCCGCGTGTGACCTGAACGCGCACCGGGATCTCTTCGTCCATCAGGAACCGCCGCCAGCGCTGGGTCGAGGCCGGCGAGACCACCCGGTCCCTTTCGGAGCGGACGATGAGTACGGGGATTCGTCGGGCGGGGTGGCGAGGAATATAGACGTCCCAGCCGCCGCAGACAGCCACGGCCGCCGCCGCGCGACTGTCGCCCAGCGCGCCGTCCACGGCGATGAACGAGCCGAGGGAATAGCCGACAATGCCTGTCCGGCCGCGATCCACGCCCTGGCTGATCAGCCATTCGACCCCGTCGCGGGCACAGTCGCGCCAGGCCTCCATCACCGGTTCGCGCCGCACGATGTCGTCGTCCGCGGCGTCCAGATAGGTCGGGGCCAGCGACAGATAGCCCCGCTCCGCGAACCGTCGGGCGAAGGCCAGCTGGTCGATCCCCATCCCGCCTGAGCCATGGAGATAGACGACGCCCCGGCCGTTCGGCACGGCTGGTCGGAAGGCCACGGCGCGGATCGTCCGGCCGTTGCTGACATAGGTGACACGTTCGGTGATGACGCCGTCGGGCGCGGTCCGGGCCGCGGCCGGAGCCGCCATCAGCATGATCCCGCCGGCGACCAGATCGCGCCGCCTCATGACGCGGCCAGTTCGTCGCGCAGAAATCGGTGGGCGGTGTCGAAGATGGCCCGCCACTCCGCCGGCTCGGGGACATGATGATCGGCATCCAGCACGACCAGTTCGGTGTCGACGCCTGCGCGACGCAGGGTGCGTTCCCAGTTGCGGACCGCGCCCAGCCCGACCAGCGGATCGCCGTCGGCCGTGATCAGGAGGGTCGGTGGCTTCCTGAGGATTTCCGCGACCTCGCGCCGCCCCCCGCCGGCGATCGCGACCACGGCCCGCGCCGGGGCGTCCGAGAAGCCGAGTTCCCCGGCCATATAGGCACCGCGCGAGAACCCCATGATCCCGATCCGGCTTGCATCGACGCCGGGCTGGGCGGCCAGCCAGTTGAATCCGTCCAGTGCCGCCTGACGCTGGAACCCGCCGCGCCCCTGACGCCGTCCCTCGGTATCGGCGCCGAACCAGGCCGGGAAGGCGACCGTGTAACCCCGTGCCGCCAGCCGCACCGCATGCTCGTACCAGCGCCGGATCTCCAGCGCCGCCCCGCCGCCGCCGTGCAGCAGCAGGATTCCCGCCCCCGCCATGGGCAGACCCTCCGACGGCGGGCTGAACTGCACCACGGTGATGTCCTCGCCACCGCTGGGATAGCTCCCGGCCGCGACCCGCTCGCCGGACTGGGCCCGCGCCACGCCACCGACCGCCGTCAGCGCCGCCGCTCCCATCAGTCCCTGTCGGCGATTGATCCTCAATCGATTACCGGTTCAGGCTCAGGTGGTTGATCAGGTCGACCCGCGCGATCAGGCCGACGAATTTCTCGCCGTCCAGCACGATCGCCACCCGGTCCCGGTCGAACAGGGGGATCAGGGCGTCGAGGGACTCGCCCACCTGGACCGTGTCCAGATCGCGGGTCATGGCCGACGACACCGGCTTCTTGAAGCGTTCGGCGCGGGTGATCTCGTCGGTATTCATGACGTGGACCAGATCGCTTTCGTCCAGAATGCCGACCAGCCGGCCGTCCTGGATCACCGGCAGTTGCGACACGTCGTTGGACCGCATCCGCTTGAAGGCCGAATCGAGGCTGTCGTCGGGACCACAGACCACGACCTCGCCGTTCTCGTATTTGCGCCCGATCAGGTCGGCCAGATTGCCCTGGATCGGGTCGTCGCCGAGCCCCTGATCGGCCAGCCAGGCGTCATTGTAGACCTTGGACAGATATTTCGCCCCGGTGTCGCAGACGAAGGTCACGCATTTCTTTGGCTCGGTCTGTTCGCGGCACCAGCGCAGGGCCGCCGCGATCAATGTGCCCGATGACGAGCCCGCCAGGATGCCTTCCTTGAGCAACAGTTCGCGCACCGTGGCGATCGCCTCGGCGTCGGGGATCGAATAGGCGCGGTCGATCAGGCTCATGTCGGCGGTGTCCGGCACGAAATTCTGGCCGATCCCCTCGACGGTGTAACTGCCCTCAGGCCCAGGAACGCCCTCGTTGACGATGCCGGCCAGGGTCGAGCCGACCGGGTCAGCCAGGATGATCTCGGCCTTCGATCCCACGCTCTTCAGGAACCGGCCGATGCCCGTGATGGTCCCGCCCGAGCCGATCCCCGCGACGAAGGCGTCGAGTTCATGGTCCATCTGTTTCCAAATCTCGGGACCGGTGGTCTTCACATGGGCCAGGGCGTTGGCATCATTCGCGAACTGGTTGACGAAATAGCCGCCCGGAATCTGCTGGGCCAGCCGCTCGGCCATGTCGGTGTAGTAGTCGGGGTGTCCGTGCGGGACGTCCGAACGGGTCAGTCGCACGTCGGCGCCCATGGCCCGCAGGTGCTGGATCTTTTCCTTAGACATCTTGTCGGGAATGACCAGCAGGACCTTGTAGCCCTTGTTCTGGCCCACCAGGGTCAGGGCAAGACCGGTGTTGCCCGCCGTCGCCTCCACGATCGTGCCGCCGGGCTTGAGCCAGCCCTCGCGTTCGGCCGCCTCGATCATCTCGACGGCGATCCGGTCCTTGATCGAGCCGCCGGGGTTCTGGGCCTCAAGCTTGAGGAACAGGCGGCATTTGCCGGTGTCGATGCGGGTCACCTCGATCATCGGGGTCTTGCCGATCAGCGACAGGGTCGAGGCGGTCGGCTTGCTCAAGGTGGGGGCGTCGACGATCGACATGGGGCGGGAAACTCCTTGGGGAACGACGGTCAAGCTGGTCGCCCCGTCAGCGAAGGTCAAATCGCGCACGATCATGCCGTGGCGGGTGGCATCGGCGAGTGGATTGGCATTCTTCTCCCGCGCAGCGGGGGAAGTGGCCCGGCGTCGAGCGAAGCGAGACCAGGGTCGATGGGGGTTTTTGTTCTGCACGGCGAAGAAAGAAGACTTCCCCCATCGACCCTGGCTTGCTGCGCAAGCGACGGGCCACTTCCCCCGTAAAGGACGGGGGAAGAACACAGCTAACGTGACCGCTTCCGGACCCACATCGCGGCGTCGGCCTCGGCGAGCCAGATTTCGGGATCGTCCTGATTGGCCCAGGCGCGGACGCCGAAGGAGCCGCCCAGTTCCGCCTTTTCTCCGTTCCAGTCGAAGCCCTCGGTGTCCAGGGTCTGCGCCAGCCGTTTGGCCTTCTCGCGACCCTCCTCGATCCCGGCATTCAGCATCAACAGGCCGAACTCATCCCCGCCCAGCCGGCCGACGGCGTCCGAGGCCCGGACATTCTCCATCAGGAGTTCGGCGACATGGATCAGGGCAGCATCCCCCGCCGCGTGGCCCAGCCGGTCGTTGACCCCCTTGAAGCCGTCGAGGTCGAGATACAGCAGCACCGCCGGGGCGTCGTAGCGGATGCAATAGGCCATGGTCTGCTGCATGGCGGCGACGAAGCCGCGCCGGTTCAGGGCCGGGGTCAGGACGTCGTGATCCGCCGCCGCCTCGGCCGCCTCGGCGCGGGCGCGCAGGACCTCGACCTCGGCACGCAGGCGCTCGATTTCGGCCTTCAGATCGGCAGCGGCCGTATCGGTCACGGTCGGCGAAACTCCGCAGAATTCGCGACTCACCCGAGTACGCGTCCAACTATCCTAGAGCCCTCGGTTGCGGGCGCAACGCGGGTGCTGTAACCGGCCGCCTTCACGCGCGCGAGAACCTGAGCGTTATGGCGATTTCGACCCCGCCGGTGGCCATCATCATGGGCAGTCGGTCCGACTGGCCGACGATGAAACACGCGGCCGATTCGCTGGACACCTTGGGCGTGGCCTGGGAAGCCAGGGTCGTATCGGCCCACCGCACGCCAAAGCGTCTCTATGACTTCGCGACGTGTGCCAAGGCCGCCGGGTTCAAGGTCGTCATCGCCGGGGCCGGGGGTGCCGCTCATCTGCCCGGCATGGCTGCGTCCATGACCGACCTGCCCGTGCTGGGCGTGCCGGTGGAATCAAAGGCGCTGAAGGGCATGGATTCGCTGCTGTCGATCGTCCAGATGCCAGGCGGCGTCCCCGTCGCCACCCTGGCCATCGGCGAGGCCGGGGCCAAGAACGCGGGCATCCTGGCAGCGCAGATCCTCGCCCTGTCGGACGATGCGCTGGCCGAGCGACTCGCCGCCTACCGCACCACCCAGACCGACGCGGTCGCCGAGACGGTCGAGGACTGATTGGCCGAGCTCGCCCTGCCCCTGCCCCCCGGGTCGACCATCGGCATCATCGGCGGTGGCCAGCTCGGCCGGATGCTGTCCCAGGCGGCGTCGCGCCTGGGGTTCGACGTCCTGATCCTGGACCCCGAGGAAAACTGCCCGGCGGCTCGCGTGTCGCGCGGCCAGTTCGTCGCGGCCTATGACGATCCGGCGGCGCTCACCATCATGGGCCGCGCCTGCGACGTGGTGACGTTCGAGTTCGAGAACGTGCCCTCCGCCTCGATCGAGCAACTGGCCGAGGGCGGTGCCCTGGTGGCGCCCGGCCCGACCGCCCTGGCCGTGGCCCAGGACCGGGTGGACGAGAAGACCTTCCTCAATGCCGTCGGCGCCGCCACCGTCGATTTCGTGGCCGTGGATACGCTGGACGACCTGATCGCGGGGCTTGAGACGCTCGGCACGCCTGCCCTGCTCAAGACCCGCCGCGACGGCTATGACGGCAAGGGCCAGGCCTGGGTCGCCTCGGCCGACGAGGCCGCCGAGGCCTTCGCCGCCATCGGCGGCCGCCCCGCCATCCTGGAAGCCCGCGCCGCCTTCACCCGTGAACTGTCGATCATCGCCGCACGCGGCCACGATGGATCGGTCGCGGTCTATCCCCTGGGCGAGAACGAGCATTCGGGTGGGGTGCTGCGTGTCACCACGGCGCCCGCCGCCGTCGACACGGTGACCGACGCCCGCGCGCGTGAGATCGCCACGGACATCCTCGACGGCCTCGACTATGTCGGCGTGATGGGGATCGAGCTGTTCGACCTCGGCGAGGGCCGGTTGCTGGTCAACGAGATCGCCCCGCGCGTCCATAACACCGGCCACTGGACCCAGGACGGCTGCATCTGCGACCAGTTCGAGCAGCATATCCGCGCCATCGCCGGCTGGCCGCTCGGCCCCACCGAGGCCCACGCCCGCGTCGAGATGACCAATCTGCTGGGCGACGAGGTCGATCAGTGGGCGGGGCTGGCCGCCGAGCCGAACGCGCGCCTGCATCTGTACGGCAAGGCCGAGGCGCGGCCTGGCCGGAAGATGGCGCATGTGAACAGGGTCGGCCCTTTGGCATGACGGCCGAAGCTTGAGCATACAGCAAAGCCTGTCATGATGCGGGCATGACGCTGTCGTTTCTTGCTCCTGTTCTGCTGCTGGTCGCCATCGCCGTCTTGCTGTCGACGCCCAAATTCAGAAGCCGCCCCGGGGCCAAACTGGGCGTGGCAATATCCGCCGTGGGCGCTGTCGCGATCGGCTTTTCCGCCATCGGCTATCAGATCGGCAAGGATGCAGCCCTCAGAGACAACCGGGCTGATGCGGCTGCCGCCGCCGAGGCTGCGAGACCTTAGGTCCTCAGCGGTACCGCAACCGGCTCAGCACATCCGTCACCCGGCGCAGCGGAGCCTCGAAATCCTTGCCGGCCTTCCACTTCTCGAAGGTCATGACGTTCTCGATCCGCGCGGCGACAAAGGCCTCGGCGCGCTCGCGGCCGTCGAACAGACGCATCGTCATGGCCGGGACCAGGATGCCCGACAGGATCACCCGCTTGGAATAGTGGTTCCAGTCCGTCGCCGTGTCCCCGGCCCAGCGCCACAGGCCGTCCGCGGTGTCCCACGTCAGGCTCAGCGCCAGATCGGCGTTGGTCGGCAGGGCCATGAAGCCGGCGGCACGCTTTTCCGCCTCGCCGTCCGCCGCAGCGGCTTCCAGGCGGGCCGAGACGGCACGGGCGATTCGCTCGCGGATCTTCAGCGTCGCCGGATCGACCTCGGCCAGGGCCTGCATCGCCGCCGCGTCATGGCGTCGCCACAGCAGGGCCGCCAGGTCGCGCGCGCCGTTGGGCATTAGTAGGTCCTGATCCCCCTCCGACAGGCCATTGGCCTTGCACGCGGCCCGGACCAGCCGGCCGTTCCAGCCCAGGCGGGGGGCCAGCGGCAGGGCGGCGTCCAGCACGGACTGCTCCATCCGGTCGGCCCAGTCGCCCTGGGGGGCCTCGTTCGGGATGTGGGCGGCCGTGGTCATGGCTGTAGAATACGCCCACCGGCCGGGCGTTGCGAGCCCGGCGGCCGCCTTGCGACATCACGCGCAGTTTGGCCGCTCTCGATATGGACACCGCGCGACCACTGGTGTATTGGCCCGCCTTCGCTCGCCGGGCTGTCGCCCGCGAGGTGAGATTTTATTTGTCTGCCCGTCTCCCTCACAGGACGCGGCGGGCGGCCAAAGGAGAGTTCAACCTGGTACAGATTTTCGTTCGCGATAATAACGTCGATCAAGCGCTGAAAGCCCTCAAGAAGAAGATGCAACGCGAAGGCAGCTTCCGTGAAATGAAGCGCCACGTGCATTACGAGAAGCCCTCGGAGAAGCGCGCCCGCCAGAAGGCCGAGGCCGTTCGTCGCGCCCGCAAGCTGGCCCGCAAGCGCATGCAGCGCGAAGGCCTGCTGCCGCCTCCGAAGCCCCGCGTGCCGGGTCCCGGTGCCGCCGGTGGTGGCAACCGCTCCTAAGCACGGGTTTCGCGACCCTGGATTTGAAAAGGCCGCCCCGCAACGGGCGGCCTTTTTGCTGGCCGGCTATCGGACCGGCCGCCTGAACGAAACGTCACTTGCCCCCGCTTACGGTTAACGGCGATACCTGAACGGTGGCGCGGCTTCGCGCCTCAAGGGAACGTCGCCCGGCCCCAGGGGTCGTTCTGCTAGGCTGGGGCTGAACTTCAAGGGCTGACCGCCGCCATGTCGCACGACGATCCTTCGCATTCGCCGCAACACCCCATGACGGGGTCCAGCGAACTGCCGACCGGAGTGCAGCCGATCCCGGCGTCGCAGTCCGCCGCCTATCAGGGGACCGGTGTTCAGGAGGCGCCGCTCGACATCCCCCACCAGCGCACACCACCGCCGGCCACGCCCGCGCCCACGCCGCGCCCGTCGGTGTCGGATGACGGCATCCTGAGACCCATTCAGGAAAGCGACTATTTCACCCTCGACCCCGTCGCCATCAAAGTGATCTCGCGCAACATCGACGAGTATTTCAACCAGCCGCTCGACATCTTTCCCTTCTGGGAAAACGAGAACAAGCCGGACCGCTTCCACGTCCTGTTCCGCCGCCAGATCGAAGAGCGTTTCCCGGTCGAGGCCGATATGCGCGGCCGAATCTATGGCTATGGCCGCCGGGTGTTCAACGCCCTGCGGGTCCATGTGGCGGTCAAGCGGTTGACCCAGGGGCTGTCGATCCTGGGATTCGTCCTGCTGGCCATCCTGGGGCCGACCTTCTTCGAGCAGTGGACGGGATCGCAGGCCGGTGGGCTGGGTCTGGCCGCCCTGGCCATGCTGATCGTGGTTGGACTGTTCTTCGGCATCTCAAGCATCCTGTTCATCCAGTACCGGTTCCGGCTGGAGAACGATTCGTACGAACTGTCGCGCGAGGTGGTCCAGCGGACGCGCGAGCTCCAGAACCTGTTCACCAACGCCCGCGCCATGGCCGACCAGGCCGAGACCCAGTTCGCCCAGGACGGCAAGGGCTGGGGCCAGCGCGCCCTGTTCCTGACCCGGCTGACCATGTGGATCGGGGCGCGGATGGAGTACCTGGAAAAATTCACCCAGATGGAGCTGTGGCGCACCCGGCGCGAACGGTACTGGATGGGCTGGTTCGGCGGGTTCTCGACCGTGCTGGTCATGATCGTCGGCCTGCTGGTGCTGGGCTTCTGGCCCGTGCCGGGCACCGACGAGATCGGATACCGGGCGCTACAGGGTCTGGGCGCGGTCCTGACCCTGGCCGTGTCCTGGCTGTCCTTCTATCGCTGGCAGACACCGATGGCGGCCGTGAAGGACAAGCTGGGCGTCGAGGGCTGGGTCCGCTACGCCTCGCTGGACGTCGACAACACCGTCGGCGACCAGGTCCGCCGCGACAAGGAACGGCTGGTCGAATACCGGGCGCTGACGCGGGGGCGGTAGCTTTTCGGCAAGCAGGGTATCGAGCAGGTAGAGTGGGCTGAACGCCGAGGCTGATTCCCATGCTCACCGCCCCCGAGATCATCGCCCTGCTCGACCTCAAGCCCCATCCCGAGGGCGGGCATTATCGCGAGACGTTTCGCGACCCGCGCGAGGTGGACGGGCGTTCGGTCGGGACGGCGATCTATTTCCTGCTCGGCGAGGGCGAGCGGTCGCACTGGCATTGCGTGGACGCGGCCGAGCTCTGGCATTTCTATCTGGGCGCGCCGCTGGAGCTGGAGATCGCGGACGAGGGCGGGCGGCGGACCGTGATCCTGGGGCCTGACGTGAACGCGGGACAGAGGCCGCAGGGCGTGGTGCCGACGGGGGCGTGGCAGGCGGCGCGGACGACCGGCGAATGGACCTTGTGCGGCTGTACCGTCGCGCCGGGGTTCGATTTCGCGGGCTTTGACCTCGCGCCACCGGAATGGTCGCCGCCGGGGTGATGGCGGCCGGGGCGGATCAGGTTCCGACGCCTTGATCCCGACGAAATAGGGGACAGATATGCCTGTCCGGCCTGCGGGCCACCGCCGTTTCAATCCCGACTGACGCCCATGACCCGAGATCGCATGAAATCCTCCAGCCTCGTTCTCGCCGCCGCCCTGACGCTCGCCGCCTGCGGCAACGCCAACAGTTCCAAGGCCCAGGAGGGCGTGTTCGCCGAGCCCAACAGCCGCCAGGTTCCGGGCAGCGCCATGGAGATGAAGTCCAGCTTCGCCCCTGTGGTGCGCGAGGCGGCGCCGGCGGTGGTCAACATCTCGGCGCGGACGGTCCAGACGGTGCGCGACCCCTATTTCCAGTTCTTCGGCGGCGGCATGCCCCAACAGCGGGTGGCGGAATCGGCGGGGTCGGGCGTCATTGTCCGCTCCGACGGGATTGTGGTCACCAACAACCACGTCATCGAGAATGCCCAGGCGATCCGCGTCGTGCTGAACGACCGGCGCGAGTTCGCGGCCCGCGTCATCCTGGCCGACGAACGCTCCGACATCGCCGTGCTTCAGCTCGAGGACGTGACCGGTGCCCTGCCCGTCCTGGCCATCGACGACCAGGAAGAGCAGGAGGTCGGCGACCTGGTGCTGGCCATCGGCAATCCGTTCGGGGTGGGCCAGACCGTGACCAACGGCATCATCTCGGCCCTGAACCGCACCGAGACCGGGATCAGCGATTCCGGCTCCTTCATCCAGACCGACGCGGCGATCAATCCGGGCAACTCGGGCGGGCCCCTGGTCGACATGGACGGCGACGTGATCGGCATCAACACGGCAATCTTCTCTCGCTCGGGCTCTTCGGCCGGGGTCGGATTCGCGGTGCCGGCGTCGATGGTGCGGCGGGTGGTGGACTCGGCCCTCGGCGGCGCCTCCAGCGTGGTCCGGCCGTGGCTGGGGGTGAAGGGCGACAGCGTCACCGCAGACATCGCCCGCAGCCTGGGTCTGGACCGACCCCAGGGTCTGATCGTCACGGAACTCTATGCCGGTGGGCCGGGAGCCCGCGCGGGCATCCAGGACGGCGACGTCATCACCGCCGTCGCGGGCCAGGAGGTCAACGACCAAGGCGGCCTGAACTTCCGCATCGGCACCCACAGCCCCAACGACACGGTCGCCATCTCCCTGCTGCGCGACGGACGGCCGGTGACGGTCAATGCCCGGGTCCAACCCCTGCCCGGCGATACCAAGGTGGTGCCCGAAACCATCCGTCGGGGCTCGTTCGCCGGTGCCGAGGCCGCCGTCCTGACGCCCGCGCTCGCCGACCGGCTGGGCGGCGATCCGTTCGCGCAAGGGGTCATCATCGTCAGTGCCCCGCGCGGCACCTACGCCTCCGGCAACGGCTTCCAGCGCGGCGACGTGGTGCTGAGAGTCGACGGACGGCCCGCCCGCGACCTGGCCGCCGTCACCCAGGCCGCGCGCGGTTCGGAAGTCGTGATCCAGCGTCAGGGCCGCATCATGACAGGCCGGGTCAGCTAGGCTCCATTCGCAAGGTGAAATGCCGGTCGCGAACGCCTATCTCTGAGCGTTCATGACCGATCTGTTTGAAGCCTCCGGCATACTGCCCCCCGACGCCCCGCTGGCCGACCGGCTGAGGCCCCGAACGCTCGACGAGGTGGTGGGTCAGGATCACCTGCTGGGCGAGGGCGGGCCGATCCGGCGGATGGTCGAGGCCGGGCGGCTGGGCTCGATGATCCTGTGGGGTCCGCCGGGCACGGGCAAGACCACGATCGCGCGCCTGCTGGCCAAGGCGGCGGGATATGAGTTCCAGCAGATCTCGGCGGTATTCTCCGGCGTCGCGGACCTGAAGAAGGCGTTCGAGGCGGCGCGAATGCGACGGGCGGCGGGGCAATCGACGTTGCTGTTCGTCGACGAAATCCACCGCTTCAACCGGGCCCAGCAGGACGGCTTCCTGCCCTTCGTCGAGGAGGGGGTGGTGACGCTGGTCGGGGCCACGACCGAGAACCCGTCGTTCGAACTGAACGGGGCACTGCTGTCGCGGTCGCAGGTCTATGTGTTGAATAGGCTGGACGATGCGGCACTGGATCAACTGTTGATCCGGGCGGAGACCCATGAGGGCAAGCCCCTGCCCCTGACGGCCGAGGCGCGCCACGCCCTGCTGGCCCTGGCCGACGGGGACGGGCGATATCTGCTGACCATGACCGAGGTGCTGTTCGCCCTGCCCGACGACGTCATGCTGGATGTCCAGGGGCTGGCCGGCACCTTGCAGAAGCGGGCCCCCGCCTACGACAAGTCGCGCGAGGAACACTACAACCTCATCTCCGCCCTGCATAAGTCGGTGCGCGGCTCGGACCCCGACGCGGCCCTGTACTGGCTGGCGCGGATGCTGAATGGCGGCGAGGACCCCCTGTATCTGGCGCGCCGGATCGTGCGGATGGCGGTCGAGGACATCGGCGAGGCGGACCCCCTGTCCATCCTGGTCGCCAACGCCGCCAAGGACACCTACGACTTCCTCGGCAGCCCCGAAGGCGAACTGGCCCTCGCCCAGGCGGTGGTGCATCTGGCCACTGCGCCCAAGTCGGTCGGCGTCTACGAAGCCTTCAAGGCGGCGAAGAAGGCGGCGGCCGAGACCGGCTCCCTGATGCCCCCCGCGCACATCCGCAACGCCCCGACCAAGCTGATGAAGTCGCTCGGCTACGGCAAGGGTTACCAGTACGATCCCGACACCCCGGAAGGCTTCTCGGGCGCGAACTTCTTCCCCGACGAGATGGAACGCCGCACCTTCTACAAGCCCAAGGGCGAGGGTCACGAGGAGAAGGTCAAGGCGCGGCTGGAACGCTGGACGGCGATGCGTGCGGCGATGGAGGACGCCGGCGAATGAACCTCAATCAGGTCACGGTCGAGGTCACCGATATCGCCCGGTCGCGGGACTTCTACCAGCGGTTAGGACTGACCCTGATTGTGTCGAGCCCGCACTATGCCAGGTTCGTCTGTCCGGCCGGGGCGGGTCAGAGCGCGGCGACGTTCTCGATCCATCTGGCCGATGCCGTGACGCCGAACGGGACGGGGATCTATTTCGAATGCGCCGATCTGGACGCGCGGGTCACGGCGCTGAAGGCGGCGGGAATGGTGTTCGACAGCGGGCCGGTGGATCAGAGGTGGCTGTGGCGCGAGGCCTGGCTGCGCGATCCGGACGGCAACCGGCTTTGCCTGTATTTCGCGGGCCAGAACCGGATCGATCCGCCGTGGAAGGTTGCCGACCCCGGATGAAACGGGTCGCCTTCATGGCAGACGCAGGCAATAGTGGTCCGGCCACATCGGAGGGACGAATGAACACCAAGATCATCCTGGCAACACTGGGACTCTCGGCCGCCCTGGCCGGCTGCACCGACAGCGGTCGGGCGCGCAACGATGCGACCTTCAGCGACAAACCCGCCGACGTCACCTGCTGGACCTACGGCACCCAGACCTACCAGGGGCGCTCGACCGGCAAGGTCAGCCATCGCGACGACAGGACCTCCTTCGTGGACGCCGCGACGGGTCGCTACACCGTGATCGAGGGCGACTGCCGGCTGGTCTACGCCCGCTAACTGATCGCCGTTCATTTGCCGGACTGTAGATTGCGGCCTAGCTTGGCGGTTCAATCGAAATCCTGGGGAGGGGAACGATGGCTGTGGGAACGAAGACGCCTTGGCATCTGTGGGTCGTGGGCGGCGTGTCGCTGTTGTGGAACGCCTATGGCGGGTTCGACTTCATCATGAGCGTGACGCGGGGCGAGGCCTACTGGCGCGAGTCCGGCATGACCCAGCCGATGATCGACTACTACAACGCCATGCCGGCGTGGATGTATGCGCCGTGGACCCTGGGGGTCTGGGGGGCGGTGATCGGTTCCATCCTGCTGCTGCTGCGCAACCGGCTGGCCGTGCCGGCCTTCGCGATCTCGGTCGTGGGGGCAGTTGCCAGCGCCCTGTACGGCCTAATGCACCCGATGCCGGACCTGCCGCCCGCCATGGCGGTCATGACCTATATGCCCTGGGTCATCGTGGTGATCGCGGCCTTGTTGCTCTGGTATGCCTGGTCAATGGGCAAGCGGGGCCTGCTGCGCTAGCGCGGTTTTCAGAACGAGGAGGGGACCATGACAACCGGACCGAAGACGCCATGGCATCTATGGGTCGTGGGGGTGCTGGGCATCGCCTGGAACGCCTTCGGATGCTGGGACTACACGATGACCGAACTGAAGGGCGAGGAACACCTCAGGGCGTTCGGCATGACCGATCCCCAGATCACCTATTTCAACGCCATGCCGGCCTGGGTGACCGCGGTCTGGGCGATCGGGGTTTGGGGCGGACTGCTGGGCTGCATCCTGTTGCTGGTGCGGCGCAAATGGGCAGTGCCGGTGTTTGGGGCGTCTCTGGCGGCCTATGTGATGAGCCTGGTCTATACCTATCTGCTGTCGGACGGCGGCAGTGTGATGCCGGAGGGAACGTGGATCATGCAGGTCGTGATCCTGGCCGGATGCGTCTTCTTCCTCTGGTACGCCTGGACCATGGGCAAGCGGGGCGTGCTGCGCTAACCGGGGCCGGGTGAGAACCCGACCGCCGCCCGAGCTGACCCCCGAAGAGATCGCCGCCATCCGGTCGTGGGTGATCTTCGAGGACGCGCAACTGATCGCCTTCGACAAGCCCTCTGGACTGACCAGCCAGGGCGGGGTCCGGCACGTCCACACCCTGGACGACCTGATTTGGGCCTTCGCCCGGTCGAACGGCAAGCGGCCCGAGCTGGTCCACCGGCTGGACCGCGACACCTCGGGCGTCATCCTGGCGGCGAAGACCAAGCCGGCGGCGGGCTATCTCGGCAAGGCGATCCAGGCGCGCAAACTGACCAAGACCTATCTGGCCCTGGTCTCGGCGGCACCCGAGCCCCGCGCCGGAAAGATCGAGACGCCTCTGCTGCGTATCGAGGTCGGCCGCGAAAGCTCCATGCGCGTCGCCTCGGCCGACGAGCCCGGTGCCCAGGCCTCCACCAGTCGGTACCGGACCCTTTCCGAGAGCCCGGACGGTGCACTGGTCGAACTGGAGCCCCTGACGGGCCGGATGCACCAGCTGCGGGTCCACATGGCCTCGATCGGCCGGCCCCTGGTCGGAGACGTCAAATACGGCGGGGCCCTGACGGCGGCGGGGCGGGGTGCAGGGCGGCTCATGCTGCACGCCGCCTCGCTGGACTTTCCGCACCCGGACGGAGGGCGAAAGGTGGTCAGTGCGCGCCCGCCTGAGGACTTCCGGGCACTGGAGGCGGCAATGGGCCTGGACGACTGAGGGAACCGCTGCGGGTGGCCGATTGTTTGGTTTGGACACGGAGTCTCGCCATGAAGCGCCTGTCCATTCTCGCCGTCGCCCTGTCCGCCTCCGCCCTGACCGCCTGCGCCAGCCTGGCCCCCTATGGCCCACAGATGGGACCGGGCGGACAAGGCTTTTCGGAGCAGCGGATCGAGAGCGACCGATACCGCGTCACCTATTCCGGTGTCGGCGCGCCCGGCCCCGTCGCCGACCGCGCCCTGCTCCGCGCCGCCCAGCTGACGTCACAACACGGCTACGACTGGTTCGAGGTCACCCAGCGCTACATCGACGGCCGCCCCGACAGCGCCGGTGGCATCCGGCCCAGCGTGTCCGTCGGCTATGGATCGTCCAACTATGGCGGCTGGCGGGCGTCAGGCACGGGCGTCGGCGTCGGCCTGAACATCTCCGGCCCCTCCCCCACCTCGACCGTGCTTGAAGTACGGCTGGGTCGGGGGCCAAAGCCGGATCGCGCCGAGGTCTATGACGCGGACGAGGTGGAACGGAACCTGGCGGGGCGCTGAGGCACCGGCTTTTGCCATAGCGTCCGGGTCACAGGGCTCCCAGAGACCTTAACCATTGCTCGACCTGTCCCGGCCATTCGCGGGTGACCGGATGCGCGGTCGGGCGCAGGCCAAAGGCATGGCCGCCCTTCGCATAGAGGCGCATATCGACCGGCACGCCTGCGTCGTTCAACGCCAGCGCATACGCCATAGCCTGACGTACGTCGTCCACGGGATCGTCCATCGCGTGCAGGATAAGCGTCGGCGGCGCGTTCGGGCTGATCTTTACCCAGGGTGCGAGGTCGAGACTGTTGCGCCCCAGACTGTCGTCCAGCACACGGGCGGTATAGGCGACGATCGCGAAGTCGGGCCTCGGCGATTGTCGGTCCGCTGCATCCGTCGGGGCATAGGTGCGCACCTCGGTGTTGCTCATGGCCGTCACCAGATAGGCGCCGGCGGAAAAGCCGATGACGCCGATCTTGCGCGGATCGACGCCGTACGCGGCCGCCTGCTCGCGCAGAAGTCCCATCGCGCGCTGGGCGTCCTCGAGACCCAGCAGCACATCCGGCCGCCGCTGTCGGCCGTTCTCCCTCGGCCACACCTGAGGCGTCCGGTACTTCACCATGACGCAGGTCATGCCCTGCTCGACGAGCCAGTCGCAGATTTCGGTCCCTTCCAGGTCGGTCGCCACCGCGTGGAAGCCGCCACCGGGCAGGACCAGCATCGCCGCGCCCGTATTGCGCCCCTTCGGCCGATAGATCGTCATGGTCGGCCGGGTGACGTAGCTGGCCCAGTGCCACACCCGCCCGCCGACGGTCGGCGAGCCGTTGCCCGTCGCCTCGGGCCGGTCGCCGGTGTCGGGCCTGGCTAGCGAGACGCTACTTGGCCAGAGCGGAATCTGGGTCCCGTCCGCAGCAGGCTGCCACACGCCTTGCCGTTCCACCTTGGGTACCTCGACCCGGGCGAAGGAGGCAGTTGCAGGGTCGGCCTGACTGATCCGCCCGCCTTGGTCCCGCGGGATGACCGGATCAGCCTGCCGACAAGAGGTGCCCGCCAGGCAGATCGCAAGAAGCAGCAGCGCGATGGGCCGTCGCGGCGCGGTCATCTCAGCTCTCCCAAGCGCGCGACGGCCTCACAGCCCCTTCACGATTCCCTCGACCATCTTCTTGGCGTCGGCGAACAGCATCATCGTGTTGTCGCGGAAGAAGAGCTCGTTCTCGACTCCCGCATAGCCCGCCGCCATGCCGCGCTTGATGAACAGGACGGTGCCGGCCTTTTCGACGTCGAGGATCGGCATGCCGTAGATGGCAGACGTGGGATCGGTCTTGGCGGCCGGGTTGGTCACGTCGTTGGCGCCGATGACGAAGGCGACGTCGCACGATGCGAACTCGGCGTTGATGTCCTCCAGCTCGAACACCTCGTCATAGGGGACGTTGGCCTCGGCCAGCAGGACGTTCATGTGGCCCGGCATCCGGCCGGCGACCGGGTGGATGGCGTATTTCACCTCGACGCCCTCCTCCTTCAGCTTGTCGGCCATTTCGCGCAGTGCGTGCTGGGCCTGGGCCACGGCCATGCCGTAGCCGGGTACGATGATGACCTTTGAGGCGTTCTTCATGATGAAGGCGGCGTCGTCGGCACTGCCCTGCTTGACCGGGCGCGTCTCGACCCGCGCCTCGCCGCCCGCCGCCGCGTCGCCGCCGCCGAAGCCGCCCAGGATGACCGAGATGAAGCTGCGGTTCATGCCCTTGCACATGATGTAGGACAGGATCGCGCCCGACGATCCGACCAGGGCCCCGGTGATGATCAGGGCGATGTTCTCCAGCGTGAAGCCCAGGGCCGCCGCCGCCCAGCCGGAATAGGAGTTCAGCATCGACACCACGACGGGCATGTCCGCCCCGCCGATCGGAATGATCAGCGTCGCGCCCAGCACCAGGGCGATGGCGAAGATGCCCCAGAAGGCCCAGGTCGCCTGACCGCCGGAGCCGATCATCAGCCCGATCAGGAAGATCAACCCCAGCGCCAGGCCGATATTGATCAGGTGCCGCGCCGGCAAGATGATCGGCGCGCCGCTCATGTTGCCGTTCAGCTTGGCGAAGGCGATGACCGAACCGGTGAAGGTGATCGCCCCGATGGCGACGCCCAGGCTCAGCTCGATGATCGAGACCATCTTGATGCCGCCCTCGCCGTCCGAGATGCCGAAGGCCTCGGGCGCATAGACCGCGCCGATGGCGACCAGACAGGCCGCCATGCCGACAAGACTATGAAACGCCGCGACCAGTTGCGGCATGTCGGTCATCTTGACCTTGCCCGCGATCAGGGCTCCGCCGCCGCCGCCCACGACCACGCCGCCGACGATCAGGGCCGCCGTCATCAGATCCAGCGCGCCCGAGCCCCACAGGGTCAGCAGGGTCACGGCGACCGCCAGCCCCATCCCGACCATGCCGAAGATATTGCCCTGACGGCTGGTCTCGGGGCTCGACAGCCCCCGCAGCGACAGGATGAACAGCACGCCGGAAACCAGATAGGCCAGCGCGGCCAGAGATGCGTTCACGGCGTTCCCCCGAAGTCTTTCGTCAGTCGTGTCTTGAAATCTTGATCGGTCATCGGCGTTCGACGTCCCCCGGACAGGCCGTGCGCGCCAGGCGCCACAGGGCGGCGGCGATGAACAGGGGGGACAGCAGGACCAGGGCCCAGTCGATCGGGGTCATCTCCCGCTCCTGCACCACCACCCGCACCAGGGTGGCCGCAAAGACCAGCACGACGCCGCAGTCCATGAACCGCTGTTTCTGGATCGGATTGGTTTCCTTGATCCAGCTCCACGCCCACAGGCCGACGCCCAGCCCCGTGGCGATCCACGAGGCCAGTCGGGCCAGGGCTGCGGGCGTCAGGTCCATCAGGGATGCGCCACAACGGTGCGCCGCTCGGCACCGTTCCATTGGGGCCGGGTGCGCAGGCTGGAGGCGATCTGGGCGACGACGGCCACGATCAGGGCCGTGACGGCCAGCCGGATCAGGGCGTCGCCGTCCGACAGGGTCAGCATCCGGGGGGCCTGGAACAGGGCCAGGCCGGTCAGGAACAGGCCCAGACCCGTCAGCAGCCTGATCATCTGAAACCGCCGCACCAGCAGCCAGCCATAGGTCAGCAGCGCCGCGATCGCCGCGACCACCGCCGCCCCGCTCAGCAGCGCATCGAAGGTCATGCCTTGGCCTCGACGGGCTTGGGGCGTTCCTTCTTCTTGTACATGGCCAGCATGCGACGCGTGACCATGAAGCCCCCGAAGATGTTGACGCTGGCCAGGGTCACAGCCGCGACGCCGGCACCCTTCGCGATCCAGGCGTCGGCCCCGGTCGCCTCGCCCGACACGGCCGCCGCCGCGATCAGACCGCCGACGACGATGACGCTTGAGATCGCATTGGTCACGGCCATCAGCGGCGTGTGCAGGGCCGGAGTCACCGACCAGACGACATAGTAGCCGACGAAGATCGCCAGGACGAAGATCGCCAGGCGGAAGACGGTGGGATCAACGTGTTCCATGTTCAGCCTTCTCGCTTTTCGAGTTTTCGGTCGATGTTCGCCAACAGGTAGGCCGCACCGCCGAACATTCCGACGATCATCATAGCCACGGCGTCGTTAGCGCCGTTGTGAAAGACGTCTCCGCCAAACTTTCCCACAATTTCGGTCAAGAAAATCCAGAGACCGACGCCGCAACTGAACAGGAAAGTCAGTCCGCCTAAAAGCGCGATAACACCACGTATCCAAGGATGAAGGCGGCCGATCACCCCCGCACCCCTTCATGAACCACGGCTCCGCCATGTGTGACCACGGCCGCCTTGAGGATCTCGTCCTCGAGGTCCAGCGCCAGCGCGCCCTCCTTGAGCAGAAGCCCGACGAACGCCACCAGGTTCTTGGCGTACAAACTCGATGCATCCGACGCGATCCGACCGGGCAGGTTGGCGATGCCGACGATGGAGGCACCGTTGGGGGTGACGACGACCTCGCCCGACTTTGCGCCCTCGATATTGCCGCCGGCCTCGACGGCCAGGTCGATCAGGACCGAGCCCGGCTTCATCGTCGCCACCTGATCGGCGGTGACCAGCACCGGCGCCGCGCGGCCGGGGATCAGGGCCGTGGTGATGACGATGTCCTGCTTCTTGATGTGTTCGCCGGTGAGGACCGCCTGTTTGGCCTGATATTCGGGCGACATCGGCTTGGCGTAACCGCCGGCCGTCTGGGCGTTCCTGAACTCCTCGTCCTCGACGGCGAGGAATTTGGCACCGAGGCTCTCGACCTGTTCCTTGGTCGCGGGCCGCACGTCGGTGGCGGTGACGACGGCGCCCAGACGCCGCGCCGTGGCGATGGCCTGAAGCCCCGCGACGCCCACGCCCATGACGAAGACCTTGGCCGGGGCCACCGTGCCCGCGGCCGTCATCATCATCGGAAAGCCCCGGCCGTAAGCCGCCGCAGCCTCGATCACCGCGCGGTATCCGGCCAGGTTGGCCTGGGACGACAGGGCGTCCATGACCTGGGCCCGGGTGATCCGGGGCACGAACTCCATGGCGAAGGCGGTGATGTTGGCCGCCGCCATGGCCGCCACGGTTTCCTTCTCGCGGTAGGCGTCCAGCAGGGCGACCACGATGGCACCCGGCTTCAGCGCGCTGGTCTCCTGCGCCGTCGGGCCGCGCACCTTGAGAACGATGTCGGCACCCTCGAGCACCGCACGGGTGTCCGGATGCACCACCGCGCCCGCCGCGACATAGTCGGCATCGGGGAAGGACGAGCCGGCTCCGGTCCCGGCCTCGACCGTGACGGTCGCGCCCAGGGCGACGAATTTCTTCACCGTTTCCGGGGTGACGGCACAGCGCGTTTCGCCTTCACGGCGTTCGCGGGTCACGGCGATGGCGACGCCCAATACGACTCTCCCAGATCGTTTCTTGGGAGAGGTTTAGGCTGGAACGGAAAGGCCGGTCAAAGGCAGAAAACGCTGTCTGGCGACAAAACGTGGGCGCGATAACCAAGCCCAGCGGCAATTCCTTGCCGAAAGTGGCCTTAGTGGCCCTTGGAGCCCGACTTAAGGAAGACGAAGCCGGCGGCGAAGATCACCACGCCCGCGATCAGGCCGCCGACGAAGCTGCCGCCCGGCTGGAACCAGATCACCAGGAAGGCCAGGATCGCGGCAAGCGCCACCGAACCCCAGCTGAACAGGGCCTGGACCAGATTCCAGGTCGCCTTCTGCTCCTCGATCGCCATCGTGCCGCGCTGATAGGCCTCGGCGTCATGGTCGGCGGCGTCGGTGGCGTGGTGCGGGTCGGCCATGGGGAGATCGTCCGGGGATTCTGAAGATGGGGTCTTATAGCCGCCGGGGCGGCTCGCTCAAGAGGCGGTTGCGCGTCAGGCTCAGTTCAAGGCCGCCAGAACGTCGCGGGTGAAGGCGGCGACGTTGAAACCCTGACCCGCAGGATCCTCGCCGCGTCGGACGATGACGACATTTCGGCTGGGCACGATGACGACATACTGGCCGCGGTTGCCGTTGGCCGAAAAGGCGTCGGCGGGCACCCCCTCCTCCCTGTTCATCAGCCAGAAGGTCGCCCCATAACCGAAGGTGCCGGTCGGCGGCTGCGGTCCCGACGGGGTCGTCACCCGCGCTCGCCACCCCTCGGGAAGCACCCGCTCGCCGTCCCAGACGCCGTCCTGGATGTACAGTTGCCCGAACCGGGCCAGGTCGCGCGCCGTGGTCCAGACCTGGCTCGACATCATGTAGTTGCCCCGCCAGTCGGTCTCGGCCCAGGTGTGGGTCATGCCCAACCGGTCGAACAGGGCGTGCGGCGGATGGGCCTCGAACGTCGGGGCGATCGCCATGACCGCCAGCAGGCTGTCGTTGTTCGCATACCGGAACCGCGTCCCGACCGGCGCGATCAGCGGCCAGCCCGAAGCCTGTTCGTCCACCGCCGTCCCACCGAAATACAGGGCGTCGGTGCGGTTGCCCGCCGTATCGCTGGTCAGACCCGAGCTCATCCGCATCAGGGCGTCCAGGGTGATGGCGCGGCGTGGATCCTCGGTCGCCTGCCAGTTGGCGATGGCGGCGGGGGCATCGGGATCGACCTCGCCACGCTGCACCGCCGCCCCGATCACGGTCCCGGCCAGGCTCTTGGCCACCGACCATGTGCGCTGCGGGATGTCAGGACCGAAGTCGGGCGCATAGCGTTCGGCGACGATCCTGCCGTCCTGCAGGATCACCACCCCGGTCGTCACCGCGCCCGTGCCGAAATCTCCGGCGAAGGCCTGACCGACAACCGCTTCCAGCGCTGCTGCATCGCCCGTCGCCGTACCGGTCGGCAGGGGCGGTGCCGAGGCCCGCCGGGGGACAGGCTTGATCTCCCGCATCCCGCCGACGAAACCCGTGGGCATGATCATACATCCCCGGCCGGGCGTGAACTGCGCCACACGCGGCGGGGCGACCTCGTCCCAGGCCACGGCGATCTCTGTCTCGAAGGTCTCGACCGGCAGGTCGGCGATCAGCGGCTGAAGCTCGGGATAGATGCCGACGAACTCATGCGCCGCGACGCTGGCCTGCGTCCGGTTCGCCCGCGCCTCACGCGCCGTGAACATCGCGCTGCACAGGGTCAGGGCCTTGTAGCCGGCCGCGAGCGCACGGTGACTGGCGGTCGGCGGGGCGGGCGGCGGTGTCTGGGCGAAGGCCGGAGCGGCGAGAATCGCCAGACCCGCGAAAGCGGTGGCGAGCATAAGCGACTGTTTCATGTCCCCACAGTCGAGCGAGCGGACCGGGTCGTCAATCGCCACCGACTACCCTTCAGCTCAGACCAGCGCCTCGAACTGATCGACCAGCCGCTCCAGCCGGCCGCAGCCGATGGACCAGAAAGCGGGGTCACGCGGGTTGAGGCCGAAGGGGGCGAGGGCTTCGACGTAGGTCCTGGTCCCGCCACCGGCGAGCAGATCACGGTACAGAGGGGTGAAAGCTTCGGGGTCCTTGCGTCGCGTCTCCATGAGCGCCGCCACCAGCAGGTCGCCGAACGCATAGGCATAAACGTAGAAGGGCGAGTGGACGAAGTGGCTGACATAGCTCCACCAGTGCTCGTAGCCGGGATTCAGCGTCACGGCCGGACCGAGCGACGCCCCCATCTCCTCCAGCCAGATCTGGCCAATGCGGTCGGCCGAGACCTCGCCGGACGCGCGCTCGTCGTGGAAACGGGTCTCGAAACGGTGGAAGGCGATCTGGCGCACCACGGTGTTCAACCCGTCCTCGATCCGCCCGGCCAGCAGGCCGCGCTGCTCGGCCTTCGGGGCCGTCGCCAGCAGCCGATCGAAGGTCAGGCCCTCGGCGAAGATGGACGCTGTCTCGGCCAGGGTCAGGGGGGTGTCGGCCAGCAGGGTGCCGCGATCGGCGGCCAGAGTCTGGTGGATGCCGTGGCCCAGTTCGTGGGCCAGGGTCAGGACGTCGCGCCGCTCGCCCATCCAGTTCAGGAAGACATAGGGGTGGCGGTTGGCGGTCACCGGATGCGCATAGGCCCCCGACTGTTTGCCCGCCCGCGCCTGACCGTCGATCCAGGGATTGTCGAAGAACCGGTTGGCCCGATCGGCGAACTCGGGGCCCAGGTCGGCGAAGCTATCCAGCACCAGGGCCTTGCCCTGCAGCCAGTCATAGGTGCGGGGCTTGGACGTCACCAGCGGGGCGTTGCGGTCCCACTGGTCCAGCGTCGCCTTGCCCATGGCCCGGGCCTTGAGCGCATAGTAGCGGTGCGACAGTTTCGGATAGGCGGCGGCGACGGCCTCGGCCATCGCATCGACGGATTCGCCATGGACCTCGTTGCCCAGGTGGCGGCTGTCCGCGGGACGCTTGAACCCGCGCCATTTGGCCTCCAGCGCTTGATCGGCCGCGACGGTGTTCATCACCAGGGCCAGGGTCGATGACCGCGCGGCCAGTGCCTCGCTCAAGCCCTCGGCCGCCGCCTTGCGTTTCGCCGCCTTGGGGTCCGACAGTCGGTTCAGGGCCTCGGCGAGCGTCAGGCTTTCCTTGCCGACCGGCGCACGCAGGGCCGCCAGGGTCTCGTCGAACAGTCGCCCCCACTGGGCCGAGACCGGCGCGTGTTCGGCCAGATAGGTTTCGAGTTCGGCCGACAGTTCGTGCGGCTTCATCGCCCGTACCCGCCGCAACCACGGTCGCCAGCGCGAGGCACCCGCATCAGCCACCAGCGCCGCCTCGATTTCGGCCTCCTCCAAGGCATTGATCTCGAGCGTCAGCCAGACGGTCGGGGTCGATATGGCCGTCAGCTTCTCGCGGATGTCGGCCTCGAACCCGTTCGCCGCCGCATCGTCCCGCGCCGTCGAGGCGGCGAGGAAGGCGTAGGCCCCGAGGCCGCCCAGGGCATCCGTCGTCCGCTCATACAGGCCGATGGCCCGGTCCAGCAGTCCCCCGAGCGCCTTCGCGTCGGCGCGGGCCGCGATCAGTCGCCCCTGTAAGCCGTTCAGTTCCGCGACCGCCGCCCGACCGGCCTCAAGGTCGGCCGCAATGCGGGCGTCCTGCCGCGACGCATAGAGGTCGGACAGGTCCCACAGCGGCGGCGCGGCGGGATCGGCGGGGTGGGGCGGGGCTTTGAAGGGCGCGTTCATGGCCTGTGTTGTGATGTCGCCGATCGCCCGGCGCAAGGGAGCCGCCCCATCAAACGCGCCGTCCGAATGCCGCCAGACACCAGCGCATTGACCGCCGATGCTCAGGCCTCAAACCTGTTGGAGCCCGCCGTGACCTATCAGATCGAACCCCTTCCATTCGCCCCGTTCGCGCCCCTGTTCACCCTGTCCGACGCCGAGCTGGCAGAAGTCGGCGCGCGTCGCTGGACCGATGATCTGGGCGGTCGCGCGCCGTGCCGGGTCAGCCTTCAGGATGCCGAACCGGGTGACCGGCTGATCCTGGTCAACCACGCCCATCTGGCCGATCCGACCTCCCCCTATCGCGCTTCAGGCCCGATCTTCGTGCGCGAGGTGGCAACAGAGACCCAGCCCGAGGCCGACACCGTGCCCGAGATGATCCGCCGCCGACCGCTGTCGATCCGGATTTATGACGCCGCCAACCTGATGATCGAGGGCGAGGCGATCCCCGGAGCCGATCTGGACGACCGACTGCGTCACTGGTTCACCCATCCGAAGACGCATCAGGTCCACGTCCACTTCGCTCCGCGCGGCTGCTACCTCGCGCGGGCCATTCGAGACTGAACGAGGCCTTTCGGGCCGCCGCCGAGACCATCCGGGACCCGGCGGCGGGCTCGTTTACGCCAGCATGCGCACCTTGGGTTCGCGGTCCCACTGGCGCGTGGCGGCCGGGGTCAGCCAGGCGTCCGCGCCGGCGGCCAGGTCGACAACGCCGTCATCCGGCTCGACATTGGCCTTGTCCAGCAGGGCCTTCGCCTCGGCGGTGAAGCCGATCGCCTTCAGATGACCGAAGGCATGGGCGACGAAGTCGATGGCCGCGCCCTCCTTGGTCAGTTCGCCACATCCGGCTTCCGACAGGACCAGGGCGACGGCGTCGAAGACCACCGAGGGCGTGCCGGCCAGCTGACCATCGGCCTTCAGCAGCTTCCCACCCTTCAGCTTCACGCCGCCGATCTTTGGAGCCACGATCTTGACCGTCGCGCCCGCGCCTTCCGCCGCCGCCTTGACCGCATCGATGACCGCACCGTCGGCGCCGTCGGTGACCAGGATGCCTACCGCACGGCCCTTCAGCGTGTCGGGATACTTGCCGACAATCCTCAGGGCGGGCGACGCGTCCATGTCGAAGGGTTCGCTGGCGGCCGGATTGGCGGCAGGCAGTTTGACGTTCAGGCCGTCGGCGACGCGCTGGGCCAAGGTCGCATCGACGTTCTGGAGATTGCCCAGAACCCGGTCGCGCACGTGATCCATCGTCACCTTGGACAGTTCGAACACCAGGGCGCTGGCCAAATGGGCCTGTTCCGGCTCGGTCTGGCTGAGGAAGAACAGCCGCGCCTGGGAATAGTGATCGGCGAAGGTCTCGGCGCGGATGCGGACCTTGGTCCCCTCGACCGGCTGTTCGAACGAGCGGAAGCCGCCCTTGGGATCTTCGCGCGGGCCGCCGTCCTCGCCCGCCTGGGACAGGCTGTTGGGTTCATAGTTGGCGCGGCCCTTGGGAACCTGCATCTGCATCTGGCCGTCGCGCTGCATGTTCTGGAACGGGCAGCCCTTGGCCTGATTGATCGGCAGCTGGTGGAAGTTGACGGTGCCCAGACGCGACAGCTGGGTGTCCTGATAGGAGAACAGCCGGCCCTGCAGCAGCGGATCTTCCGAGAAGTCGATGCCCGGCGGGATGTTGGTGGGCAGGAAGGCGACCTGCTCGGTCTCGGCGAAGAAATTGTCCGGGTTCCGGTTCAGCGTCATCTTGCCGATGACGCGAAGAGGATGCAGCTCCTCCGGGATCAGCTTGGTCGAGTCCAGCACGTCGAACGGCAGGGCGTCGGCTTCTTCCTGCGTCAGCAGTTGAACCGCCAGGTCCCACTCGGGGAAGTCCCCCGCGTCGATCGCCTCGAACAGGTCGCGGCGGTGGAAATCCGGGTCGGCACCGGCGATCTTGACCGCCTCATCCCAGCAGATCGACTGGGTGCCCAGGCGCGGCCGCCAGTGGAACTTGACCAGGGTCGCCTCGCCCGCCGCATTGATCAGTCGGAAGGTGTGGACGCCGAAGCCCTCGATCATCCGCAGGGAGCGAGGAATGGTCCGGTCGCTCATGGCCCACATGATCATGTGGGTGCTCTCGGGCATCAGGCCGATGAAGTCCCAGAAGGTGTCATGCGCCGAGGCGGCCTGCGGATAGCCCCGGTCGGCCTCCATCTTCACCGCATGGATCAGATCGGGGAATTTGATCGCGTCCTGGATGAAGAAGACCGGGATGTTGTTGCCGACCAGGTCCCAGTTGCCTTCGGTCGTGTACATCTTGACCGCAAAGCCGCGCACGTCGCGGGGCGTGTCGACCGACCCCGCGCCGCCGGCGACGGTCGAGAAGCGGGTGAACAGTTCGGTCTGTTTGCCGACCTCGGTCAGGATCCTGGCGGTGGTGTAGTCGGCCAGGCTTTCGGTCAGTTCGAACACCCCGTGGGCGGCCGAGCCGCGCGCGTGGACGATCCGTTCGGGGATCCGCTCATGGTCGAAATGCTGGATCTTCTCGCGCAGGACGAAGTCTTCCAGCAGGTGCGGCCCGCGCGGACCGGCCGACAAGGTGTTCTGGTTGTCGCTAACGGGGACGCCGTGGTTGGTGGTCAGGCGGGTTTCGGGTGTGCCTGCGGTCTGATGGGTCTCCCCGGCATTGCCGAGGGTGGTGGGGGTCGTGGTCTTGGGCATGAAAGCGTCCTGACGGGTGAGGTGCCGTCCGAACGCACCGATCGCCGCCGGGTCTCAGCTTGACCGCAACTATCGCGATCACCGGTTTCTGAACGTCCAGCACCCGACGTTCGGGTGCCCGGACGATGCGATCCACGGCCTTTCCCCCACCGATGATTTGCGCCCATGATGGCTCAAGGGCGGAGCGACATCATGAGCGGCGAGACTTCCACGACATCGGGACGCGCAGGGCTGGGCCACGACGAGGCCGGCCGGAACGTCGCCATCGCCCGGCTGGTCATCGGCCTGAGCCAGGGCCTCGCGCTCTGGGCCCTGTACCGGGCGGACCAAGGCTACGGGGGTCAGTCCGTCTGGCCGGCGACCGTGCCGATGCTGTTCGCGGCCCTGGTGCTGATCGCGGCCTATCTGCCCATCGTGGTGCTGGCGGGAGTCGGGCGTTTGCGGATCAGGACGCTGATGATCTGGGGCGTCGTCGCGGCCGTGGCGCTGGCACTGCTGGCCATGCATGACGTGGCCCGGGCCTCGAGGATCAACGACGCCTTCGGCTCGTTCGTGATCCTGCCGTTCAGCGCGGTGGCCCTGTTCATCGTCCATCATCTGATCGTGCCCGCCGATCGCGAGCGGCGCTGGATCGCGCCCTTCCATGTCTATTTCGACACCGCCTGGATGGCCGGGGTGCAGATGGTGCTGTCGATCGGCTTCACCGGGGCCTTCTGGCTGCTGCTGTTCCTGGGCTCGGCTCTGTTCAATGTCATCGGGCTGAAGTTTCTGGGCGACCTGATCGACGAGCCCTGGTTCGCCCTGCCCCTCACCGGCCTGGTCTTCGCGACGGCCGTGCATCTGACCGATGTCCGCGACGGGCTGATCCGGGGCGTCAGAACGGTGGCCCTCATGCTGCTGTCGTGGCTGCTGCTTGTGCTGACAGTACTGGTGGCGGGCTTCCTGGCGGCGCTGCCTTTCACCGGTCTGGACGGCCTGTGGGAGACGGGCAGCGCGACGGCGCTGGTGCTGTCGGCGGCCGGGGCCCTGATCATCCTCATCAACACGGCGTATCAGGATGGCAGACCCGACAACCTGCCGCCTGTGGTGCTGCGGGTCGCGGTGCGGGTCGCCTCGGTCCTGCTGACGCCCCTGATCTTCATCGCGGTCTGGGGGCTGTCCTTGCGTATCGGCCAGCATGGCCTGACGCCCGACAGGATCATCGCGATCGCCTGCGCGCTGGTCGGAGCCGCCTATGCCGCCGGATACGCCGCCGCCGCCCTGATCCCCTTCGCCCGCCGGGGCTCGCCCTGGATGAAGGCGCTGGAACCCACCAACATCGCCGTCGCCGTCCTGACCGTCGCGGTCATCCTCGCCCTGTTCAGTCCGCTCGCCGACCCGGCCCGGCTGTCGGTCGCCGATCAGGTCAAGCGGCTGGAGAGCGGGAAGGTGGCGGCGGACAAGTTCGACTATGCGTTCCTGGCGAATGGCAGCGGCAAGGCGGGGGAGAAGGCGTTGGAAACGCTCAAACGCTCGACCAATCCTGAAGTCGCGCGCCGCGCGGCGAGCGCACGGATTGATATTCAAACCGCAGGCATTTCGGACGATGAAAGACTCGCGTCCGATCTTGTAATCGAGATGCTTCCGCAAGGGACGGCGTCACCTTTCGGCCGCTCCGGTCCCCCATCGGAGGCCATGAGAAACTGCACGCGGCGTCAAGGCGGATGCGTGGCCCGTCTCATCGATCTGAACAATGACGGTCAAGACGACGTTCTGGTTGCTCACCAGTTCGCAATCGTGCTTTTCGAGCGTGATGCGGGTGGTCAATGGCTCGATCGGGGGAGCTATACCGCCGCCTGTGGTGGTGGCGATGCTCGGGACGCTCTTCGTTACGAACACTTGACCCCGCGCCCCTCGCCATGGCCCGTCCTCGACGTGTCGAAGCTCGGAACGTGGGCGTTGCAGCCAGGCAATCTGTGCGATGCCGCCCCAAACACCAACCGCCCCCGTTAACCCCCCGCACACCACGCCCCACAACCCGATCTTCACCGCATCCGGGGCATAACCGTCCCGAAACGGGTCAGTCGCGCTTGATCAAGACGCAGGCGACCCCGGTGATGACAGAGGTGCTCCATGGCCAAGACCGTTCTGGTGGTCGACGACGATCCGACCCAGCGCCGCCTAGTCCAGGCCGTGCTGGACCGCGAGGGTTACGCCGTCGTCCACGCCGAGAACGGCGGCGAGGCCATCGATCGCCTGACCAGGGGCGGGGGCGCCGACGTCATTCTGCTGGACATGGTCATGCCGGGGATGAGCGGGCTGGAATGCCTGGCCGAGATCCGCACGGCCGGCGTCACCACCCCCGTCATCGTCCTGACGGCGAACGGCGGCATCGAACAGGTGGTCAAGGCCATGCAGGCCGGGGCCCAGGACTTCTTCATCAAGCCCGCCAGCCCGGAACGCATCCTGGTCGGCATCCGAAACGCTCTGCAACTGACCCAGCTGACGAAAGAGGTCGGGCGGCTGAAGAAACACGTCGGGGGCCGCACCTCGTTCGACGACCTGGTCGGCGACAGCCCGCCGATGCGGCTGGTCAAGGCGTTCGGTGCCCGCGCCGCCAAATCCAACATCCCCGTGCTGATCACCGGCGAAAGCGGCGTCGGCAAGGAGGTCATCGCCCGCGCCCTGCACGGCGCCAGCGACCGTTCGGGCAAGCCCTTCGTGGCGGTCAACTGCGGGGCGCTTCCCGCCAATCTGATCGAATCCATCCTGTTCGGCCACGAGAAGGGGGCCTTCACCGGGGCCCACGACAAGCATCTGGGCAAGTTCCAGGAAGCGACCGGCGGCACGCTGTTCCTCGACGAGATCGGCGAACTGCCGCTGGACATGCAGGTCAAGCTGCTGCGCGCGCTTCAGGAGGGCGAGGTCGATCCGGTGGGCTCCAAGCGCTCGGTCAAGGTCGATGTCCGCATCGTCTCGGCGACCAATCGCGACCCGGCGCAACAGGTCAAGGACGGCCATTTCCGCGAGGACCTGTACTACCGCCTGAACGTCTTCCCGATCGAGGCGCCGTCCCTGCGCGAACGTCGCGAGGACATCCCGGCCCTGGTCGAGCATTTCATCGCCCGCTTCAATGTCGAGGAAGGCAAGCGGGTCGTCGGGGCCTCGGCCGAGACGCTCGCCCTGCTGACCGCCTTCGACTGGCCCGGCAATGTCCGCCAGCTGGAAAACAGCGTCTATCGCGCCCTGGTCCTGGCCGACGCCCCCTATCTGCAACCGCACGACTTCCCCTCGATCTCGGGGGTCGCGGCGCCGACGCCGGGTCAGGCGGACGAGGCCCGGGCCGCCGCACCCGCCGGTGTGGACCTGCCCCCCCTGCCCGACCAGCCGATCCGCATCCTCGACGACCGGGGGCATCTGCGGACGCTGGAGGACATCGAGCGCGACCTGATCCAGCACGCGATCGAGGTCTATGCCGGCCATATGTCGGAGATCGCGCGCCGCCTCGGCATCGGCCGCTCGACCCTGTACCGCAAGGTCCGCGAACAGGGGCTGGAAGGGCTGATGAAGGAAGCCGGCTGAGGCCGCTCACCGACTGTCGCATCACGGCAACAACCTGCACGATTGCTGTAATATTTCCGATTTGTAACCTTTCGGACCGACGGGTGACGCGAACGCCTGCGTTGTAGGGGCCTTGGCGATGCACGGGCTTTCCGCCCGGCGCGTCGCACGCCTCCCTGTTCACCTGCCGGATCCAGATTTCATGACGATAGCCACCGCTATCCTGTACGCCCTCGCCTCCGGCTCGCTCCAGACCGCGCCCGCCCCCACGACCCAGACGGCACCCGCACAGCCCGCCCCCAGCCAGGCCGCTCCGGTCCAGGAGCCCGTCGTCGAGGCTCCGGCCGAGCCCGAGGCCGCGCCGGTCGAAGAGGTGCCCGAAGACGCCGTCGACCTCGGAGAGCTCGACAGCGTGGCGGCGGCCAAGCCGCGCGGCAGCGTCCAGGGTGACATCGCGCCCGACGTCGTCCTGGATGCAAACCAGATCAAGGCCTATGGCGCGTCCAACATTGCCGAGCTGCTGACCAACCTCGAACCCCTGACCCGGTCGTCCAGCGGTCGCAGCGACCAGGGTCCGATCATCCTGCTGAACGGGCGTCGCACCTCCGGCTTCCAGGAGATCCAGGGCATTCCGATCGAGGCGATCGAGCGCACCGAGATCCTGCCCGAACAGGTCGCCCTGACCTATGGCTTCGCGGCCGACCGGCGCGTGGTCAACATCGTCATCAAGGCCGCCTTCCGTCAGGCGTCGGTCAATCTGCGGACCGGCGGCCCCAGCCAGGGTGGTCGCCTCGCCAGCGAGGTCGCGGGCAATTTCTTCAACGTCCAGGCCGCCGATCGCTGGAATGTCGACGTCGTGCGCCAGCACGATACGGCCCTGTTCGAGTCCGAACGCGACATCACCCGCACCCCGGGCTCACAGCCCTTCGACCTGATCGGCAATCTGAGCGGCAGCCCCTACGGCACGGCCATCTCGCCCTCCATCGCCGCCATCGTCGCCGCCGTGCCTGCGGGCGGCACGACCCCGACGGCGGCCCAGATCGCGGCGGGGGCCAATGCGCCGCGCACGGGCGACCTGTCCGACTATCGCACCCTGCTGCCGCGACGCGACCAGTCCACGGTTCGCGCCTCCCTGTCGCGCGACCTGAACACCACGACCAAGGCCACCCTCAGCGGCAGCCTGGACGACACCTCGACCGAGGGCTTCGGCGGCCTGGCCGGCATCGCCCTGACCCTGCCGGGCGGCAGTCCCTTCACCCCCTTCGCCAACGACACCCGACTGTACCGGTTCGTCGATGATCCCAGCGCCCTGCTGCGCAACACCGACATTCTGACCGGCAACGCGGCCCTGCTGATCGACGGCTATCTGGGCGACTGGCGCTACTCCCTGTCGGGCAGCATGGACTATGTGGAGACCGAATCGACGGTCGGGCGCGGCTATGACGCCTCGGCCCTGCAACTGGCGATCAACCAGCGGAACCCGGCCTTCAATCCGTTCGCCGACCTGCCCCTGGCCCTGCTGAGCCCCCTGACCGACACCTCGCGTTCGGTCGCCTCGGGTGCCAATACCGAAGGCGTCCTGACCGGCCGGCTGTGGGACGGCCCGGCGGGCAATCTGCAGTCAACCTTCAAGTTCGGCCTAGACACCCGCAGGCTCGAATCCGAAAGCCTGCGCTCGGGCGTGGCGTCGGAAACCGACCTGGATCGCCAGCGCGCCTATGGCTCGTTCAACCTGTCGATGCCCCTGACCAGCACCCGGCGCGAGTTCCTGCCGGCCTTCGGCGACCTGTCGGTCAGCCTGAACGGCGGCTATGACGAATACTCCGACTTCGGCGGCCTGCGGACCCTGGGGGCCGGGGTCAACTGGGCGCCCAAGACCTTCGTCTCGTTCAATGTGAACTATTCCAACGAACAGGGCCCGCCGACGATCAACCAGTTGAACGATCCGGTCCTCGCGACGGTCAACACCCCGGTCTATGATTTCCGCACCAATCAGACGGTCAACGTCACCTATATCACCGGCGGCAATCCGAACCTGACCTCCGACAATCGCCAGGTGCTGCGCGCGGGCTTCAACCTGACGCCGTTCCAGTCGATGAACCTGTCGTTCCAGAGCACCTACACCTATGCCCTGACCGACGACGCGATCACGGGCTTCCCGACCATCACCCCGGACCTGGAGGCGGCCCTGCCGTCGCGGTTCACGCGTGACGCCGCCGGCACCCTGCTGTCGGTCGATGCCCGCCCGCTGAACTACACCAAGACCGAGCGTCAGGACGTCCGCACCGGCTTCAACTTCTCGCGCCCCTTCGGCACGCCCAGCGAACCTGCGGCCGGCAGTCCGATGGCCGTGATGGGCGCGGTCATGGGCGGCGGCGGTCGTCCCGGCGGCGGCGGTCGTCCTGCCGGCGGCGGCGGCGGAACCCAGATTCGCATGGGCGGCCCCGGCGGCGGCGGTGGCCCCGGCGGCGGCGGTCGTGGCCCGTCCTTCCAGCCCGGCCAGGGCATCTTCAACCTGTCGGTCTACTATACCTACCGGATCCAGGACGAGATCCTGATCCGCGACGGCCTGGCCGTGATCGACCAGCTGGACGGCGGCGCCACCGGCGGGCGCGGCGGTACGCCCCGCTCCGAGGTCCAGGTCCAGGGCGGTGCGTTCCGCAACGGCATGGGCATGTTCGTCAACGCCAACTGGCGCGACGGCACCCGGGTCGACGGCGGCCTGACCGGCTCTGACCTGACCTTCTCGTCCCAGGCCACGGTCGGGGTGAACGTCTTCCTCGACGCCAACCAGCGTCCCGGTCTGCTCGCCAAATATCCCTGGCTCAAGGGCACGCGCATCAGCCTGGGCGTCGACAACCTGTTCGACACCCGCTTGGGTGTCCGCAGCGCGTCCGGCGAACTGCCCCTCAACTACCAGCCCGACTTCCTGGATCCCCAGGGCCGGGTGATCCGCATCAACCTGCGCAAGGTGCTGTTCTAGGGTCCGTACTCAGTTCGGCCATGTCGGTTCGTCGATCTGACAGAATGAACTTTTGTGTTTTCGTCATCCTCGGGCTTGTCTCGAGGATCCAGACTCACGCTGGTGCCATCTGGCGGCGCTTCGGACGCGAGAAGCCAGCACCTTGGGTCTTCGCGAACGTCGGCGTTTCTGGATCCTCGGGACAAGCCCGAGGATGACGGCTTGTGGGGAGGCGGCCCTGGCCCCTACCCCCGCAATATCTTCGCCATCGGCCGCCCCTTGGCCAGTTCGTCGATCAGCTTGTCCAGATACCGGATCTCCCGCATCAGCGGATCCTCGACCTGTTCCACCCGAACCCCGCACACCGTCCCCGTGATCAGTTCCCGCGCCGGGTTCAGCGCCGGTGCCTGGGCAAAGAAGGTCTCGAAATCCGTCTTGGCCGCCAGATGCGCCTCCAGCCCCGCCGGATCGAGCCCGGTCATCCACAGGATGACCTCGTCCACCTCCGCCCTCGTCCGCCCCTTCCGCTCCGCCTTGGCGACATAGTGCGGATAGACGCTGGCGAAGCTGGTGGTGAAGATGCGGTGTCTGGGGGTCATGGTCGCCGGCCGCGTGTTCGAGGTCGCCCATCCTGACGGAGATCGGGCCTTCACGGCAAGATGGTGCCGACGGGGGGGGGAGTGCGGAGCAGGTCGTATGGCGGCTCGCGACCCTTAGCGGACACTAGTGAGTTCGGCTTGCAAACTGGCCCGGGAGGCCCACAACTTCTGCGATGTCGTTCCCCACGATCCTGTTTTTGAGCGCGTGGTCCGCAATGGCAGTGGCTGTGGCCGCCAATATCTTGTTGGTCGTACGGGTCATTTTCTTGAGGTCACATGACCGACCACTAGGTCCACTTCAACATTGGAAGGTTGGAACGTGGATTTGGCCGTTGATGGTCATAAGGGGCCGCGATGTTGAAGACATCCCACTCCGCTGGATGCTGCGTGCTCTTCATTGCAGCTACATCTTCGGCCTGCTGGGCATTCCAGTGTCTCTCGTAGTGGGCTGGAATGGCTTCAACTGAACCTTCTGCCGTCGATATGTCCGCTTAATGGCCCAAAGCCTTTGACCGCTTTCGACCCGTTGCGGACGTTAGCGTGGCGTATCATCATGCCTTCCCATGACAAAGGACATTCCCGGACTTTGGTGGGTCTCAACCTTCAGTTTGGCGGCTTTGTTCAAGCACGCTGAAATCCGCCAGTCGATGGAAGGTCATTGGCGGGACAATCTGGATTGGCGATGGGCAGAGCGTGGCGATTGGCCGTCCAATAGGCCGCTTGTTGGGGACTTTGCTCATGCGATGAAGGGTGGGTTCGGGTTCGTTGCAGATGTCGGGGCGAAGCGATTGTTCGCTGTACCGCGCGGGTGGTTGGAACCGGAATGGGAATTAGCTGAGATCAACTTGGCAGATGGTCGATGGCGAAACTTGGGATACTTCGAGCCGTGGTCACCTACATGGGGCTGGCCCGCGTTGTCGGATCATCCGTCTCGAAGAATCGCCTAACCCCCTTAGTCGTCCTTCGATGCGTCTGCTTTCGGCATCTTCCCGCCGCGCCGGCCCCGCGCGGGCGTCTCCCCCTTCGCCTTGGCCGCGATCTCCTTCAACTTGCGTCCCTGCATCGACGACAGGGCCTGGCCGGGGGCGCCGAGTTCGGGGTCGCCGAAGGCGCGGCCGTGGGTCTTGACGCGTTCGGATACGGAATCGAGGAACTCGCCCTCCCACTCGGACAGGGACACTCCCGCCTTGTCCGCCGCGCGTCGGGCGCGTTTCAGGGCGTTCAGCGCCGCCCGTTGATTGGCCTTGCGCTCGGCCTCGAACGGGCTGAGGCGAGCGCCTACCTTCGCCTTGGGCCCAGATGCGGAAAGACCGCCGGACCGGGTCAATCCCGCTTGCGCGGGCCCCGATGCGACGGTCTTGAAACCGGTCTTGCGTTGCAGGCTCTTGCGGGGCGACGGCGCGTCGCCCCCAGGCCTCGGACCCCGATCGAACGGCGTCCGCTTCAGGGTCAGATCTCGCCGAGCGCCGACAGGTACAGGTCCAGGATCGCATCCTCTTCCTGGCGCTTGGCCTTGTCCTGTTTGCGGATACGGATGACCTTCCGCAGGATCTTGACGTCATAGCCCTCGCCCTTGGCCTCCAGGAAGACCTCCTTCATGTCGGCCATGATCGCCGCCTTGTCCTCTTCGAGACGCTCGATGCGCTCGATGATGGTGCGCAGACGGCCCTGGGCGGCGGAGTTCAGGACGTCCGGCGAGGCGTCGAAAGAGGCGTCATCGGCCATGGGAAAGTCTCCTGAAAAAACGAGCCGGACGCTAACCATGCCAGAGCAGGCCGCTCAACCGCACATACGAAAAAGGCCACGGACAATGTCCGCAGCCTGTGGATCGTTGGAAGCGCGCCCGCAGGCGCGCGACCCAATCAGCCCTGCTTCGCCTTGAAGCGCGGGTCGGTCTTGTTTATCACGAAGACGACGCCCTTGCGACGCACGACCTTGCAGTCGCGGTGGCGGGTCTTGAGCGACTTGAGCGAGCTGCGGACCTTCATGGTCGGGTTCCTGGGGTCAAATCAAAATAAAAGAGCCGCAAGTCGAGCCTGCGGCGGAGCGGTGCGTATAGAGAACGAGTCCCGAAAGGTCAACCGGGACGGCGGGCCCGATTGCGATCGTCCCGAGACCGGGATTTGACGCAGCGGCAGTTCACGTCCCCGCCATCGGGAGCTTCACCGCATTGACCCCTTTCCTCCCCCTCGCCATGGTCCGGCAAGTCCCCGAGTCAAAGGTCCGCCCCCATGAATCGTCGTGAACTGATCGCCTCGGCCGCCGCCGGCGTCGTGGTCGCCCAGGCCGGACCCTCTCTCGCCCAACCCGGAGCCTCGATGCCCAGTACGCCGCCCGTTCCTCCCGTCGCCCGCAAGGTCCCCGTCACCATCACCCAGCTGGGCCGGACCCGGACCGACGACTATCAGTGGATGAAGGACGACAACTGGCAGGCCGTGCTGCGCGACCCGTCGCTGATCAAGGCCGACGTCAAGGAACATTTGACGGCCGAGAATGCCTATCGCGCCGCCATGCTGGCCCCGACGCAGGCCCTCCAAGACGCGATGTTCGAGGAGATGAAGGGCCGCATCAAGGAGGCCGATTCGTCGGTCCCCTCAGCCGACGGCCCCTGGGAGTATTTCACCGAATACCGCACCGGCGAGCAGCACCCCCGCTACATGCGCGTCGAACGCCAGGGGACGTGGATGGTCGACGGCAAGCCCGTGACCAAGAACTTCATCGTCGCCCCGACGCCGCAACTGCTGCTGGACTGCAACGCCCTGGCCGAGGGCAAGGCCTATTCCGAGGTCTCGACGACGGCCCACAGCCCCGACCACGCCCTGTTCGCCTATGCCGAGGACGCGCAGGGGTCGGAGGTGTTCAAGATCTACGTCAAGGACCTGGCCACCGGTGCCGTCCTGCCCGACCCGATCGAGAGCGCGACCGAGAACTTCACCTTCTCGCCCGACAGCCGGTGGATCTTCTGGACCAACCGCGACGATAACGGCCGCCCGGACAAGATCTTCCGCCGCCCCGCGCGCGGCGGCGAAACCACCCTGGTCTATGAAGAAGCCGACGACGGCATGTTCCAGAGCGTCGGCGTCACCTCCGACGAGGCCTTCATCCTGATCACCATCGCCAACCAGGAGACCTCGGAGGCCCGCATCATCCCGGCCGCCACCCCCACCGCGACCCCGGTCGTGCTGGAACCGCGCCAGACCGCCCGCCTGTTCGACGCCGACCACTGGGGCGACCGCTGGGTGATTCGCACCAACGCCGACGACGCCATCGACTTCAAGATCGTCGAGGCCCCGACCGATGCGCCCGGCGCGGCGAACTGGAACGACCTCGTCCCCCACACGCCGGGCCGGTTCATCGAGGGCGTCGCCCTGGTCAAGGACTTCATCGGCCGCCAGGAACGCGCCGACGCCAATACGAAGATCGTCATCCGCGACCGCGCCGGTGCCGAGCACGAGATCGCCGTGGACGAACCCGCCTATGCCCTGTCGCTGGCGGGCGCCTCCGAGTTCGACACCACCGTGATACGCTATGGCTACAACTCGCCGTCAACCCCAACCTCGACCTATGACTACGACCTGAAGACCCGCGAGCGGAGCCTGCGCAAGGTACAGGAGGTCCCCAGTGGTCACGACCCCGCCGACTATGTCGTCGAGCGGCTGAACGCCCCCGCCTCGGACGGCCAGCTGGTGCCCGTCACCGTCCTGCGCCGCAAGTCGACGCCGGTGGACGGCTCGGCCCCGCTGCTGCTGTACGGCTACGGCTCCTACGGCAATCCGATCCCGGCCTCCTTCTCGACCAACCGGCTGTCGCTGGTGGATCGGGGCTGGATCTATGCCATCGCCCATATCCGGGGCGGGTCGGACAAGGGCTGGAACTGGTTCCTGACCGCGCGCCGCCACACCAAGAAGAACACCTTCACCGACTTCATCGCCTCGGCCGAACACCTGATCGCCAACAAGTACGCCACGGCCGGCAAGATCGTCGCCGAGGGCCGGTCCGCCGGCGGGATGCTGGTCGGCGCCGTCACCAACATGCGGCCCGACCTGTGGGCCGGGGTGATCGGTGGGGTGCCCTTCGTCGACGTGATCAACACCATGAGCGACACCTCGCTTCCGCTGACGCCGCCCGAATGGCCCGAGTGGGGCAATCCGATCGAGAGCGCCGAAGACTACGACTATATGATGAGTTACAGCCCCTACGATCAGGTCGCGCCCATGGCCTATCCGGCGGTGCTGGCGACCGGCGGCCTGTCGGACCCGCGCGTCACCTATTGGGAGCCGGAGAAGTGGGTGGCCAAACTCCGCCCCGCGACCACCTCGGGCAAGCCGATCCTGCTCAAGATCAATATGGAGGCGGGGCATTTCTCCTCGTCCGGCCGGTTCGACTATCTGAAGGAGGTCGCCCACGACTATGCCTTCGCGATCTGGGCCGTCGACAAGGGGTGGGAGGCGACGTGAGCCCGACCGCTTCCTCCCCCGTCCACGTCCGGCCCTCGACCGAAGCCGATCTTGAGGCCATCACGGCCATCTATGCCCAGAACGTCCTGACCGGCACCGGCACCTTCGAGACCGTCGCCCCGCCGCAGTCCGAGATGGCGGCGCGCCGCGCGGCGGTTCTGGCGCTCGGCCTGCCCTGGCTGGTGGCCGAGATCGACGGCGTCATCGTCGGCTATGCCTATGCCGGGCCGTTCCGCGTCCGCGCCGCCTATCGCTACACGGTCGAGGACTCGATCTATGTCTCCACCTCGGCCCACGGACGCGGCGTCGGCAAGGCGCTGCTGAACCGGCTGATCGACGACTGCGAAGCGCTCGGCGTGCGCCAGATGCTGGGCGTCATCGGCGACAGCGCCAACGAGGCCTCGATCCGGCTGCACACCGCCTGCGGCTTCCGACACATGGGGGCCATCGAGGGGGTGGGCTGGAAGTTCGACCGCTGGCTGGACGTGCTGTTCATGCAGCGCGCGCTGGGCCACGGGGCGGTCTCCGATCCCGACCCGTCCGCGCCGGGCCTCCCACTCGCCTGACGATGGGGCTGTAAAGGTTACCGTGACGCGCCGTTCGGGAAGTCGCTTGCGAGATGACACCGGGGTCTGCCAAGGCCGGGCCATGTCCCGTCGCGTTCTGATTGCATCCCTGATCCTGGCCGCCACGGTCGCTGCCGCCGGTTCCGCCCTGGGCCAGAGCCGGCCGATGTTCGTCGCGCCCGGCGTGACCTTCCCCGAGACCGGCGGCGTCGTGCGGGCGGGTCAGAACGGCCTTGTCATCGACGACGGCGTGGCCAGCGTCGACGAGAGCGATCAGTACAGCCTACTGGCCCTGTCGGTGGACGACGATCCGCATGGAGTGATCCGCTTCACCTACGGCGACGCCTGGACCCTGGCCCAGCCCCGGCCGAGCTCCTGCGTCTTCACCGTCCGCCGCGTCGAACGCGCCCTGACCCAGTCCGCCGCCAACGACCTGGCCAGGACCCTTGCCGACATCGAGATGCAGCGCCTCAAGGAAGGCCACCCCCTGCTGACCGCGATCGGCGAGCGCCAGACGAACGGCGCGGTGGTCAAACAGATCGTCGATCGCTTCACCTGGACCGAGACCGTCACAGCGCCCCCTGCGGAGAGCGACGTCGGCGCTGATACGGCCACAGAACCCGCCACGGCCACCGTCTTCGGCCTGTCCAAGACCTGGCTCTTCGTCCTGTCGGCCAAGCCCTATTACGTCAACAAGACCTGCTTCGCCTGGACCACGGCCGAGGACCTGACCGTCATCGACCAGCTGATCGGCCTCGACTACCACCGCGATCCCGTCCTTGAGCGCGACCAACGGCGCGTTTTGCGTCCGCAAGCCACGACGCAAAGACAGAGCCGGTGCGCAGCCCTGTACCCTCATCCTTGCTGATCGGCCGTCTTCCGCCCTTCTGACCCTGGGTGCAGGAGCGGGGCCTGGGCGAACGCCGTCAGACGGCAGCGCCCTGCAGCGAATGGCGACACACGCCACCACGACGCCCCCTGCAAGTCGCCCCGCCCTCGGCCAAGCCGGCTGGTCATGGCCGCTTGCATCGCCTGCGTAGCTTCCCACCGTGCCGTCGGCCCCGACCACACCGTCGACCACCAACCTCGACCGATCCTGCCCGCGCGACTGACCCTGCCGATCGGCCGGTCGCCGGCACCGGAACACGGCCCCCTCGCCTCGCCTCCTGATCGTCCCCGTCGCGGCGGATGCCTGTCCGCGCCGTTCAAGACCTTCAAGGAGCCCCTGATGGCTGTCCCTTCCGCGTCGGCGCGTTTCGCCGGCTCATCCCCTGGTTTGCCCTGGCCGCACCGGGCCCTGGCGCAAACCACTCAACCAACCGCCAACCCGGCCCGTGCCTTCCCAGCCAGCCCCCACGCCGCCGACCCCCACGCGGGTCACCGGATGCCCCCCGGCCATCGTCACCCCGGCCCCCCGTCAACCGGCACGGACCATACGGCCACGACATGGACTGCATGGACCATTGCCATGCCCATGACCACACCCTCGGCCCCTCCCATGAAGCCGGCGACGCCTCGGGCACCTGTCTGGCAGTCCGCCGGATGCGTCCAACTCACCGGCGGCGTCCACTCGGACCGCCGCGACTGTCGATCATGACCCACACGCCCTGCACAACCTACCTGGGACCGCCATCGGCCCGCGCGGCGATGACAACTTTTCGTCTCGGGCATGCTGATGGCCGCCGCCCGCCGCGACTTCTCGGACGACGGCGTCCTGAACCTGCGCGGGATGCTCAGCCCCGATCCGCTGATGGGCAAGGAGGGCTATCCCCTGCTGCTGGCGGCGGGCGAGACGGCGAACGGCGTCGATCCCCTGGTCGATCGCCAGCACCCGCATGAGCTCGTCATGGAGCTGTCGGCCAGCTATGCGCGGCCGATCGGTCCGCGCGACAGCCTGTTCGCCTATGTCGGCCTGCCCGGCGAACCCGCCTTCGGTCCTCCCGCCTTCATGCACCGGATGAGCGCGATGGATAGCCCGGAGGCGCCCATCACCCACCACTGGCTGGATTCGACCCATATCGTGTTCGGCGTGGCCACGGTCGGCTGGGTCAGCGAGGCCTTCAAGCTGGAGGCCTCGTCCTTCCGGGGCCGCGAGCCGGATCAGGACCGCTACGACATCGAAAGCCCGTCGTTCGACAGCTGGTCAGTGCGGGCGTCGTGGAACCCGACCCCCGAATGGTCGCTGCAGGCCTCCTGGGCCGACGTCACCGAGCCCGAACAGCTCGACCCTGGCGAGGACGAGACCAAGACCTCGGGCAGCGCCATCCACACCCGGCGGTTCGGCATCGACGGCTGGTGGTCCTCGACCCTGGCCTGGGGTCGCAAGACCCCCGACCACGGCGAGACCAAGGACGCCTGGCTGCTGGAAAGTGCGATCCATCCGAACGACCGCTGGACGATCTTCGCCCGCGCCGAACGCACCGAGACCGACGAACTCCTGCCCGGTCATCACGGCGGTCATGGCGATGTCTTCACCGTCGCCAAGGCCTCGGTCGGGGCGATCCACGACTGGCGTATCGCCGAACACGTCCGGTTCGGCGTCGGCGGCCTGTATGCGATCAACCGCGTCCCGGCCGGTCTGGAGGCAGCCTACGGCGGCGACCCCGACGGGGCGATGATCTTCCTGCGGCTGAAGATCGACTGACCCCAACAGAGAAGGGCCGCCCCATCGCTGGAGCGGCCCTTCCATAGTCTGACCGCCAGGCGGTCTCTTGAGCGTCTTCTCAGACCCTCAGGAGGTGGCCGCCCCGACGGAGGCCAGGCTCTGGCCGTCCGCCATGCGGATGAAACTATGAGACACTGGATCACCTCCTTTCGACTGTTGAACAGGGACGTCGAAGGTGGGACGCATTTCAGCGCGCGTCAATCACCCGTCTGGATCGGTGTCAGCGTCAGCGTCAGACCCTCGAACATCTGTCCATCCGGCCCTTCGTCGCCGATGACGACCCGGGCGGTCTGGCCGCGCTTGATGAGCAGTTTCGGCTCCTGGGGCTGGGCGTCCCGGTCGTTGATGGTGACATAGAGCGACAGGGCATCGGCGTTGGCGTCGCCCTGAACCGGGTTGAGGCTGGCATTCATCTCGAACATCCCGCTGGCGTCGCTGATTGTGACGTTCGCCGTGCCTTCCTCGACGATCACGGTCTTGGCCAGCACCGCCGGTTCGCCGCCGCGGATGATCGACAGGTCGAGCTCATAGCGCGCCGGAGCATAATCCGGCCCTGCGGCGATCACGGACAGAACGAGGGCAAGAGCGGACAGCAAGGTCGAATCTCCCATGGGCGAAAACGATCAGCGTTCGTTGATTTGCCTACCTAGCTGTTAACGGTCGACCCGGATCAGCCTTGCGCTCAAGCAGCGAGCCCCCGACCTGATCCGGGTCGAGCGTTAGCGCCCTTCCCTCGTATGAAAAAGGAACGCCGGAGAGTGTTTCCACTCCCCGGCGATGACCTGAACGCTTTAGCCGCGGAACAGTGACAGGATGATCTGAGGAGTCTGATTGGCGATGCCCAGTGCCTGCACGCCCAGCTGCTGCTTGGTCTGCAGCGACTGGAGCTTGGCGCTTTCCTTCGCCAGGTCCGCATCCACCAGATTGCCCACTCCGGATTCCAGCGCGTCCGACAGTTTCCCGACGAACGTCGTATGGGTTTCCAGAGCCTTCGACTTGGTGCCCAGACGCCCGAGAGCGGCCGAAACCCGGTCGATGGAGGCGTTCACCAGACCCAGGGCCGTGGTGGCCAGGGTCGAGGTGCCGATGGACGTAGTCGCCGCCACGGTGACATTCGTGGACCCGAGGGCCAGCACTTCCGCGCCGATCGTCATGGTCCCACCAGCCGTGTTGGCCAGAGCCTGGAACGCCGTCGCGCCGGTCTTGATGAGATTGATCCCATTGAAATCGGCGTTGTTGGTGACCGTGGTGATCTGGTCGCGGATGGCCTTGAAGTCCTCGTTGAGGGCGCTCCTCGCTGCGGTCGTCAGCGACCTGTCGGTCGCGGACAGTGCCTTCTCCTTCAGTTGGAGCAAGAGGTCAGAGACCGACTCGCCCGCTGCCAGCGACACATCCACCGCGGAGGTTCCGCGATCGAGCGCCGTTTTCACTGCTCCCAACGCCTTGATCTCGGCGCGTTGGCCCTGGGCGATAGCCCAGACGGCCCCGTTGTCCTTGGCTGAGGAGACTTTCAGACCCGTGTTGATCCGGCTCTGGGTCGTCGACAGCTGGGCGTTGGTAGCGTTCAGGTTCTGCAGCGCGACCATCGCGCCGCTGTTGGTGTTGACCGAGTTGGCCATGGTGTGTGTCCTTCCATTCTGGTCGGGAGATGCAACGGCCTTCTGGCCGTCGAACCGGTTCTTGGTTCTGGCAAGCTCACGCAAGGACCGGGCCTGTTCAGGCCGCCTCGATCAGATTGAAAGGATTGGGGTTTTTTCGCGCACTCGGGTGCGCTAGGCAGAATTCGCCTACGAAGTCGGAAGGATTGGCGCGCGCTGGGTGGTTCGCGGTCGTTGATTAGTGGTGGCTGGAAACAGCGGGGCGTAACCGGCTCGCGGGAGGCAGCGACGCGCCAACCCTTAGCCACCCGTCACTAGCCACCAATCCCCACCATCACGCCGCCTGCGCCGCCGTCGGATCCGTCGCCAGACCCTGCATGATCGCGCGGTTCAGGTCGATCAGGACGTCGAAGGTTTCGCCATCGCGCATGATGGCCGACGAGTGTTTGTTCACGAACAGCGACAGCGAGATGATCTGGGCCCGCAGCGACATCGTCATGGCGTTGCCGGGGTCCGAACAGTCGGTCGCCAGCGTCGACCAGAGCCGCCGGTTCCAGTCCAGGGCGTCGATCCGGGTCGCGATGTCGGACGCATCGACGCTCGCGGCGTGCATCAGCGCGCGCGTCACCTGGCCGAACAGACGGTACTCCATCTCACGCGGAGATTCAGTCCGCGTCGCCGCCTGTTTGTACGCCTGAAGCATGCCCCAGCCTTTGCTCTTCGTAGTCGACCAATTTTCGTGCGGCCATCAGGGCCTTGTAGTATTCGCGCGCCATCACGTGCTTGGACGCGGCGACGCAGTCGGCCATCACCACCGGGTTCGAGATCGCCCCCATGAACTCCGACAGCCGCTGGATGAACTCGTCATAGACCTTGGAGGCCTGAGTCTCGTCCAGGTACATCATCATCACGGGGAAATAGACCCGTTTGGCCGGGGTGGTGACCTCCTCCAGCTGCATGATGTCCTTCTCGCGCAGGACGCTGGCCTTGTTCTGAAGGATCAGCACACCGCGCCGATCGCCGTTTTGGACGACAGCGCCGTTCAGGACGAATTTCTCGCCGGGCTTGAGCGACAGCTTCAGGGGCATCTGCGCGAGGTCTCCATCAGGCTCGCCTACGTGTCGTAGTCGAAGGCCCGCAAACACCGATTAAACGCTCGTGGTTAACCATCCCTTGTGAACACCTCGACCAAGCTGCGCTATCCCGACGACGAGCTCTCGATCCATGTCCGCACTCGCCCAGTTCCTGTCCGCCGAAGCCCCCACACCCGACGCAGAAGACGTCCACGCCCTGATGCCCCAGGCCACCGGGGTGGTCGGCGACGCCGCCTCTCCCGCCGCGATCAGCCGCCTGTCCCGCGCCCTGGCCGGCGACCGAACCTCGATCAAGGCCCAGAAGAAGGCGATCGAGACGCTGAAGGCGGCTCTGTCGGCCATCCGCGTCGGCGACTATGCGGGCGGGGCGCGGCGGGCGCTCCAGGTGCTGCAGTTCGATGAACGCCACGGCGCGGCCTGGCACGTCCTGGCCATCTGTCGCGAGAAGGCCGGCCATCTGGCCCACGCCCTGACCGCCTACGAACAGGCGCTGAAGATCACGCCCGAGGACGTCAACATCGCCCACGACCTGGGCCGGCTGGCCCAGCGGCTGGGCCATCTCGAGATCGCCGAGAAACTGATCCTCAAATTCCTGGCCGCCGAGCCGGGACATATCGAGGGCACCAACAACCTGGCCTGCGTCCTGCGGGACCAGAAGCGCTATGACGAGGCGATCGACGTCCTGCGCGACCTGATCGCGATCGAGCCGGCCGACCCCACCTTGTGGAACACGCTCGGCACCATACTGACCGACCAGGGCCGGATGGAACCGTCACTGACCTTCTTCGAGGAGGCGCTGCGGCTCGACCCCGCCTTCGCCAAGGCCCGCTACAACCGCGCCAATGCCCGCCAGCCTCTGGGCGACGCCCAGGGGGCGCTGGAGGACCTGGACGCCGCCCTGCCCGGCGCCGAGACCCCCTATGAGGCGGCGATGATGAACATGGCCCGCGCCATGACCCTGATGGGTATGGGTCGGCTTCAGGAGGGCTTCGAGGCCTATGAGGTCCGGCTGGATCCCGAGATGCCCGAGGCCGTGCATTTCGTCGTCGACGCCCCGCGCTGGGATCCGAAAACCCAGGACCTCAAGGGCAAGCGCGTCCTGATCATCGGCGAACAGGGCATCGCCGACGAGATGGTCTTCGGCGGCTGTATTCCCGACGTCATCGACGCCGTGGGCCCGGACGGCAAGGTCTTCATCGCCGTCGAGGGCCGACTGGTCGCGACCTTCCAGCGCAGCTTCCCGACCGCCATGGTGGGCACGCACAAGGCGGTCCGCCTCGACGGCCGCCTGACCCGCTATGTCCCCTTCATGGAGGAGGTGGGCGAGGCGGAAGGCAAGGCCGACGTCTGGGTGCCCATGGCCAGCCTGTGCGCCGTGTTCCGCCATTCTGTGTCGGACTTCCCCGACCGCGACGGCTATCTGAAACCCGATCCGGACAAGGTCGCCCACTGGACGGCCGAGATCGAAAAGCTGGGCCCCGGCTTCAAGGTCGGCCTGCACTGGAAGAGCTCGATCCTGACCGGGGTGCGTGCCCGCTATTTCTCAGCGTTTGATCTCTGGGCGCCGATCCTGACGACACCGGGCTGCGTCATGGTCAACCTGCAATGCGGCGACGTCTCGGAGGATCTGGCGGCCGCAGAGGCTGCGGGCGCGAAGATCTGGACCCCGCCGATCGACCTGAAGAACGACCTGGACGACGTCATCGCCCTGTCCTCGGCGCTGGACCTCGTCATCGGCCCGGGCATCGCGGGCACCAACATGGCGGCGGCGACGGGGGCGCGCACCTGGCTGATCCATGCGCCCGACGACTGGCACCTGCTGGCCACCGACCGTTACCCCTTCTATCCACGCGTCCGCACCTTCGCCACGGGCGGGTTCGACGGCTGGCCCCGCGCGATCGAGGCGATCCGGGCGGCATTGGTGGAGGAAGTGGGGAGATAGGGACGAGGTTTGAGGGATGAGGGATAAGGGGTCGGGCATCACGGACGTCCCTATCGCCAAAGCGGTCGTCGCCCCCTATTCCACACACCTCATCCCTCATCCCTCGCACCTCATCCCTTATGACAGCCCCCGCCCGCCTCACCGTCGACCTGAACGCGCTCGCCCGCAATTTCCACACCCTGTCGGCGATCAGCGGATCGCCGGCCCATCCGGTGGTGAAGGCCGACGGCTATGGCCTCGGCGCCGGCCGTTGCGCCGGGCGACTGATGAAGGAAGGCGCGCGCACCTTCTTCGTGGCGCGAGTGTCGGAAGGCGTCCTGCTGCGCGCCGCCCTGGGGCCTGAGCCGACCATCTATATCCTCGACGGGTGCCCGGGCGATTCCATCCCCGACCTGCGCGCGGCCAACCTGCGGCCCGTCATCAACCAGCCCGCCCAGCAGGCGGCCTGGCTGGCGTCGGGCGGCGGCGCCTGCGCGGTCCAGATCGACACGGGCATGAACCGGCTGGGCTTCCGGCCCGAGGATGCGCCCGAACCCTTCGAGGGCGTCGAACTGGTCATGAGCCACCTCGCCTGCGCGGACGATCCGGCCGAGCCGATGAACCGGCGACAGCGCGATGCCTATGCCGGGGTCTGCGACCGCTATCCCGGCGCGATCCGGTCCTTCGCCAACTCCAGCGGCTGTTTCCTGGGCCCCGACTTCGCCTTCGACGCCGTGCGGCCCGGCATCAGCCTGTACGGCGGTGGCCCGGAAGGCCGACCCGACCCACGCATCGCCCCCGTCGCCACCCTGACCGCCGACATCCTCCAGGTCCGCGACGTGCCTGTGGGCGAGAGCGTGGGCTATTCGCGCGGCTTCATCGCCACCCGCCCGACCCGCGTCGCCACCTGCGCCACCGGCTATGCCGACGGCCTGTTGCGCAGCTACAGCCGGGGCCCCGGGAGTGTTTCAGGCCAGGTCTGGCTGAACGGTGCCCTCCTGCCCCTGCTGGGCCGGGTCTCGATGGATGTGATCGCCGTCGACATCACCGACACCGACGCCGCCCTGGGTGACGCGGTCGAACTGTTCGGCCCCAACCGCATGCTGGACGACGCCGCCAACGCCGCCGGCACCATCTCCTACGAACTCCTCACCTCGATCCTGCCCCGCGTCCCCCGGGTCTATATCGGCTGAGCGCGCCCGACGCTTGCGCCCTTCGTCGTGCCGGGCTATGTCCCCGCCTCCTGAAACGGCCGGATGCGTAGCTCAGCGGGAGAGCACCTCGTTCACACCGAGGGGGTCACAGGTTCAATCCCTGTCGCATCCACCATTCCCCTGTCCTAGAGTTCCTTCTCCGACCGCCATCGGGCGCACAGCAGGATTTGAGCGCACGTCTCTCAGCGGACGGCGCAGACGGGGTTTCCTTCGATGAAGGTCGCGATCATCGGCACGGGCTATGTCGGACTGGTTTCGGGCGCCTGTTTCGCCGACTTCGGCCATACGGTCGTCTGCGTCGACAAGGACTCCGGCAAGATCGAGCGGCTGGAGAACGGCCAGATTCCGATCTTTGAGCCGGGGCTGGAAAGCCTGGTGGCCGAGAACGTCCGTGCGGGCCGTCTCGATTTCACGCTCGACGGCGCAGAGGCGATCCGGAACGCCGACGTGGTCTTCATCGCCGTGGGCACCCCCACCCGGCGCGGCGATGGCCATGCCGACCTGTCCTATGTCTATGCCGCGGCCGAGGAGATCGCGGGCCTGATCGAAGGCTTCACCGTCATCGTCAACAAATCGACCGTGCCGGTCGGCACCGGCGACGAGGTCGAGGCCATCATCAACCGGGTGAACCCCGACGCCGACTTCGCCGTCGTCTCCAACCCCGAGTTCCTGCGCGAAGGCGCCGCCATCGAGGACTTCAAACGTCCCGACCGCGTCGTCATCGGCACCGACGATGAACGCGCCCGCAAGGTGATGGCAGAGATCTATCGCCCGCTCAGCCTCAACGACTTCCCGGTGATCTACACCTCGCGGCGGACGTCCGAGCTGATCAAATACGCCGGCAACGCCTTCCTGGCGCTGAAGATCACCTTCATCAATGAGATCGCCGACCTGTGCGAAAAGGTCGGGGCCGATGTGCAGCAGGTCGCCAAGGGCATCGGGCTGGATGGCAGGATCGGGTCGAAATTCCTCAACGCCGGGCCGGGCTACGGCGGCTCGTGCTTTCCCAAGGACACCGTCGCTCTGGTCCGCACGGCCCAGCAGTACGGCGCGCCGGTCCGGCTGGTCGAGACCACGGTCGAGGTCAACGACGCACGCAAGAAGGCCATGGCCGACCGTGTCATCGCAGCCTTGGGCGGAGCGCCGAAGGGCAAGACCGTCGGCATCCTGGGCCTGGCCTTCAAACCCAACACCGACGACATGCGCGACGCCCCCAGCCTGGACATCGTCCCCGCCCTGATCGCCGCCGGGGTCAAGGTCCAGGCCTATGATCCCGAAAGCATGGACGAGGCGAGGAAGCTGCTGCCCGATATCGACTACCGCGACGACGCCTACAGCGCGATCGTCGATGCCGACGCGGTCGTCATCCTGACCGAATGGGACCAGTTCCGGGCCCTGGACCTGGACCGGATCAAGCTTCTGGCCCGCGCCCCCGTCATGGTCGATCTGAGGAACGTCTACCGCCCCGCCGAAATGCGGGCGCGCGGTTTCGCCTACACCAGCATCGGCCGGGGATAGGGGCACCATGACCGTCATCGTCACCGGGGCGGCCGGCTTCGTCGGGATGCACGTCGCCGAGCGGCTGTTGCAACGTGGCGAGACGGTGATCGGCGTCGATGACTTCAACGCCTATTACGATCCGGCCCTGAAGGACCTGCGAGCAGCCCGTCTGGCGGCCCATCCCGCGTTCCGGATGGTGCGCGCCGACATCGCCGAGCCCGAGGCCATGCGCGACCTGGTCCGCGACACGGGCTCCGAGAGGGTCGTCCACCTGGCCGCCCAGGCCGGGGTCCGCTATTCGATCGACCACCCCTTCGCCTATCAGCGGTCCAACCTGGCCGGCCATCTGTCGATCCTGGAGGCCTGCCGCCACGGCGATATCGAGCATCTCGTCTATGCCTCGTCCAGTTCGGTCTATGGCGACAGGCCGCTGACCGGACAGGGATTCCGGGAAGACGATCCGACCGTCTCGCCGGTGTCGCTGTATGCCGCGACCAAGCGGTCCTGCGAGCTGCTGAGCCAGAGCTACGCAGCCCTGTATGGCTTTCCGCAGTCCGGCCTGCGGTTCTTCACCGTCTATGGACCCGTGGGCCGACCGGACATGGCCTACTTCGGCTTCACCGAGAAGATCATGCGGGGCGAACCGATCGAGGTCTATGGCGAGGGCCGGATGGCGCGGGACTTCACCTATGTCGACGACATCGTCGATGGGGTGATCGGGGTGCTGGACCGGCCACCGAGCCCGGGTGCCCACGAAGTCTACAACATCGGCGATTCCAGTCCCGTCGGTCTGATGGACATGATCCGGACGCTGGAGGCCGCCCTGGGGCGCGAGGCCGTCAAGATCATGCGGCCGATGCAGCCGGGCGACGTCACCTCGACCTATGCCGACATCACCAAGCTCAACGCCCTGACCGGCTATGCGCCCAAGGTGGCCCTCGCCGAGGGGCTGAGTCGGTTCGTGGACTGGTGGCGCGACTGGCGCGGAATGGCCTGATGCCGGCCGACCGTCCCGATCTGGAACAGGCGCTCGACCCGTGCTGGCACACCCCGTTTGAACTGAAGCTCGACCGTTCCGTCCCGGAATCGGTGGACAGGCACTTGCCTGCCGGGACGGCGACAGAGTTCAACCGGTGGCGGGTAAAGCACGCCCGTCGGGGAGATGGCCCACCGGGCACGGCCGTCGTGCAGTGATCGCCCGCTTTACGGCGATCAACGCCAGGCCGGATCTCGCGATGTCAAATCCCGCCAGCACTGGCTTTCAGCCGCATCCCCCCAACCGCCACCAAGGGAATGAGTGCGGTTAAGCTTCGCCTGTCAGGGGCACTCGCTTGCACTCAAGCGCCACAGTTCCGATGAGCATTCGCAACCCTTCTGGAAGACCTCGCGCTCGCCTTTGAGGTGAAGCAACATGGTTACTATCCCCGTCCCGGGCGCAAACCCACCGTGCGGCGCACCTCTTGCTCTAGGTCGTTCATCGACATTGGAGTGAGCGCAGTGAACCGGATCATCATCATCGCAGCCGCCGTAACCCTCGCCTCCGCAGGTTCGGCCTGGGCTGGAGCGGGTGCAGGCGGCAACGGCGGCGGCCATGGCGGCGGCGGCAGCGGCGGCGGTGGGGGCTGCGGCTCCAGCTGCGGTGGTGGCGGCGGCGGTGGCTACACCGGCGGCGGCGGCGGTCACGGTGGCGGAGGTTATGGCGGTGGCGGTGGCGGTCACGGCGGTGGCGGCTACGGCGGTGGCGGTCACGGCGGCTGGAACCGGGGCGGCAACGTCAACGGCAACTTCAACAACAACGTCAACGTCAATGTGAACGCGAACTCCAACGCGAACTCGAACTCCAACAGCAACGCCAGCTACGGGCGCTCGGTCCTGAACGCCCGCGGCTATTCGGGCTACGGCCAGTACAGCATCGGCGGCGGTGGCGGTGGGTATGCCGGTGGCGGCGACGGCTTCTATCCCGCCGGTCCCGGCTATGGCGACGGCGGTGGCGGGGTCGTGATCTCCCAGGACTACGGCTGTGTCGCCACGGCTGGCCCCAGCGCGCCCTTCGGCTATTCCGTTTCGGGCTTCGGCCGTCGTCTCGTGTCCCAGCAGGGCTCCTACGCCGCCTACTATGGTGGTCAGGGAACCTGCGGTGCGCCCGTTCCGGTTCCGGCCGGCCCCTGCTGCGCCCCGGCCCCGGTCGGCCCGTGCTGTACGGCACCTGCGCCCGTTCCGACGCCCGTTCCCGTCTGCGGCCCCGGATACGGCGGCGGTTATGGGGGCGGCTACGGTGGTCGCTACGGCAGCCGGATCCCGCATGGCGGCGGCGGCAACGTCTGCGGCCCGGTGGCTCCGCCTCCCCCGCCGCCTTCCTACGGTTGCGGCGAATGCAATGCGCCGGTCTACAGCCAGCCCTTCTACGGCCATGTCCCGGCCCCAGCGCCCGTCACCCTGCGCTCGCAAGGCGTCCGTGTAGCCTCGCCCCCCGTGAACGTGCCGCCGCAGGTGGTCTACATCCAGGGCCCGCCCGTCTGGGTCGACGCCCCGCCGGTCAATGTCGCGCCGGCCCAGATCTATCTGGAAGCCCCGAACGTCCGGGTCCGTCCGTCCGAGGTCACCGTGGCCCCGCCGGAAATCCACTACACCCCGGCCCAGGATCACCCGGAAGACGACTGCTGCGACGCCGTCTATTCATCCTCCCCGGCGGCGGAACCCTATGCCGAAGGCTCCTATGCCACGGAGGCTCATCTCCCGCCCGAGCGCGATCTGAAGGATTACGCCCCGGCTACAGGTTATGGTCCGACAACCGGCGAGACACAGTTCCAGTAGGGGCTGGGACGTCTTTCAGCGGGGGCTGAAAGACAAGGGCCGGCGAGCATTGCGGTGCTCGCCGGCCCTTCTGCGTCCAAGGGTGGTCAGTGGCTGCCCGCCCCCATCCGACCGTTGTCGGCCAGGCGGATGACCACATCATCGATCTGCACCCCGCCGCGGTCGATGACCAGGTTCTGGTAGTTGCGCTGACCCTCGGACGTTTCGGCCTCGACGCCGGCGACCTCGGTCGTGAACTCGCGGCGCAGGTAGGTGGCCAGTTCGCCGGCGGTGACCATGGTGTCGCCGTCACCGTCCGCCTCGCCCGACAGGCCGGCGCGCAGGAAGTGGGCCAGATAGCCGCCCGCCTCGAACTTGTCGGCGACGGCGCTGGTCAGGTCTTCCTCGGAACTGAACAGGCCCATGACGCCGGGCCGGTCCACGACGTTTCTGGCAAACCCGCCTGAGAAACAGCTGTCCAGGACCAGCAATGACAGCCGCGTCCGCAGGGTGCCGAACAGCCGCGCCATCTCGCGGTCCGAGATCTCGCCGTCGCTGAGCACGATACCCTCGGAACGGCCGTCGGGCTCGATGGCGCTGACCTGTGAGACCTCGCCGTCGGTCTGGGAGCCGTGGCCGGAGAAGAAGAACATGAACATGTCGTCCGGTCCGGCCTGCTGGGCCACACGGCGGAAGGCGCTCTCGACGCTTGCCACCGTGGCCTGGGCATTGGTCAGGGTGACGCTGGCAGGGTTGAGCACGCCCTCGCGCCGCAGGGTCTCGGCCAGCTTAAGGGCATCGTCGTCGGTATAGGGCAGGTCCGACTGCACATCGCCGTATTCTGACACCCCGACCATGATGGCATAGACGCGCGGCCCGCCGGGCACCGAGGCCTGGCGCGGCGAACCCTGGCTGGGCATGACGCTGAACCGGTACGACCCGGTCTCGCCGGCTTCGTAAGACGTGACGGCGACGGTGTATTCGCCGTCCTCGGCCAGGGCCGTGTCGAGGCGGCTGTTGGTGCCGTCGTCGCCGTCGTCGTTCTCGATCTGATTGCCCGAAGGGGTGGTCAGCATGATGTAGGCGTCGAAGGCCGAAGAGGTCAGCTCGGCCGCCACCCGCTGACCCCGCCGACCCTGGAAGGTGAAGGTGTCCACGTATTCGCCGCTGTCGAGCGTGTCGTCGCCGGCCTGGAGCGCCCCACCGACCGTGTCGCCGATGCGTAGCGATCCGCCATCACCCGGTCCCTGGCCACGCGGAGCATTGGGCATCGGTTGTGGACGATAGGACGAGCCGTCGCCGACCGACAGCTGATAACGACCGCTCTCTCCGGCCTCATAGCTGGTCGCCGCGATCTCATAGGTTCCGTCGGCGGGCAGGGTCACGATCAGACGGCTTTCGCGGCTGTCCTGCGCATCCGCATCGTCGTCGTTGAAGGCCGAGAAGCCGCCAGGGCCGTTGATCTGCAGATAGGGATCGAACTCGCCCGACGACAGCCGCAGGTCCAGCTCCTGGCCACGCCGTCCGCGAAGGGTGAAGGTGTTGACGTATTCGCCGCTGGACAGGGTGCGAGCCCCCTGGCCCAGCCGGCCGTCGCGGGTTTCCCCGACCCGGATCGGCGCACCGGAGGAGCCTGGTTGCGATCTGTCAGGCTGTGGGCCCCGACCGTAGCGGCCATTGCTGCCGCGCTCCTCGGCATAGACCTGACCGCCCTCTTCCAGCGTCAGGCTGTAGGAGCCGGTTTCGCCGGCCTCGAAGGTGGTGGCCGAGACCTGGACCTCTCCGTCCGCGGCGGCGGTGAAGGTGATGGCGCTGTCGGTGGAACCCCGGCTGCCGGGATCGTCGTCGTTGTCCTCGCTCAGCCCGCCCGGCCCCCGCGCCACCAGATAGGCGTCGAAGTCCCCGGACTGGAGGGTCAAGGTATAGGTCTGGCCCCGACGGGCGCGGAACCGCCAGCCGTCGGCATACTCGCCCGTGCTGAGCCGCGAGTCGCTGCGTTCCAGCGCCTCGCGCACCGTCGCACCGGGCTGCAGGACGTTGTTCTGGCCCCGCCGCGCGCTGGCCCCGATCCGGTCGGCGATGCTGCCGCCCACGCCGACACCCGGACCTCGCCCGCCGCCGAACCCTCCACCCCCTTGGAAATCGAGGGTGTATCGCCCGCTCTCGCCCGGCTCGTAGCTGGTCGCCATGACCCGGTAGGTTCCGTCGGCGGGAAGCCGCAAGTCCAGCGCCGCCGAGGTATCGCCGTCCTGGCCGTCGTCGTTCTCGTCCGAGAAATCGCCCGGACCGTTGATCAGCAGATAGGGGTCGAAATCGCCCGAGGACATCGACAGCGACACCCGGTCCCCGGCCCGGCCCTGAAAGGTCCAGGTGTCGACGAACTCGCCCGAATCCAGCTGCTCGTCACCCTGACGCAGGTCGCCATAGGCCGGCGCGCCGGGCTGCAACCGTTGCTGGGCATGGGCGGTGCCGCCGACGAGCGCGAGTGCGACCGTGGCCATAAGCAGTGATTTCGACATGAGACTCCCCCGAGTAACGCCGTGCAGTGATGACGCCGTTGGGCCAACTTGTCATCAGCGTCGATGAACGGGACCTGACATCTTCGCCGAACGCCGCGCGACAAACGCCGCTGTCACCACCATTCGGCCTTGATATGGGCGCAGATGGCCGCCCCTTCACGAGACATCGCGACCGCGCGTATCTCGCCTTCGCGCCCAAAGCGCCCTACGAGACAATCATGCCCTTCCCCGCCAGTCATCCCGCGCTCGACCGCGCCCTTTCCGATCGCGGCTATGCCGAGCCGACCCCCGTCCAGGCCGCCGTGCTGGATGCCGCCCCGAACGACGACGGATCCGGTCGTGACCTGCTGGTCTCGGCCCAGACCGGTTCCGGCAAGACGGTCGCCTTCGGCCTGGCCCTGGCCACGACCCTGTTGGGCGACGCCGAAAAGTTCACCGACTTCGGAAATCCGGTCGCCCTGGTCATCGCCCCGACCCGCGAACTGGCCCAGCAGGTCTCGTCCGAACTGCAATGGCTCTATGCCCAGACCGGCGCCCGGATCGTGTCCTGCGTCGGCGGCATGGACCCCAAGACCGAGCGGCGGGCGCTGGAACGCGGGGCCCACATCGTCGTCGGCACGCCGGGGCGTCTGCGTGACCATCTGGAACGCGGTGCGCTCGACCTGTCGGAAGCCAAGGCCGTCGTCCTCGACGAGGCTGACGAGATGCTGGACATGGGTTTCCAGGAAGACCTGACCTTCATCCTGGACGCCGCGCCGCCCGAGCGCCGGACCCTGCTGTTCTCCGCCACCCTGGCCCGCGACATCGTCCAGCTGGCCAAGACCTATCAGCGCGATGCCCTGCGGATCGACACGGTCGCCGGAAACAAGTCCCACGCCGACATCGAGTACAAGGCCATCCGCATCGCGCCGAACGAGATAGAGCTCGGGGTCGTCAATGTGCTGCGCTATTTCGAGGCCCCCGGTGCCCTGGTGTTCGCCAACACCCGTGAGCGGGTCAAGCATCTGACCTCGTCCTTGCGTGAACGCGGCTTCTCGGTCGTGGGCCTGTCGGGTGAATTGACCCAGAGTGCGCGGTCCGAGGCCTTGCAGGCCCTGCGTGACGGCCATGCGCGGGTCTGCGTCGCCACCGACGTCGCGGCACGGGGTCTGGACCTGCCCGATCTGGGGCTGGTGATCCATGCCGAGATTCCGGTCAACAAGGCTGGCCTGCTGCACCGTTCGGGTCGGACGGGGCGGGCCGGCAAGAAGGGCGTCTCGGTCCTGCTGGTCAGCTATACGCGCCGCCGCAAGGTCGAGTTGATGCTGCAATCGGCCTCGATCGTCGCCGAGTGGTCGGGGCCGCCGAGCGCCGAGATGATCCTGGAGAAGGACCGCGAGCGGCTGCTCGCCGATCCCGCTCTGACCGCGCCTGTCGATGACGCCGAGGCTCTGGAACTGGGCAGGCTGCTGCTGGAGCGGACCACGCCCGAGCAGGTCGCTGCCTCGCTGATCCGGCTGTATCGCCAGAAGTTGCCCGCCCCGGAAGACGTCTATGACGACGAGCGGATGAAGCGGGCCCAGGTCAGCGGCGTCAACGATCGTGGCCAGCGCGACGGGCCCCTGACGGACTTCGCCCGGGGCGGCGAGATGGTCTGGTTCCGGGTCAATATCGGCCGCGACAAGAACGCCGATCCGAAATGGCTTCTGCCGACGATCTGCCGCATCGGTCACGTGACCAAGGGCGACATCGGCTCGATCAAGATCTTTGACCGCGAGACCAAGTTCGAGATCACCAAGGCCGCCGAGGCCAAGTTCCGCGCCGCCGTCGCGGCCTCGACCGAAGACGGCGTCACCGTCGCCAACGCCGTGGCGCCGGGCCCGAAGGAAAAGCCCGCCAGCCGATGGGACAAGACCCCGGTCGGCGACGCCGGCGACCGCCCGGCCCGCAAGCCGTGGGCCGACAAGGGCGAGAAGAAGCCCTGGGTGAAGCGCGAAGACGGCGCTCCAACGGGTGAGAAGAAGCCTTGGGTCAAGCGTGAGGACGGCGCTCCAACGGGCGACAAGAAGCCGTGGGTCAAGCGTGAGGACAGCGCTCCAACGGGTGAGAAGAAGCCTTGGGTCAAGCGTGAGGACAGCGCTCCAACGGGCGACAAGAAGCCGTGGGTCAAGCGGGACAAGCCGGAAGCGGCCGAGCGGACCCCCTGGGCCGGCAAGGTCGATACGGGGGCTCCGGCCAAGAAGCCATGGGTCAAGAAGGACGCAGCCGCCTCGCCGAAGGCCGCCTGGGCACCGGCGTCGGATGCTCATCCCGCGCCCGGTGGTGAGCCGGCCTGGAAGGGCAAGCCGAAGGGTGGAGATAGGCCCTGGGGGGCGAAGGACGCACGGGGCAAGCCGACGGGCAAGCCTGCCGGAGCCAAGCCGTTCAAGGGCAAGAAGTAGCCGGACGCCGGCTCGCCGGAACCGCTTGGTCGGAAGACGCGTCGCTGCTCAGGCAGCGGCGCGTTTTTGTTGTCTGGTGGGAGGGCGGAAGTATGCGGCGGGGGCCGTGATGGGCGGCATGTGCCGACCCGGGATGGTACCGCCTCTCAGGCTTGAACTGAGGACCTCCGGTTCCACAAACCGGCGTCCCTGCCTTTTCACCTCGAACCTGAGATTTCAGGCGGTGCAGCAAACGCCGTCTTGAGCCGTATTGCGCTGTTCATGCGGTTCATGTCGTTTCATAGTGTTGCGACGATCTGTGCCCCCAATGTGCCCCCGCCACTTTCATCCTGTGCCCCAAGGTGAACCATGTCCGTCGCGAAACCCGCGCTCACTCATAAGGAAGCCGTCGCCGAAAAGGTGAAGGCCAAAGCGAGCCCATCCGATCGCCGTGAGGCATGGGACGACAAGGTGAAGGGCCTGTGTCTCCGGACCAGCGCGAACGGCACACAGACCTGGGTCTATCGCTACCGGTTCAAAGGCCGCCAGCCGCGGTTCACCATCGGCCGGGGCGACATAGGCGTGCAGGAAGCTCGCCGCCGCGCTCGTGATGTGCAGGTGCGTATCGACAAGGGCGAGGACCCGGCTGGCGAACGGCGTCGCACCCGCGCCGACGACGCTGCTCCCCTGCGGACCTTCAACGACCTGGCAGACCTCTACGAACGGCAATGCGCGTCAGGCGACTGGCGCCCTATGAACAAGACGAAGCGCCAGCGTACGCTCGACGACGAGAAGGCGATCCTGTTGCGGCATGTCCGGCCGACACTGGGCAAGCTGGGCTATGCCGAGATCACGCGACAGGACGTGAAGGCCTGCCTTCGCAAGATGACCAAGAAGGGCATCACAGCCCAGACCAACAGGGCCCATGCGGTCACCCGCCAGGTGTTCGCGTTCGCCATCGCTGAGGATCTGGTCGCGGTGAACCCGGCTACCGGATTCCCGCTGCTGGCCGAGGAAAAGCCGCGCGTGCGCATCTACCGCGACGACGAGCTTGCCGCCCTGTGGGCCGTGCTGTCCGATCCGTCAGAGGTGGTGGATGCGACAGGCGATCCGGTACGGGTCGGCGAGGCTGTCAGGATCGCGATCAAGCTGGCCATGATGTTGGGCCAGCGGCGCAATGAGATCGCGGGCATGGCTGTGGCCGAACTCGATCTGTCCGCCAAGACCTGGCTGATCCCAGGTGAGCGCATGAAGGGCGGCCGGGCTCACATGGTGGCCTTGCCCGACGATGCCCTGCCCCTGATCCGTCGCGCTCTTGAGATTGCCAACACCGACGTGACGGTGCCGGCTGTCTATGTGTTTCCCACCCGGCTGCACGAGGATCGCGCCATCCTCCCGAACAGCCTGACGCGCGCTCTCCGGAAGTTCACCGAGGCGCTCAAGATCGAAGGCGCCACCTTCCACGACATCCGGCGAACGGTCAGCACCAACCTGACCTCCGAGCGCATCGGGGTCACGCCATTCATTCGATCGAAGGTTCTAGGCCATCAGGACGCCGGGGGCGGCGCTGTCGTCTCGTCGACCGTCTACGACTCCAACACCTATCTCGCCGAGAAGCGTCGCGCTTTGACGGCCTGGGCGAACCTGCTTCTGGAGATCGTCGGCGAACGCGCAAGGCCCGGCAATGTCACAGAGCTTCGGGCGGTCTCGTGACCACCGGACTGCCCCTGTGGGCTGACACGCCAATCGTCGCCTCTTGGCGCCGGTCGTCGTCCGGCGGCATTTCGTTGGTGACGCCTTTCGATCTGGCCGCCGCCCGCGCCGAACAGCTCGATCGAGCCAGAGAGCTCGGGCGCGCTCTGGGGATAAAGCGAGTGACCAACGCGCACGCAGCGCGGATCGCGGCCATGCTTAGCGTCCATGTGCCGGGCCTCCGGATCGAGACACCAGCAACTCCAACAGGATCCGCGGTCGCCGTTGATCCGCCCTCTTGGACGCCATCAGCCGGCGGTCGGCCCCGTGTATGGAATGACGAAGGTCTCGGCTCTTTGAATTGGGCTATCACCAGAGTGCATGACCGTCTGTGCACGACAGCCGCAGCCCGGTCGTTGCCGCCCCCGACCAGAAAGGCAGCGATCGTCGCGTACCGCGATGCTTGGGAGTCTCAGTTCCGCGCCGGCCTACTCGGCATGAAGCCATGCAGCGTTGAACGGATCGAAAACCTGATCGCGACAGCGAGACGGCGTGGCCTCTGGCACGTTCCGCCCCCGGCGGATGGCATAACCTCGGACAGTGACACCGGCTCGGCATGGGACGATCCCATTCCTCCCGCCGCCTCTTAAAAAAGACCAGTCACGAAAACCGTACGGGCTTTTTCCGTGACGAGCCGGTGTGCAGCGTGAACGGCGCTGAACAATCATCACCGGGTTTCAACATGACGCAGACGTATCGCCGGCCTCGAGAGGTCGAACAGCTTACCAGCCTGTCCCGCGTGACGCTTTGGCGGATGTCGAAGCGCGGCGAGTTTCCCCAGCGCGTGCAGCTGTCACCTGGCCGGGTAGGCGTCTCGACGCTCGCGCTCTTGATCGCGGGCCTGCTGGCCGAAGGTCGCATACCGGAGAGTCTCGCCTGTCTCAGGGTCCTCGAACTCGTCGTAACCGCCACCGACGGCCAGGCGGCCGAGCGCCATGACCGGATTGGTTCGGGCCATGTCCTCGACTGTCGAAGTGAAGCGCTCCCCAAGGCTGCGGGTGCGAGGCCCGGCATACGTCGGATCAGCGGGCTGGGCAGCGGGACCGCCAGAGCGGCGCACAGGCCGGGCTCCAGGGAAGCGGCTCAGCGGCCCGCTAAAGCCGTCGTTGGTCTCCAGCCACAGGGAGCCGTCCTGCCTCGTCGACACCTGCGCGGGGCCCCGGTTCGTCTCATAGAAGGCGACGGCCGGCTGACCCGAAAGGCGGGCCATGATCTCGTTGCGCGACTCCAGTCCAGCCAGCTGGTCGGGAAACTCCAGCCGCATCGCGTCGAGCCGCGCCTCATAGTCCCGATCAGACAGGCCGCCGAAGCCGTCAGCGTTGGCCTGGCCGGTCATCATGATCGATGGCGGCACGGGACGGCCAAGCAGCGCTTCGACCTGGCGGTGACGATCCCACAGCGCCCCTTGGGTGCGCGCCTCTTGGGCAGCCATCCGGGCCTCCGGTGACGGGCCCTGCGCACGACGCTCCACCTGGTCCCAGAAAGGACGCGGGGCCTCGATCGGGCGGGTCTGTACCGGCGCGGCCTGGGGCCGTGCGATGTCACCGGCAGCGAATGGGCCGCCTGTCTGCTGCATCGCCATCAGTCCGGCCGAACCACGTCGCGGCCGAGACGGCTTTCGATGGTCATGCGGGCGGCGTTCAGGTTGAGTTCGAACGGCTGGCCGTTGCGCCGGGTCGCTGTGGCGCCGCGCCGATCGACGAGCTGATAGTTGCCGTTCGGCTGCAACACGGGACGCAGGCGGGCCAAGGTGCGGGCAGGCATCGGCTCGCCATTTCCGAAGACGGGGCCGTGTCCACCAGCCGTCCACGTTCCGGCAAGAGTCTCAAGCACGTCGTCGAACCGCTCGCCGTTCATCCAGCGCGGAACGACGACGCTGGCACCGTTGACCTCTGCCGCGCCGCCGTAGGTATTCCGGCCCCAGGTCGTGCGACCGAGGGCGGCCTGGACGTAGTATTCGGGCGGCCGGACCACGCCGGACGTATCGTCAGCCAGTGCGGCAGCCTGCGCCGAGTTCTGGACGGCCGAGAGCAGGGCTGGCGTCGCGGCCAGTAGGGAACGCCAACGCGTCACCTCCGCATTCACATCGTCTCGCTTATCCGTGTCGAGCGCCTGACCGGCGGCCTTGAGCGACAGCCCGAGCGCCGCCTGCCGTGCGAACCGGACGTCACCGCCGGGACGGCCGATGTCTGCGATGTGGATCAGGACCGGTGCCGCGCCGCCCTGGCCGATCTCCGCCAACAGGTCGCGGGCACCCTGACCGCCGAGGGCCGCTGTCGCCTGCTGGGCAAACGTGATGACGGAGGCCGGATCGGACTCGAAGCGATCCTTGTAGGCCGCCACCTCGCCGTCGGTGAGCATTCGGCGCGGCACCTGATACTGCCGGGCCAGCGTGTCGCCGGTCGCCCTCCGGCCCTGCATCACCTGACCCCACACGCCCTGCTGTTGCGGGTTGAACACCGCCTCGACCGGGACCGGCGTCACCTGCGCCAGAGCCGGCCGCGTGCTGTTGCCGAGGGCGAAGGCCAGCGGGTCGGTCGCGAATCCACCTTGGGTGTTCTGGAAGCTCTGGATGCGGGCCGCTCGCTGCCGGACGGTCTGAAGCCGGTTCAGCCAGCCGTTCAGATTGCGCGCCTGAGCGGGGTTCGACGCGGCAAGGGCTCGATAGTCAGCCTCCCGCAAGGCGAGATACTGCCCGACGTCGCCACCGCTTTCGGCGATCCATCGGCGCGCATCGGCCGGGCCGTGATTCACAGCAGCGTCGAAGGCCACCAAGGCAAGGGCGGGTGGCAGTTGGTCGGCCCCGATCGCGTCCCAGTAATTCCTCTTGTAGCGGTTGACCGCAGCGCCACGGGTCAGGTTGGCGATGTCGAGGTCTGGGTTCGCGCTGGCATTGATGCCGAAGCGCGTCGGCCCGCGCCCGTTGTCGTCGGCGACGTAGGCCTCACCGCCCTCGATCTGATCAATGACGAAATCGACCGACGCCTGGAATCCACCCGCCGCCGAACCGTCTCCATTGAAGGAGCCGCCGCTACCACCGCCGCCGAAACCCTCCGGCGGCGTCACGCCGACCTCGATCGCCCACCGAGCCCGCGCGATCAGTCCGGGGTCGCCCGAGGCCTCCGCAGCGGCGCGCAGGTCTTCCGGCTTCACGTCGCCGCCGTAGCGCATCGCCTCGATCAGGCTTTCGGTTTGCTGGCTGGCCTGCGTCCGGGCAGACGACGCGATGTTCGCCCGCTGCTGAATCAGCCCGACTTCTTCGCTGTAGACGGCCATGCCCCGCTCGCGGGCCAGCTCGCGCGCCTCTGGTGACAAGGCTGCGGTGATCGCCTCGGCGCCGGATGGGCTCGCGGTCTGGTCCCCAGCGATGGTGCCGGCCGGCGGTAGCGCGCTCTGGATTTCGGCGAGCGCAGCGTCGGGGCCCTGTTCGCGAATGACCCGGCGGATATGGCCTGCGAAGGCCGACGCTTGAAACTTGCTGACGTCCTGCTGTTGGAGTCGCGCCGCCTGGTCTGGTGCGACGCCCAGCACCGGGTTCTCCGCGATCTGGGACCAAAGCTGCGCCAGTTCGCTGACGTCACCGGCGAATGCTGGATCCGCGTCGCCATACGATCCGGCATCCTCGGCATTGCGGGTAATCCGCGCCACCAGCTCGTCCTTACGGCCGACGATGCTCCGGCCCGACTCCTCGGCATCCGAGCGCAAGCGCGCCAGGCGAAGGTTCTGAAAGAGCGTGTCATGGCGCCGGTCGAAGTTGGCCGCCCGCTCCATGACCACAGCGGCCGGGGTCGTCTTGATCTGCTCAGCCCGGTACGCCCGCGCCGATGCGGCGAAGGCGTCGGGGTCGTAGGGATTGGCCGCCACGAGGTCGTCGAGGGCGCGGTCGTCTTCCGACGCATAGCGAGCCGCGGTGCCGCTGATCATCACGTCCTGATAGGCCGCGTCGTATTCGGTCACCTGGGCGCGTTCGGCGAAGCGACCGGCCAGCACGTCAGCGGTCGCGTCCTTCTTGGCCTGATCCTTCAAGAGAGGCGCCAGCGTATTCCTCTGGAGCCGGCCGATGCCGTCGACGGCCTGGGCCAGCCCTTCGGCGTTCGCCCGTTCGGCGGCCCCATAGCCGGACGTGTCGGGCATCGCCGTGATGCCACCCGACGGAAGCGTGGGAAGTCCTGTGCCTTGGCCAGCCATCAGTAGAGCCCGTTCAGATCAGCGGGTGGACCGGGGCGCTTCATCGCCGAGCCGTAGGATGCGGCCTGCGCGAATGATCCTGCGGCGTTCACCACCGACAAGGGGATCGCCCACTTCGCCTGCGTCCGGAAACCCTTGGCCGCCATGCTGGCGCTTCCGGCGCGGTTGAGCTCGCCGAGCCCCGCGATCGCCTCTGCCCGGTAGGCGTCCGCCATCGTCCGCCGCTCGATCAGCCGTGACGTCTGGGAGTCGTTGGATACGCCGCGCGCCGACTGCGTGACCGCCAGATTGCCCAGCATCGTGGCCAACTGGACTCGGGACTCTTCGCCGATCTGGGTCCGGCGCAACATGGCCATGTCGCGCTCGACCTTGGCGCCCAGCTCGGAAGCCTTCGCCGCCTTGGCTGACTGCAAACCGCCCGCGATCGTGCCGATGCCCTGGAGGACGGATCCGGTTGCAGCAGCGATGGCAAGGAGAGGTAGGGGCATGGGGCATCGTCATGCCGATCAAGGCCCGCTTGAATGCACCCCGCCCGTCCACAGGATCGTCAGGCCCGCCGGTTGCGTCCGGTTACTGCCGCCGCCTACACCGACCGCAGGGTCACTGGCGCACAATCTGGACTATCGCCATGGCCCGCACGCCAGCGCCCAGGCTGACGCGCATCTGTTGCGTCCGCCGCATGATGACCTTGCCCGATCACACCGGCGACGCCCGATTGCTGTGCTTCACGATCGACGGGCTGGCCCGCCGCACCCGCTTCGCTGAGATCGGCCAGGTGCCCGAGTTCGAGGGCGAAGTGGCGTGGTTCGAGATGGAGCAGCGGAACAAGACCCGGCTGGGGTATGTGTTTGTGCGGCAGGTGGCTGAGCCGGCACCGTCAAAGCAGTGGTATTGAAGCTAGTGACCGGCGACGCACGGGCTTTCATCGTTCTGATACAGGTTAAGGACGACTCGACTCCCGCACGGGTTGCTGGCTAGCTGGAGCCGCACCTGGGGAGGTTCTTTTGGCATCAGCACCGATCACGCTCTACCTGGACATTCCGGAAGGACAGCACGGGGATCTGGAAGTCGTGGCGGAAGCCTCGATAGCTTGGGCCAGAACCATCAAGGATGTCGCTCGGGTTCTCTATCCCGATCTGACGATCCGAGTGGAGGTGTTGGACGCTGATGAGGGCAGCTTTGGCCTGAACGCGCGCATCCAAATCGACCCCAAGTTCAAGGCTGCACTGATCGGCATTCTTGCAGGAGCGGCGACCCACTTCGGGCTCGAGACCGTTGATTATTTCTATGAGAAATTCTTGGACTCGATTTTCGGCGACAGTCCACCGGCCCAGGCGGTTGCTGCCGAGGAACGTGAGCGGGTTGCATCAGCCGTAGCGCGCGGGGCCGGAAAGAAGCCTGCTGAACAGGTCTACCGGGCTCTCCAGACCGATCCCGTCATCAAAGGAGTGGGGGTCTCGCCCCGGCCCGAGCAGCAGCCATCGTCGGTCATTGAGCGAGGCGCATTTCTGGTCCGTGGCGGTTATATGGCCGTCGAGAATGATGATCGCCGCGAGCGAACCAGGCCGGAGAGGATTGAGGCGGTCTTGATCAAGCCCGTGCTCGTTCCAAGAACTCGGAGGCTCTGGCGCTTTCAGACGCCATCCGGCGAGTTTAGCTTCATGATGAAGGACCACGCATTTGTCGGCCGGCTGCTAGACGGAACGGAGCCTATTCCTATGGTTGCCGGTGTGATCCTGGACGTGGATGTCGAGGTCACCGAAGTTTTCGCCGAGGGTCTATGGCAACCCAAAGCGAGAGCAATTACCCGCGTATGGGGCCACCGGTTCGACGCCTCAGCGCTTCTGCCCTTTGGTGAAGACGACGACGAGGACTAGCCCAACCGCGCCTGCTGCGCCCAGCGCGTACGCCAACACGGGGTGGGTCCGAGAAAGAACTTCGACACCAAGCAGAGTGAGAATGGCCGCGACCGCCGCGATCGCCACCGACATTTTCTCAGCCTGGCGCCACATCCGTCGCATGGCCGCACCCTACGCTTAAGCGGCCGGAAAACAATTGGGGTCTCGACAAAGGCGGTCGCGCCCACTGATTCAAATGCAGGCCGCGCCGATAGCCTTAAGGAACTCGACGTGATGCGCGAAGCTCCACCACCTGTAGGAGAGCTCGCCGGCGCATTTCCCCATCAAGCGTAGTCATAACCTCGCGGGCCATCGTCTCCCCGCCTTCAGGCGTCGCCGCCAAAGAGCGGACGAGAACTTCGACCTCCTCGCGTTCGTTGTCGCAGGCCATCATAGCCGCGTCGGCGATCACCGGTGCCGCTTCGCCACTCGGCTCCAGTCGAAGGCTCGCGGCATCCATGCAGGACCGGACGGCCCGCACACGGGTATCGAGGTCATTGGCTTGGGCGGGCGTCGGCGCGGTCTGCATCGCGGCCAGCATTGAGATCATGATCAGCATGGTGCGCCCCCTTTCCCGGACGATGCACCATCGGTGGCGACCGCACTACCCGCCCGAGGAAAACGGATTCTGGGATCTGAAAAAAATGGGGACATCGGGGGACCCCCTGCATGGTCGGCGTGGTGACCCCGGTATGGGAAGCCGCGCGCCGATTTTTCCCCCATGACCGCCTTGGCCATGGTGCGCCGCGTCTCCCTATTGGGTGGCGGTCGGAGGTCGTCGCGTCAGCCGACGGTGTGCGCAGCGAACGGGCCCCGGCGTCAGGCTCAGGCGCTTCGGTCGGCCTTGCTCGGCGAGGGGATGAGGCGGGGCAGCTCGCACAACGCGAACGCCCCGCCATGATCCGCGCTGGTCAGTGCCCCTGCCCTACGCGTCTCGACCATAACCATGCGGGCAATGCGAGGGCCATTCCATGCACCCGTTGACACCGCGCCAACTGTCCTCTACACAGGACACCTGACATGGCCAGAGCCGTGTCGCTCCAGTCCTTGGCAGGTGCCGAGGGCGACCTTGGTAGGAACCGAGACGATGAACGAATCCACCCCCATTGCAGACCTGTGGGCCGCCTATGAGGCCGCGACGATCGCCGAGCGCAAAGCCTGGGATCGCATGGTGCGCATCGAGAGCCAGCATGGCGAGGCCGAGGCGGGCTTCCGTCACCCTCGCGTGGTCGTCGCTGACGCCATCTACTTTGAAGCCAGCGCGCGCAAGGCTGCTCTTCGCAAGGTCATCCTGTCCCGCCCGGTTCGTAGTCAGGAGGGCATGGCCGTGCTGCGCGACATGGCCCGCGACCTGACCTCCGGCCGATACGTTCCCGGCGATGTTCGCACGGCGTTGAAGGCCGCCCGTGGTGCCGGCTGGCGTCTGGCCGCCTGACATCCCGGCTGGCGCTCTGGCCATGGTCGGAGCGCCTACCGGGCTGTCATGCCCACGCCCTGGCAATCGAGCCGGGGTGCCACACAGGGAGAAACCCTATGACCACCACCTTGATCACGTTCCCCTCTGCCGCCGCTCCGGAATGGCATGCCGCCCTTGATGGCCTCGGCGGCATTGGGCAGGACCCACACTTGCGGGCCGCCTTCGCTCAGGCCTATCGCGCTGGAATGTCTATCGCCGAGTTCTGCGGCATCCAGCTCGATCCGCCGGCCCGGCCGGCGGGCGGCTCCCGCGTATACTTCGGTGTGCCGCACGGCCCTTATCTGATCTTCGGCGCCGATGAGGGTCGGTCGGCATACCTGCCCGAGGGACGCGAGTGGGCGGAAACCACGGACGAAGATCTGACCGCGTGGGCCGCAGAGGCCAGCGCACTTGAGCAGGTCGCCGAAACCGCCTCTCGTGCCGCTGGCCCCGACGGCGACACCGCCGCTGAGCCGTTCTTGGCGCGCCGCCATAAGATCATCGACCGGATCATGGACGCGCCCTGCAACTCCCGCACTGCCGCGATCGTGAAGGGGCGCGCTGGGCTGGCGCACATGGAGCCAGGCGATGCCAGCGTGGAAGCGACCATGTTCGAACAGATCGTGGAGTGGATCGCGTCCGACTTCTTCCTCGGCGACGTCATCCCCACCGCAGACGCCCCCGCCCCATAAGCAGCCAAGCGGCCCGTCATCCCGGCGGGCCGTAACCACCGGAGACGACCATGACGATCAATGCAGCTCTTTTTGCCCAGGCAGGCGAAGCCCTTTTTGGCCTTGAGTGGAAACAATCACTGGCCGACCTGATCGAGATGGATGTGCGGCGCGTACGTCGCATCGCCAAGGCCGCACGCGAAGGACTCGATTACCCCGTGAACGAGTCCCTCGGCCCGGTACTGGCGGGGCATCTAAAGGAACGGGCGCGCTCGGCACAGGCTCAATCGATCGAAGCCGAACGGCTTGCGAAGCTGCTCGAATGAGGGCGATTTGAGAGAATTGTGCCCCGGGTGTGCCCCAGCGCTTCTGCGTGCCGCCAGCGTGAGAGCCAACCCATTGAAATCAATGGTACCGCCTCTCAGGCTTGAACTGAGGACCTCCGGTTCCACAAACCGGCGCTCTAACCAACTGAGCTAAGGCGGCGCATCGTTCGCGTGGGCCGACTGGCCTCGCGCGAGGGGTGGTCTTTAGCGGCGCTGTCCCGAGGGATCAAGCACCCATTGCAGGGCGCGAGGCCTGAACGCGAAAACGCCCCGAAGCGTGAGCTTCGGGGCGTTTGTCGTATCAGGTCAGGCGGCGATCAGTCGCCCAGGTTGAAAGGCACCCGGACGGTGAAGGTCGCATTGGTCGCCGCGCCGTCCACGGTGCGGGGCGAAAGCTGGCCCCGCTGGACGATACGCACGGCGGCCTGGCCGAAGCCCATGCCCGCTGGCGTTTCCGAAACCACCCGGCAGTTCGCCGGACGGCCGTTGGCCTGGGCGGTGCACGAGACGGTCGCCGAGCCGCTGACGCCACGATCCATGGCGCGAGCCGGGAAGTCGTCGGCGGTCGGACGCGGAGGCCGCGACCAGGCCACGTTGGTGATGACCGACGGGCGAGGCGGAGCCGGAGGCGCAGGCGGAGGCGGAGGTCCGGGGACGATGACGGGCGGACCCGTATACTCGACCCGGTCTTCCTTCTTCGTCGGCTCGATCGGCAGTGTGATCGGCGGCGGAGGCGCGTTGGGCACCACGACCGGAGGACGGACCTGCAGCTTGGGCGGCGGCGGGGTGTCCGGCGGAGGCGGCGGCGGCGGAGGGGGAGGAGGCGGCGGAGGCGGAGCAACAATGTCCACGTCCACAGCGTCGTCCTCGAACGCCACCTGTTGCATCTCGAACTTGGTCTTCTGGACCCAGATCACGAGCGCGACAAAGAGGACCAACACCACCGCCAGGGCGATGAGCCAGGTAACCGGCGACACCTTCTTGCGAGGCGCGTCGTACCGACTGCGGTGATACTCAACGGGTGTATCTGTCATGTGATCTCCCGTTCCCTACGCTGGTTTATCTTCGCCGACGAGGGCGACGCTGTAGAAGCCGGCATCCTGCAGGGAGTTCATCGCCTGCATGAAGTCGCCATAACGCGTATCCTGGTCGCCGCGGATATAGATCCGTTCCTTGGTCGGGTCCCGACGTCCGATCTGGGCCGTCAGGTCCGAACCGAGAGTGTCGTAGCTCGACTCGCCGTCTCCGATGTAGACCCGGCCGTCCGTCGTGATCGAGATGAACACGGGCTTGGGCGGGTTTTCGGAAGGCGGCGCAAGAGCGATCGGAAGTTTCACTTCCACCCCCGGGGTGGCGACCGCAGACGCCACCATGAAGATGATCAGCAGGACGAGCATGATATCAACGAAAGGCGTGACGTTGATTTCTGCGTTCTGCTCGACGTGATACTTACCGCCGCCCGAACCTCCGAGTTTGGCGGCCATCCGTCTTAGGCTCCCTTGTCGAGCTGACGCGAGACGGCGTTCAGCAGTTCAGCGGCGAAGCCGTCCGAACGGGTGCCATAGGCCGAGATGCGGGTGTTGAAGTAGTTGTACATCACGACGGCAGGGATAGCGGCGAACAGGCCGATACCGGTGGCGAGCAGCGCCTCGGCGATACCGGGGGCGACGGAGGCCAGGTTGGTCGTGTTCGACTGAACGATACCGATGAAGGAGTTCATGATGCCGTACACGGTACCGAACAGACCCACGAACGGGCCGATGGAGCCGGTCGAAGCCAAGAACTGCTGTCCACCGGACAGGCGAGCGGCGAGGCCGGCCTGAACCGCCGAAACGGCGTGCTGGGCGCGAGCCAGGGCGTCATGCTTGTTGTCGCCGGCGACCGAGAGGCCCGACTGACGCGACAGTTCGATTTCCTCGGTGGCGGCAGCGGCCATGTCGGCCAGCGGGTTGCCGTCGTAGGCTTCGTCAGTGGCCACGCGACGCATGTCCGCGAGGGTACGGGTCTGACGGAACTCTTCGAGGAAGCGGTCGGTCTTGCGGTTCAGGCTGCCGAACTCGAGCAGCTTGATGATCAGCAGGGTCCAGGAGAAGATCGAGGCCAGGAGCAGGCCGATCATGACGGCCTTAACGACCGGGGTCGCGATCATGAACATGTCGATCGGGGTCAGACCGGCGGCGCTGTGGCCACCGTCTTCGGCTTCGGCGGCAGGAGCGGCCGCGGGGGCCGCTGCCGGGGCCGGGGTCGTCGCTGCGGGAGCGGCGGCGGCCGGAGCGGCCGTGGCCGCGGGGTCCTGCGCAAGCGCGGGGCTGCTCGCCATCAGGACGGCGGCGCCGGCCAGGGCGAGGAGGATGTTGGTCTTCTTGCTATCCAGCATTTGTCGCCAGTTCCTGCTTTGTGGTCTGAAGCTATTTGACCTTGGAGACCGGCCGCGACATGCGACCGCCCCCCCATGAAATTCGGTTTTTGCCCCGTCTGGCGAGCCAAAAGGCCGCAGGCGGAACGCCTTGTATCGCATCTGGTTGCCCCGAGGGGAACCATAGTCTGGTCGGCACCGCCGGGACGGGTCCGTGATCGTTTCCGACCTCGCGTTAATACGAACGTGGTCAAGCGTCTTTGGCGAACGGTTATCAGAGCGTCAAGGGCGCAATGGTGCTTTTCGCCCGCAGAGCGAAACGAGCCTGCAAATCCATATGGAACGGGCAAAAACGGCGAAACGATGATGCATGAATCACATCGATTTCGTGCTGCGACGCAACATTCTACCGTTTGCAGTGCAGCAAAATGACAGCGAGGGACAGTGTGATTGTCTGAGGATTCGCGGAGGTGGTGTCCGGGTGGCTGGTGGTTGGTGGTTGGTGGTTGGTGGTTGGTGGTTGGTGGTTGTCGCATCCTCGACGCCACGCCCATCGAGGTCAGCCCGCGCGCTGCCAAATCCAGCAGTCACCAGTCACCAGTCACCAGTCACTCTCTACACACACCTCTTCGCCCTCACGCGCCGATGCGCTGAAGCGATGGGAAGGGCCGGCGGAGCGTCCGGGCCTCCGCCCGGAAAAGAATAGAAAATACCGTTTCGGCGAAAGACAGACGCTCCGCGTGCGTGGTTTTCCAGGAGCTGTACGGCTCGGTCACCCGAACCAGCGGGGCTGTTAACCCCTTGCCGCTACCGCGCCCCCGGCGGGAAGGTGATGCCCTTGCAGCATCGTCCCCTGAACGATCCGACTATCTGCGCCAGACCCCTTGTTCAGCCTCGGCCTGACACGGGCGCTTACGACCGTGACGCGACCGACACCGATCCCGCTCCACACACCCCCGCCGCAACAAGATCGCAAGGCCTTGCGCCCTTCCCCGCGACGGGACGGAAAGCATCATAGAGGGCTTTTGACCCTGGGCGCGTTCAAGGGGGTGAGAAATCTCCAATCCGTTGCGAGGCAAAGGATTGGTGGGCTGAAGTTTGAAACCTGGAGGCGTCGGACAAGCCGTCTCCTCCCCGTCGCGAAGCGATGGGGAGGTGGCAGCGAGCCTTTGCGAGCTGACGGAGGGGGAGACGCGATGCCGCGAATGGAGGCTGCCGGACGCACGTCGATCGCTTCGAGAATCCCCACGGGACAAACATCGTCGCCCCCTCCGTCACGGCCCTGAAGGAGGGCCGCGCCACCTCCCCGTCGCCCTCTCCTGATCGGCGGAGGGGCGGTGAGTGGATTCAGACGGCCGCGTCTTCGTCGGCGGTTTCCTTGGCGGGGGCGCCGGCCGTGGGGGTGATGTCGAAGGCGATCTTGCCGTCTACGAGGGCGACCTTGACGTGACCGCCGCGGGTCAGGCGTCCGAACAGGATGTCGTCGGCCAGAGGCTTCTTGATGTTCTCCTGGATGACCCGGCCCAGGGGGCGCGCGCCGTACAGTTCGTCGAAGCCGTTCTTGGCCAGCCAGTCGGCCGCGTCGTCGGTCAGTTCGATGGTGATGTTGCGGTCCGCCAGCTGGGCCTCCAGCTGCAGAATGAACTTGGTCACGACCTGACGAATGACTTCCGGCTGGAGCGCCTTGAACGAGACCACGGCGTCCAGGCGGTTCCTGAACTCGGGCGCGAACAGGCGCTGGATGGCCTTTTCGTCCTCGCCCTCGACCTTGCCGCGACCGAAGCCGATCGAGGCCCGAGCGTTGTCGGCGGCACCGGCATTGGTCGTCATGATCAGGACGACGTTGCGGAAATCGACCTTCTTGCCGATGGCGTCGGTCAGCATGCCGTTGTCCATCACCTGAAGCAGGATGTTGTAGACGTCCGGGTGAGCCTTCTCGATCTCGTCCAGCAGGACGACGGCGTGCGGGTGCTGATCCACGGCGTCGGTCAGCAGGCCGCCCTGGTCATGACCGACATAGCCCGGAGGGGCACCGATCAGGCGGCTGACGGTGTGACGCTCCATGTATTCGCTCATGTCGAAGCGCAGCATCTCGATGCCCAGGGTGGACGCGAGTTGCTTGGCCACCTCGGTCTTGCCCACGCCGGTCGGGCCGGCGAACAGGAAGGAGCCGATGGGCTTTTGCGGATCGCGCAGGCCGGCGCGGGCCAGCTTCATGGCCGAGGCGACCTGTTCGATCGCCGCGTCCTGACCGAAGACGGCGCGGTTCAGGTCCTTCTCGAGCTCGCGCAGGCCCTCGGTGTCGGATTTGGAGACCGATTTGGGCGGGATGCGGGCCATCTTGGCGATGACGGCCTCGACCTCCTTCTGGCCGATGACCTTCTTGCGCTTCGATTCGGGCAGCAGCATCTGGCTGGCCCCCGCCTCGTCGATCACGTCGATCGCCTTGTCCGGCAATTTGCGGTCGGTCATGTAGCGGGCCGACAGCTCGACCGCCGAACGGATCGCCGCTTCGGTGTAGCGCAGCTTGTGGTGGCTTTCGTACGAGGACTTCAGCCCGCGCAGGATCTTGACCGTGTCCTCGACCGTGGGCTCGTTGACGTCGATCTTCTGGAAACGGCGGACCAGGGCGCGGTCCTTCTCGAAATGCTGGCGGTACTCCTTGTAGGTGGTCGAACCCATGCACCGCAGGGAACCCGACGCCAGGGCAGGCTTCAGCAGGTTGGACGCGTCCATCGCCCCGCCCGAGGTGGCGCCCGCGCCGATCACCGTGTGAATCTCGTCGATGAACAGGATGGCGTTCTCGTGGTTCTCGAGCTCCTTGACGACCTGCTTCAGCCGCTCCTCGAAGTCGCCGCGATAACGGGTGCCGGCCAGCAGCGCCCCCATGTCGAGGCTGTAGATGGTCGCGCCTTCCAGCACGGCCGGGACCTCGTGGTTGACGATCTTGCGGGCCAGACCTTCGGCGATGGCGGTCTTGCCGACGCCGGGCTCGCCGACCAGCAGGGGGTTGTTCTTGGTCCGGCGGCACAGGATCTGGATGGCGCGCTCGACCTCGGCGTTACGGCCGATCAGGGGATCGATCTTGCCCTTCTTGGACTTCTCGTTGAGGTCGACGCAGTAGGCTTCGAGCGCTTCGCCGCCCTGTTTGACGGCGGCGGCGTCCTCGGCCTCTTCCGGCGACTGGGCCGAGCCCTTGGCGGGTTTGACCTCGCCGGCACCGGCCTTCTTGGCGATGCCGTGGGCGATGAAGTTGACCGCGTCATAGCGGGTCATGTCCTGCTCCTGCAGGAAGTACGCCGCGTGGCTTTCGCGCTCGCTGAAGATGGCGACCAGGACATTGGCGCCGGTCACTTCCTCGCGGCCCGAGGACTGGACGTGGATCACCGCGCGCTGGATCACGCGCTGGAAGCCGGCGGTGGGCTTGGCATCCTCGCCGTCGGAGGTGGCCAGGGCGGCCAGGTCGGTGTCGACATACAGGGTCAGGGCGGTCTTGAGCGCCGTCAGATCGACGTTGCAGGCCTTCATCACGCCGGTGGCGTCCGGGTCGTCGATCAGGGCCAGCAGCAGGTGCTCGAGCGTCGCATATTCGTGGCGGCGTTCGTTGGCGTAGGAAACCGCGCGGTGCAGGGTCTCTTCGAGAGGACGTGAGAACGAGGGCATTGGGGAGATCCTCTCAGTCTTTTTCCATAGTGCATTGCAGAGGGTGCTGGTGACGGCGCGCCGTCTCGACCACCTGGGCGACCTTGGTTTCGGCCACTTCGTAGGTGAAGACGCCGCACACCCCGACGCCATGCTGATGCACATGCAGCATGATGCGGGTCGCGTCCTCGCGGCTCTTCTGGAAGAACCGCTCCAGCACATAGACGACGAATTCCATGGGCGTGTAGTCGTCGTTCAGGATGAGCACCCGATACAGCGAGGGCTTCTGAAGCTTCGGCTTCGTTTCGGTGACGGTAGCGGAGCCGAAGCCCTGCCCCTGTCCTTCACCTGGCCGTTTGGTAGGCATTCGTGGTCCATCATTTCGGGGAGTCGAAACGCTAGATAGGAAACATCCGTCGGATTTGTAGTCGCGTCCAGTCACGCGTTTCGTGATCGGACCGGATCAATGACAAAAGGGCCCGGCGCTTTCGCACCGGGCCCCTTGCTACGCTACTGAGAGTGCAGGTCGCCTAGCGGGCGGCCTGGAACTTTTCGACCGAGGCGGTGACGCGGGCGTTGATGGGCTGGAAGCTGTCCTTGACCGAGGCGGTCAGGGTTTCCGTCATCTTGGTCATTTCGGCCATGTAGGTCTCCATCGCCGACTTGGTGTAGGAGGTCTGCAGCTCGATCAGCTCCTGGACCGAACGGGCCTTGGCGATCGTCTGGGCGGCGGCGACGCCGGTTTCCCAGCTGGTCTTGCCGTAGGACAGGGCCTGGGCGGACAGGGCCTCGGCGCCCTTCTGGGCGGCGGTGGCCGAAGCGGTCAGGGCTTCGAGGTTCTGCTTGGACTGGGCGCTCAGTTCACCGAAGGCGGCGGTGGACTTTTCGAGGCCTTCCTTGAGGGCTTGCGTACCGGCCGCCTGGACCTTTTCGGACTGGGCCTTGAACTGCTCGCCCTGGGCCTTGACGGCCTTGGTGACGGTTTCGACGGTGGGCTTGATGGTTTCTGCGGCGTCGGCCATGAGCAAAATCTCCTGAAGTCGGTGAAGCGGGGTGGCCCGCGTGATTTTCTCGCGACCGGGGGATCGGTGCGACGGCCTCCATATGGTGCAAGTGCGAACGCCCGTCAAGGGATTTTGTGCAGTGCAACATTTTCGAGACCTTCGCATGACAGCGGCATGAGAGATGCGCCGTTCAAATCTGCGTTGAGACTGTGTTAACCACCGCGAAACTCGACGCTTTCATGCTAGATGCGAAAGACGTCGCGCCGGGGGGCCGCACCACACCAGTGTCCTTCCGTCCATGGCGGCCGGTCCCAATCGCGAGGCCTGCGGGTTGATGATGACAGGGTATATTCGTCGTATCGGCGCGGTTCTGCTGGCGATCAGCCTGGCCGTGGCGCTTGGGGTGCCCTTCCTGTCGCCGGTCGTGGCGCAGTCGTCGGACAACGCCCGCTATGCCGCCATCGTGGTCGATGCGACGACCGGTGAGGTGCTGTTCGCGCGCCGCGCCGACGACGCACGCTATCCGGCGTCGGTCACCAAGATGATGACCCTGTATCTGGTGTTCGAGGCCATCGAGGCGGGCAAGGTCAGCCCCGACGACATCGTGACCGTATCACCCCTGGCCGCATCCCAGCCGCCGTCCAAGCTGGGGCTCGCGGCGGGACAGACGATCCGGCTGGACGACGCCATGCGGGCGACCACCGTGCGATCGGCCAACGACATGGCCATGGTCCTGGCCGAGCATGTCGGCGGGTCCCAGGCCCGGTTCGCGGCCATGGCCACGCTGAAGGCCCAGGCCCTGGGCATGACCCAGACGCGCTACGTCAACCCCAACGGACTGCCCGACAGCCGCCAGATCACCTCGGCGCGGGACCTGGCCATCCTGTCGCGGGCGCTGATGCGGGATTATCCTCAGTATTACAGCTATTTCGGCCTGCACGACTGGAACTACCAGGGGCGGGAATACCGTAACACCAACGGCCTGCTGCTGGGCGGCAACGGCTATGACGGGATCAAGACCGGCTTCACCAACGCCTCGGGCTACAATCTGGCGGCCTCGGCGGTACGCGACGGGCGTCGGATCATCACCATCGTGCTGGGCGGGCGATCGGCCGCGACGCGCAACGACCATGTCGCCGAGCTGATGAACACCGGTTTCGAGGTCGAGAGCCGCCGGGCCCGGGGCGAGAACATCCAGGTCGCCCAGACCTTCTTCGAGCAGCGCGGTTTCGGTGTCGGCAGCCCGGATTCGACGCCGGGCGGCGGGCCGGTGGCCTATGCCGCGATGGAGGGGGAGCGCGGGCCGGCCGCCGGGGGTATGCCCTACGGGACCCAGCCGTATCGGCCCCAGACCCCCGTGCAGTCCCCGATCCATGTGGCAGGCACGCCCGGACAGGCCTTGCCGCCGGGGACCCGCTCCTATGCGTCGGTGGTCAGCACCCCGGCCCCGGTCGCCTCGCCACCCGTGGCGCGCCCCGACAGCCGCCCACCGGCCAACCTGACCGCGTCCCTGAACGGGGCGACGACGGCGACGACCCGCAGCGCGCCGCCGCCGGCCGCGCGCCCCGCCCCTGCCCGCCCGGCCCCTGCGCCTGCCAATCGCTGGGCGGTCCAGGTCGGTGCCTTCCGCGAAGAGCGGGTGGCGCGCGACTGGCTGACCGAGGTCAACCGCCGCTTCCGCAGCCAGTTCACGACGGCTGAGCGTTCGGTTCAGTCAGCAGCGGGCTGGTATCGCTCGCGCTTCACCAACCTGACCGAACAGGGGGCGCAGAACGCCTGCGAAGCCCTGGCCGCGCGTCGGGTGACCTGTGTGGTGGTGCGGCCGGGGGCGTAGTCGAGGTTCTTCCCCCGCTTGCGGGGGAAACCATCCCCGGCGTCGAGCGCAGCGAGACCAGGGTCGATTGGGGGAAGTCAGACTTCTCGCGTGATGGCCAACACAGCCCCCATCGTCGCTGCCTTCGCGGAGCCTGTCCTCGGGCCGAGCGAAGCTCGGACCCGGGGGCTCAGGGACGCGACACTTCCCCCGCTGCGCGGGAGAAGAAGAAAATCAGCGCCCCAGCAGCCTGTCCCGCGCCGCATTGACCCGGGCGGCCAGGCCTTCGGTGCCGCCCTGATCGGGGTGGGCGCGGCCCATGAGGCGGCGCCAGGCGGTGTTGATCGCTTCGGGCGTGGCGTTCGGCGCGACACCCAGGATGGCGCGGGCCTCGGCCTCGGTCAGGGGCTGGCCCAGAGACGGTGCCTGTCGCGGCGATGCCGGTCGAATGCGGGAACTGAAGATCAGATAGGCCCCTGCCCCGGCCAGCCCCGCGGTCATCAGCCACGATCCGCGTGAACCGGCCAGCACCGCTCCGGCCAGCATGACGGCGCCCAGCACCGTGGCGGCGATGCGCCAGTGGCCCTTGCCCGGGGTCTCACCCTGCCGCCCCAGCCGGACCAGCGCCCAGACGGCGATCGCCGCGAGGGCCAGCCCGATCAGCGCCATGGATCAGGCCGCCGCATCCAGAGCCGCCTGCCCCAGGGCGGCACCGGCGTCCGAATCCTCGACGCCCATGGCCTGCATGAGGTTGCGCATCTCCTGACGCGCCGCAACGTGGGCCAGGGACACGGCGACCGGGCGAATGTCGGCGTTCAGGTCCGCCACGGTCAGGCCGAAGGGGAAGAGTTCGCGATAGATGACGCGGTCGCGCAGCCCCGGTCCGACGCGGAAGCCGACCCGCTTGGCCAGTTTCAGCATCTTTTCTTCCAGACGACGCCGGTTGCGGGCCTCGGCGACGGCGAGGCGATTGGTGACCACCAGCCAGTCGATAGCAGCGTGGCGGCCCTCCTTGATGGCGCGCTGCTTGCGGGCCTCCCAGACGCTCTCGGAGTAGATCGAGGGCTTGAGCAGATCCAGCGTCACTGGATCGACCTGACCCAACAGGTCGAAATCGACGAAGCTGTCGTTCATGGGGGTGACGATCAGGTCGGCGCGGGCGTGGGCCGCGCTGGACAGGGCCGTATCGCCACCGGGGGTGTCGATGACGATGACGTCGCTGTCCTGGACCTCGGCGAAGGCGGTCTCGAACCGGGCCAACTGGTCCTCGGACGAGGCCTTGGCCAAGGCCTTGCCGTCGCCGATGTCGGGCTCGACTGGCATGGGCAGGACATGGCCATTGGCGGCTGTCCAGGCAGCACGGTTGGAAAAGAAGTGGGCCATCGACCGCTGGCGCAGGTCCAGATCGAGGATCGCGACCCGGTGTCCCGCATGGAGCATGCCGACGACGATGTGGATGGCCAGGGTGGACTTGCCCGCCCCGCCCTTTTCGTTGCCGACGACGATGACTTGTGCCGCCATGAGTGCTGCGTCCCGTTGGATGAGGTGCGAGAATCAGGTCGCACGTACAGACGCGCAGAATCGGGCCACGGGCCGCGAAGGTCAACGAAAGGTTAAGAGACGTCTGGGGACGATCGGCGCGAGCCGGTTCAGGTGCGGCGCGCGCACCACGGATCGGTCACCTCGGCCGCGCGGCAGATGGCGGATGCGGCGTCGGCGGGGGCGGCGACCTTTAGACGGGTGAAGGGGCGGCCGTTGACCTGGACCGCCTCGAACACCGGGGTCAGGCCCTTGAGCGCGCTGCGGGCGGACCCGGAGGACACGTCGGTCCAGGCGGCGCGGGCGGCCTCGGGGCTGGAATAGGCGCCGAGCTGGATGGTGGTGCGGGCGGCGGCGGGGGCTGCGTCCCGAGCGATGGCGGGGCGCATCGGCGCGGCCTCGGCGATCCGGTCAGAGACGCGCTGGACCACGGCATCGGCGACGGCGGGGGCGGCGGCCTCGACGGCGCGGGTGGCCCCTTGCGTGATCGCGCCGCGCAGACCGGCGTCGCGGGCATCCCACAGGTCGTGCGGGTCCATGACCTCGACCTTCAGACGGCCGGGGCTGGACGTCCGGGGAGCCGTCTCATGCGAGGCGAAGGCGGGACGAAGCCCCTGCTCCCGCGCCGAAGCTGTCGGCGCATCGGTCGAGCCGTCGAGGGGGACCTCGGCGACCGCACGGGCCATCGACTCGAAACGATTCGGGTCGCCCTCGACCATGCCGCACGAGGCGGTGGCCAGGGCCGATACGCAAACCAGGACTGGACGAAGCATTCTGCCGGACGTCATACGGCTGACTTTAGGGACGAGGCGTTGAAGCCGCGTTCGCGAACAGGGTTAAGGTCATAACCATGGTCACCGAAACGCCGTCCCCCGGAGACGACCTGCCGATCGCGCGCACGATCGCCGACCTGCGCGCCGTCGTCGGCGCGTGGCGTCGCCAGGGGCTGAGCATCGGCTTCGTTCCGACCATGGGGGCCCTGCACGACGGGCATCTGGCCCTGGTCACAGAGGCGTTGACGCAGGCGGACCGGGTGGTGGCCAGCGTCTTCGTCAACCCGACCCAGTTCGCGGCGCACGAGGACCTGGGGGCCTATCCCCGGCGCGAAGCGCGCGACGCGGAGCTGCTGGCCGGGGCGGGATGCCACCTGCTGTATGCGCCGTCGGTCGAGGAGATGTATCCGGCCGGTGCCGTGACGCGGATCACCGTCGGCGATGCGGCGACGGGTGGCCCGTCCCAGACCCTGGAAGGCGCGGCGCGGCCGCAGATGTTCGGCGGTGTCGCCCTGGTGGTCACCAAGCTGCTGAACCAGGTCCAGCCTGACGTCGCAGTCTTCGGCGAGAAGGACTGGCAGCAGCTGGCCGTGATCCGGCGGATGGTGACGGACCTGGACATGCCGGTGCAGATCGTCGGGGTGCCCACGGCGCGGGACGGCCACGGCCTGGCCCTGTCGTCGCGCAATGGCTATCTTTCGGAGCCGGATTTGGAGGTCGCGCGGCGGTTGAACGGCATCCTGGCCGAGACGGCGATCAAGGCCGCCGGGGGCGCATCGATCGTCGCCGTGGAAGCCGAGGCCGCGTCTGCCCTGCTGGCCGCCGGTTTCGCGCGGATCGACTACGTCGCCATTCGCCGGCCGGACCTGTCGCCCTTCGAGAACGGCCGCGTGGACGGTCCCGGCCGCGTCCTGACCGCCGCCGTGCTGGGCACGACCCGGCTGATCGACAATATGGCGGTATAGTCCTCAGAGCGGGAGATGACGGTCAGGTCGCAGTGACAGCTGACGCGTCATTCCGCGCCCGGAGACGTGACGTCAACTACCGGCGACGTCCACCCGCGCCGGCCAGCAGCAGGCCCAGGCCCGCCACGATCGCCGTGGTCAGGAAGGGCTTGCGACGGGCGAAGTCCAGGCCTGCACGCACGGGTTCCTGGAGATCGGTGGGCGCCTTGGCGGCGAAGCCGTCCAGACGATCCAGGCCGCGACCATAGACGTCCAGATATTTGCCCTTCACCTCGTTCAGCTTGCCGTCGAGCTGAAGCTTGGAATCGCCCGTCAGGCGACCGAGGCCGTCCTGAAGCTTGCCGGTCAGGCCGGTGGCGGCGCCGTCGATGCGGTTGTCGGTCATGGATATCCCCATTGTGCAGTTGCGTGCCACGAAAGCGCACGCCGTGATCTGCGGTTCCGCCCTGCGACACTGACAGCCGTGATTTTCTGCTAAGCTTGGTCCGCGATCAAGGAGACGCCCATGTTGAGGTTCATCGTCCAGTTTCTGGTCACGGCCGCCGGCCTGTGGCTCGCCTCGGCCATCGTGCCGGGCGTCGGCTTTACCGACACGCCCAGCCTGCTGCTCGCCGCTGTCCTGCTGGGGCTGGTCAACGCCTTCGTGCGGCCGATCCTGGTGGTCCTGACTTTCCCGATCACCGTGGTGACCCTGGGGCTGTTCCTGCTGGTCGTGAACGCCGCCACCATCGGCCTGGTCGCCATGCTGCTGGGCGGTTTCGTGGTCGATGGCCTGGGCGCCGGCATCGGGGCCGCCATTGTCACCGGGATCGTCAGCTGGATCGCCGGTGCCTTCATCGGCGATGGCAAGTCGAAGGACTGATGCCCGCCTCCGAACCCGGCGGCGTCGTCCTGACCGAGCGTCAGAAGAAGTGGTTCGCCACCGTCCAGGCGAATTTCGAGAAGAACACCGGCAAGCCTCTGACGGCCTGGCTCGAGGTCATGAAATCCTGCCCCGAGACGACGCCGCGCGCGCAGACCGCCTGGCTCAAGGCCGAACACGGCGTGCTCCAGAACCATGCGGCCCACATCCTCGACGCCATGAAACCGACCTCCGGAATGGGTTGGGGCGAACCGCAGGCTCTGCGTCGAGCGCTGTGGAAGGACCCGGCCGCCCTGGCTATCCTCGAAGCCGTCGAGTGCGTGGCGACCGACGTCGAGGGCGTCATTGTCGGGCAGCGCAAGGGCTACACCGCGTTCAGCCGCACCGTGCAGTTCGTCGCCATGCGCCCCCTGAAGGGTGGCCGGGCCTTGCTGGGCCTGAAGCTGGATCCGACCCTATCGCCGCGCCTGACGCCGTCAGTCCGCAAGGAAAGCTGGTCCGAACGCCTGACCTCGATCGTCGAACTGGACAACGCCGATCAGGTCGATGTGGAGGTGAGCCGCCTGTTCAGCCTTGCGGCCGAACGCGGTCTGGCGTCGGGCTGAGGGCCACGACTGTCGGAAATGGTGCCGCCGGGGGGAATCGAACCCACGACCTCAGCCTTACCAAGGATGCGCTCTACCACTGAGCTACGGCGGCCAAATCTGAGGAACCGGGCGTATAGCCAACTGACTGGCGGGGGGGAAGCCCGAAAAGCCGCTTGGCTCGGAAAGAATTCCAAGGCTTGATGTGGGGATGACAGAAGCGCCGGATCCACCCGCCCCCGTGGCCAAGCCCACGCCGCCGCCCGCGAGGTCGCCCGAACAGGCGGCAAAGGCCGCGCGGCTGGCCTCGGCGCTGCGTGACAACCTGCGTCGGCGCAAGGTTGCGCACCGGCAGCCGAGCCGTCCCGGCAACTGAAAGTCATCGGGCACGGGGCCTGCGGGCCTTTCGCTGGACCCTACGGCCGCGCTAGATAGCCGACCCTTCGTCGGACCTCTGGCCCTTCCGCCCTCTGACGATCCGAATCAGGAACGACATGGACAGCATCGCGGTACAGGGCGGAACTCAGCTCTACGGGGAGATCCCGGTCAGCGGCGCCAAGAATTCGGCGATCAAGCTGATGGCCGCCACCCTGCTGACCGACCAGCCCGTGCGGCTGACCAATATGCCGCGTTTGGCCGATACGAAATTCCTCGGCCAGTTGCTGCGCCAGTTCGGGGTGACGGTGACCGAGTCCGACGGGGCGGACGGCCAGCAGACCGTGTTCGATGCCGGGTCGATTACCTCGACCTTCGCCCCCTATGACCTGGTTCGCCAGATGCGCGCCTCGTTCAATGTGCTGGGGCCGCTGCTGGCGCGCACCGGTCATGCCAAGGTCTCCCTGCCGGGCGGCTGCACCATCGGGGCCCGGCCCGTCGATCTGCACATCGACGCCCTGTCCAAGCTGGGGGCCTCCATCGAGATGGATCAGGGTTATGTCTCGGCCATGGCGCCCAAGGGCCTGCGCGGGGCCGAGATCGAGTTTCCGTTCGTCTCGGTCGGTGCCACCGAACACACATTGATGGCCGCCGTCCTGGCGCACGGCACGACGGTGCTGAGGCGGGCTGCGCGTGAGCCAGAGATCGGCGATCTGGTCCGCTGCCTGATTTCCATGGGCGCGAAGATCGAGGGGGTGGACACCGACACCCTGACCATCACCGGCGTGACGTCGCTGACCGGCACCGACTGGGCCGTCATCCCTGACCGGATCGAGATGGGGTCCTATGCCTGCGCCGTGGCCATGGCGGGCGGCGACGTGCGGCTGACGAAGGCCCGACCCGAGCTGATCGACGCCCTGACGGATCGGATGATCCAGGCCGGGGTCGAGGTCACGCCGACCGAGGACGGCGTCCGGGTCAGGCGCGACCGTTCGCAACGGCTCAAGGCCGTGGACGTTCAGACCGAGGTCTATCCCGGCTTCGCCACCGACCTGCAGGCACAGTTCATGGCCCTGATGACGACGGCGGAGGGTGTCAGCACCATCCACGAGAACATCTTCGAGAACCGCTTCATGCACGCGCCCGAGCTGGGTCGGCTGGGAGCCCAGATCGCCGTCCACGCGGGCGAGGCCAAGGTCACGGGCGTAGAGTGGCTGCGCGGGGCCCCGGTCATGGCCACCGACCTGCGCGCCTCCGTCAGCCTGGTGATCGCCGGTCTGGCGGCCGAGGGCGAGACCACCATCGGTCGGGTCTATCATCTGGATCGCGGTTTCGAGCGGCTGGAGGAGAAACTCGGTGCCTGCGGGGCCGAGATCCGCCGCATCCATGGGCCGCCGGTGGAAGGGCCCGCCGATGAGCACTGACACCGACATTCCAAGTGTGGGCGTCCAGCCCGCCGCCCCGACCGAGGCCGAGGTCGCGGCCCAGGTCGAAAGCACGAAATCCGGTGCCAACGAACCCTTGCGCCTTCTGGCCGAGGACGCCGAGGACCTGGCCATCATCTCGGCCGCGCTTCAGGACGCCATCCTGAGGCCCGCCGACATCGTTTGGGAGCGGCCCGCGCGCCGCCTGACCCTGACGCTCAGCCGCTTTTGCTGGGAATGCGGGGGTACCCGCGTCATGGCGGCCATGCAGTTCGGCGACGTCCTGGCGGTCAAGAGCCGCGGCCTGCCACGCCTGCCCGATACCCCGCTGGAACTGCTCGCCATCGACTTCGAGGAGGGCGAGGCCCCGGGCGGCAAGGTCACCCTGATGTTCGCGGGCGGCGGCGACCTGCGCGCCGAGGTCGAATGCCTGGACGCCGTGGTCGCCGACCTGTCCGACCGCTGGGAAGCGCGGGTCGCTCCCACCCACCTCGACGGCGAGGAGTCTGAGTCATGAGTGAACACCGCCTGGCCTCCATCACCCTGGACGCCGCCACTCTTCCGGCCGCGACCGCCGAGATCGAGCACGAACGCCGCGTCGCCATCTTCGACCTGGTCGAGAAGAACAGCTTCGAACCCGCCGGTTCGGACACCGGCCCCTATGCCCTGGCCCTGTCGCTCCAGGACAACCGGCTGGTCTTCGACATCGCGGGACAGGGCGCCGCCGAAGGCTTCGCCCGCACCTATGCCCTGTCGCTGACGCCGATGAAGACGGTCCTCAAGGACTATCTGCTGATCTGCGACAGCTATTACGAGGCCCTGCGCGGCTCCTCGCCCAGCCAGATCGAGGCCGTCGACATGGGCCGTCGCGGCCTGCACAACGAAGGGGCCGAACTGCTGAAACAGCGCCTCGAGGGCAAGGTCGTCGTCGATCACGAGACGGCCCGTCGGCTGTTTACGCTGGTGTGCGCCCTGTATCGGCGCGGCTGAACTCGACTTCCCCGCCATCTTCGTGCATTAGCCGCCCCTTCTTACGGCTCGCGCTTCGCCCGGCGCGGGCCCAGATTCGTATTCACGGGGCGTGAGAGGCCGCATGGCTAAGGAAGAACTGCTCGAGTTTCCCGGTACGGTGTCGGAACTGCTTCCGAACGCGACCTTTCGCGTGACCCTGGAAGAGGGCGGCCACGAGATCATCGCCCACACCGCCGGCAAGATGCGCAAGAATCGCATCCGCGTCCTGGCCGGAGACAAGGTGCTGGTCGAGATGACCCCCTATGATCTCACCAAGGGCCGCATCACCTACCGCTTCAAGTAAGGGCGCGCGCTTGTCGCGTCCTGATCTGGTGCTGGCCTCGGCCAGCCCGCGCCGCATCGAACTGCTGGCGCTGATCGGGATCACCCCCGATCGCATCGACCCCGCCGACATCGACGAGACTCCCGGGCGCGACGAAACCCCGTCGCGCCTCGCCGCCCGCCTGGCCCGGTCCAAGGCCGAGGTCGTCGCCGCCCGGTCGCCGGGTGCCGTGGTCCTGGCCGCCGACACGGTCGTCGCGGTCGGCCGCCGCCTGCTGGAAAAGCCCGCCGACGAGGCCGAGGCCATGAAATTCCTGACCCTGCTGTCCGGCCGCAACCACCGCGTCTTCACCGGCGTCGCCGTCGCAACGGCCGAGCGGACGATCCACCGCGTCGTCGATACCCGCGTCTCGTTCAAGGTCCTCTCGCCCGCCGAGATCGCGTCCTACGTCGCCGGCGGCGACTGGCGCGGCAAGGCCGGCGGCTACGGCATCCAGGGTCCGGCCGGGGCCTTCGTGACCCGCATCGTCGGGTCTTATCCCGCCGTCATGGGCCTGCCGCTGTTCGAGACCGTGAACCTGCTGGCCGGCGCGGGCTGGCGGCGTCCCTGATGTCCGAAATCGAGGTCTTCCTCGACGAACAGCCCGGCGAGACCCGGGGCATGATCGCGCGGAACGGCCACTTCGAAACCCTGCTGATTCAGCGTGAGACCGACGACCCCACCCATCGGCTCGGTGCGCGCGCCGTCGGCCGGGTGGTCGAGGCCGACCCCGGCCTGGGTGCCGCCTTCGTCGATCTGGGCGGAGAGCCTCCGATGGGCTTCCTGCCGTTTGCCAAGGCCGCGCCCTTGCGCGTCGGCCAGGCGATCGAGGTCGAGGTCACGGCCGAGCCCCACGAACGCAAGGGCCCGGCCCTGCGCCTGATCGGCCCGGCCGAAGGCGACCCGCGCCTGCTGAAGCCCGGCGCATCCGTCGCCGAGGATCTCGCCCGCCTCGCCCCCGGCGTCCCGGTCCAGACCGGCGTCGCCGCCGTCCAGGCGTCCTGGGACGCCGAGGAAGAGGCGCTGGCCGACGGGGACTTCTATGCCGAGATCGGCCTCGATCTGGCGGTCCAGCGCACCCGCGCCCTGATCGCGGTCGATATCGACTATGTCGGCCTGCCGGGTCGTGACGGACGAAAGGGCAGGACGGCTGCGAACCGGCTTGGCCTCGTCCACGCCGCCCGCCTGATCCGGCTCAAGCGCTGGGGCGGACTGGTCGCGGTCGACCTGATCGGAACGGGTCACGATGCCGCGATCGTCGCCGCCGAGGCCAGGGCCGCCTTTGGTGCCGACCCGGATGTCGCCCCGGACATCGCCTACGGACCACTGAACCGGTTCGGCGTTTTCCAGCTGGCCCTGCCGTGGCGTCGGGCCCCGCTGGAAGACGTCCTGAACGGCTGGGATGGCCGCCAGACCGCGCTGACCCGCACCCTGAGTATCGTCCGGCGGCTGCGTCACGCGATCCTGTCCGACACCACGATCCCGCGCCTGGTCATGCATTGCGCCCCGGCCGAGGCCGTCCTGGCCGCGCCCCTGGTCGCGCGTCTGGGCCCCCGTGCCGGACTGAAACCCGACCCCGGCGTTCTGCCCGGACGCAGCGACATCCACGAGGCCTGACCATGGCGACCTGTCCGATCTGCAAGCGGCATCCGGCCACCCCCGAATACCGACCCTTCTGCTCGCGCCGCTGTGCCGACGTCGATCTGGGCAAGTGGTTCAGCGGCGGATACGCCATCCCCGTCCGTGACGACGAACCCACGGACGATGCGCCGGCCGGCTCCGGATTGCATCAACGCGGCGAAGACGACTGAACGACGCTGGACACCCCGGATCGGCTCGATTATAGACCCCGCTCCCGCGACGGCCATGCCTCGCCGGATATGTGCGCCTGGGTAGCTCAGTTGGTAGAGCAGCGGATTGAAAATCCGCGTGTCGGTGGTTCGAATCCGCCCCCAGGCACCATTTCCATCCTCAACCGGACGACGCTCCCAGCCACAGCCGGGGTGCGCTTTCCCCTCCGCGCTCGGGCCCCTCTGCGCCCAGGGGTGATAGACGTCAGATCAGACCCGCCATCGGCGAGGACGGGTCGGCGTACATCCGTTTGGGCATCCGGCCCGCGAGATAGGACTGCCGGCCGGCGATGACGGCGTGCTTCATCGCCGAGGCCATCAGGATGGGATCTTTGGCCGCTGCGATGGCGGTGTTCATCAGGACGGCGTCGCAGCCCAGCTCCATGGCCACCGTGGCGTCCGAGGCCGTGCCGACGCCGGCGTCGACCAGCACAGGCACGGTCGCCTGTTCGATGATCAGGCGGATGTTGACCGGGTTCTGGATTCCCAGGCCTGAACCGATCGGGGCGGCGGCGGGCATGATGGCGGCGGCGCCGGCGTCTTCCAGACGTTTGGCCATGACCACGTCGTCGGTGCAGTAGACCATGACGTCGAAGCCGTCCTTGACCAGCATCTCCAGCGCCCGCAGCGTCTCGATCATGTCGGGATACAGGTGGGCGGTGTTGGAAAGAACCTCCAGCTTGACCAGGTCCCAGCCCCCCGCCTCGCGCGCCAGCCTCAGGGTCCGCACCGCGTCTTCGCCGGTGAAACAGCCGGCGGTGTTGGGCAGGAAGGTGAACCGGTCGGGCTTTACGTAATCGACCAGCATGGGCTGTGACGGATCGCTAAGGTTCACGCGGCGCAGGGCCACCGTCACGATCTCGGCGCCCGCGGCCTCGGCGGCGGCGGCGTTCTGGGCATAGTCGGCGTATTTGCCGGTGCCGACGATCAGGCGGCTGGAAAAGGTGCGGCCGGCGACGGTCCAGGTGTCGGAAGGAGCGGAGGTCATGGCCGTATCTAGTCCGCTGCGACGATTGATGCGAGCCAACTTGGACGATGTGTCGACGATTGCGCCTTGGATGGGCGAAAGCTAGCTTGCCGATACTCAACCCATGGTGAGCGCCGGTGAAAACCTACGATCTTGAGTACGCCAGGGGAAATCTGTCTCGTCTGGTGGATGAGGCTGCAAGTGGTGAGCCGTTCATTGTCGCCAGGGACGGCAAGCCTCTCTTGACCTTCGCCCCCTGTGATTCCCTCGAACCCGAGGGTCCGCCAGCGCCAGAGGTCTGACCTCACCCCCCGCCGACGAAGACCACCAGCTCGATCCGGTCGCCCTCGGCCAGTGCGGTCGATCCATGCAGGGATCGGGGGACGATCTCCAGATTGCGCTCGACGGCGACCTTCCTCGGGTCCAGGGACAGTTCCTCGACGAGGCCCAGGATCGTCCCGGCGGCGACGTCCAGCGTATCTCCGTTGACTTGAACGCGCATACCCTTACGTCACCCTTTCAGCACTCGACTTTGACCTTGGCCGCACGTCGGTTAAAAGGCCGCCCGATTCCAAGCGACCCCGCAAAAGGCCCGACCGGAACCCGATGCCCCAACCGGCTGTCATCTACGTCCTGAACGGCCCGAACCTCAACCTGCTGGGGACGCGGGAGCCGGACATCTATGGCCACGAGACATTGGCCGACGTCCAGACGATCTGCGAGGCGGCAGCCGATGATTTCGCGATCGTCTTCCGCCAGTCCAACCACGAGGGCGAACTGGTCGACTGGATCCAGGAGGCCCGCACCGAGGCGGCCGCACTGGTCATCAACCCGGCCGCGTACGGCCATACCTCCGTCGCCATGCTGGACGCGGTCAAGGCCCTGTCCATTCCCGTCGTCGAATGCCACCTGTCGAACCTGTTTGCCAGGGAGGCCTTTCGGCACCATTCATTCATCACCCCCGCTGCGTCCGGCCTGATCGCCGGCTTCGGCGCGGGCAGCTACGACCTGGCCGTCCGGGCCGCCGTCAAGCTGGCGCGGGAACGCCGCGTCGCGACGGACCGTTCGGTCTAACAACAAAGAGGCTCACCCCATGGCCGACGCCAAACCCCTGAAGAACGATCCCGTCGTGGAAATCGACGCCGCCCTGGTGCGCCAGCTGGCCGATATCCTGAACGACACCTCCCTGACCGAGATCGAGGTCGAGCGGGGCGAGCTGCGCATCCGCGTTGCGCGCGAGATCACCGCCGCCCCGGTAATGCAGTACGCGGCGGCCCCGGCCCACGCAGCCCCCGCCCCGGCCCCGGTCGCGGCCGCGGCCGCTGCGCCCGTGTCCATGCCGTCCGATCCCGCGACCATCGTCGCCAAGTCGGGCGAGCCGGTGAAGTCGCCCATGGTCGGCACCGTCTATTTGCAGGCCTCGCCCGAGGCCCCCGCCTTCATCAAGCCCGGCGACACGGTCAAGAAGGGCCAGACCCTGCTGATCATCGAGGCGATGAAGACCATGAACCCGATCCAGGCCCCGCGCGACGGCGTCGTGGCCGACATCCTGGTCGGCGATGCCCAGCCGGTCGAGTACGGCGAAGCCCTCGTCCTGCTCGAGTCCTGAGATGTTCACCAAGGTCCTGATCGCCAACCGTGGTGAGATCGCACTGCGCATCCACCGCGCGTGCAAGGAGATGGGCATCTCCACCGTCGCCGTTCACTCCGAGGCCGATCGCGGCGCCATGTGGGTGCGGCTGGCCGACGAAAGTGTTTGCATCGGTCCGGCGCCGGCCGCCAAATCCTATCTGAACATCCCCTCGATCATCGCGGCGGCCGAGATCACCGGGGCCCAGGCCATCCACCCCGGTTACGGCTTCCTGTCCGAGAACGCCCGTTTCGCCGAGATCGTCGAGGCCCACGGCATGACCTTCATCGGGCCCAAGCCCGAACATATCCGGGTCATGGGCGACAAGATCAGCGCCAAACAGACGGTGCTCGACGCGGGCATCCCCTGCGTCCCCGGCTCGGCCGGCGAGGTCGAGACCATCGAGGCGGCCATCGAGGCGTCCAAGACCATCGGCTTTCCCCTGATCGTCAAGGCAGCGGCGGGTGGCGGCGGGCGCGGCATGAAGGTGGCCCTGACCGCCGAGGACCTGGTCGAGGCCGTCCAGACCGCCCAGACCGAGGCCAAGTCGGCCTTCGGCAACGGCGCGGTCTATATGGAGCGCTATCTCCAGAAGCCGCGTCATATCGAGATCCAGGTCATCGCCGACAGCCACGGCAATGTCGTCCACCTGGGCGAGCGCGACTGTTCGCTGCAACGCCGCCACCAAAAGGTGCTGGAAGAGGCCCCCTCGCCCGCCCTGTCGGCCGAAGGTCGCAAGGCCATCGGCGAGACGGTCAACAAGGCCATCGCCGCCATCGGCTATCTGGGCGTCGGCACGATCGAGTTCCTGTGGGAGGACGGCGAGTTCTTCTTCATCGAGATGAACACCCGGCTTCAGGTCGAGCACCCGGTCACCGAGGCCATCACCGGCGTCGATCTGGTCCGCGAACAGATCCGCATCGCGGCCGGCCTGCCGCTGTCCTTCACCCAGGACGACATCCATTTCGAGGGCCACGCCATCGAGGTGCGGATCAACGCCGAGAACGCCGAGACCTTCACCCCCTCGCCCGGCACGATCACCGACTTCCATGCACCGGGCGGCTTGGGCGTGCGGCTGGATAGCGCGATCTTCGCCGGCTATTCGATCCCGCCCTATTACGACAGCCTGATCGGCAAGCTGATCGTCCACGGCCGCGACCGCAACGAATGCATCGCGCGGCTGAAGCGGTCGCTGAACGAGATGGTGATCGGCGGCATCGACACCACCATCCCCCTGTTCCAGAAGCTGTTGAACGAGCCCGATATCGTCACCGGCGACTATGACATCCACTGGCTCGAGAAATGGGCCAAGGCACGGGCCGGGGGCTGAACCCCGGCACAAACGAACAGGGCGGCGAGGTGAATACCCCGCCGCCCTTTTTCTTGGTCCGATGCGTCGGCGCTAGAACTTGTAGCGCACGCCCACGAACAGCTGACGTCCGGTGTGGTGATAGACGTAGGTGCTGTCCCGGGTGCCGCCGAGTTCGCCGTGATACTGACGGTTCGGCTCGTCGGTCAGGTTGATGCCTTCGATCGAGACCGAGGCCTGATCCGTCAGCTGGTACGAGGCAGAGGCGTCGATGCTGAGCGTCTCGGTCTTGCCCTGGACCGGGATGCCGCGCGAGCCGCCGTTGCTGCCCGGGACGTTCTGGTAATAGTTGTCGCGATAGGCGGCCGAGACGCGAGCGTTCAGCTTGCCGTCGTCATAGTAGAGGGTCGCGTTCCAGGCGTTCGGCGACAGGTTGACCAGATCGGCCGTGACAAAGGCCGTACAGGCCGAGGTCGTGCAGTATTCGATCTCGGACTCGACGTGGGTGTAGTTCAGCTGGGTCCCCAGGTTGGACAGGAAGCCCGGCAGGAAACGGAACGGCTGCTGGTAGCTGATTTCCCAGCCCCTCAGCGGTCCACCCGGCGTGTTGGTCGGGGTCGAATAGACATAGGACAGTGTGGGGTCGCGACCGCCGCCGGCCGGGAAGGCGACCGGGTTGAGCGCCGTCAGCTGGGCGTAGGTCAGGTTCTGCAACGTCGTCTGAACGATGCTGGAGATGTCCTTGTAGAAGTAGGCGAAGGACAACAGGGATTCCGGCGCGAAATACCATTCGACCGCAAAGTCATAGGTCTTGGCGCGGTAAGGCTCCAGGTCCACGTTGCCCAACGAGGCGCTGGGGTTCGGGGCGGTCAGGGCCGACAGGGTGAAGACGGGGATCAGGTTGGTGACTGGAGGACGGGCGATGACCTTGGCCGCTGCGAAACGCAGGATCAGGTCCGAGACCGGCTCAAGCGACACGTTGATCGACGGCAGGGTGTCGTCATATTCGTTGCTGCCGGGTGTCGCGACAGACACGCCGCCGATCGCCGAGAAGCCCAGGGACTCGACCTCGGTCTTGACCTGACGGACACCCACGTTGCCCCGGAACGGCATGGAGAAGAGTTCCGTGCTCCAGTCCGCCTGGACCCAGTAGCCCGTGTCCTTTTCGGTGACCTCGCGCCAGCTGGCCAGCGACGTCGTGCCGGTCTCGAGGCCCAGCTGGCGGAAGTCGCCGCCGGGAACACCGGTGTTGCAGCCGCAATCCCAGCGCCACAGCGCGCGCAGGGCCTCCAGGTTCGGAATGACCCAGGTCGTCGCCGAACCGGCGGGAAGATCGAGACCGCGACCAAACCCGGTCAAAAGCCCCGTCACCGAGGCCATGGAGGTCCCGGCAGGCAGGGCCGGGGCCGTGTTGTCGGCCCGCCCGAAGCCGGTGCCGGTCGAGGTGTATTCCTTGTAGCTGGCCCCGGCCTTGAGGGTCAGGATGTCGTTCACATCCCACTCGAACCCGCCCTCGGCGGTCGTATAGATGTTGGTCTGGTAGCTGGAGGCGAGACGCAGCTCGGTGCGGGGCTGCAGACCCGTGGGGCCTGTAAAGGTCCAGGCGTTGGGATCGGCGACGTTATAGCCGTAGTTGATCAGCGGCAGGTCGCGGTTGCCGCGGAAGTCCCAGCTGTAGCCGTCGGTATTCTGGCGATCGATGATCGCATTGACCTGGAGCGGGTTGGCGAACTCGGACTTGGCCCGGCCGACGGCACCCGTGAAGCGGACGTTGTCGGCGAACTCGTGTTCGACGTTCATCGTATATTGCGAGAAGGTCGTTTCCAGGACGTCGTACCGGCTCTCGGTACGGATATCCATGTCGTCGAGCACCATATAGACCAGCTCGCCGGTGTTCGGATCGGCGACGGCCGTGACGATGTCGACCTCGGGCTTGCCGCCCGCCGAGGCGTTGCGGCTCAGCGACCAGGCTTCCAGGAACTGTTCGCGACGGGTCGAGTCCAGTTTGGAATACAGGGCATCAAAGGTGAAAAGGGTGCGATCGCCGATCGGACGCGCCTGCAGCGACAGGGTACCGCCCAGCCGCTCCTGACCGTGGGTCAGCCGGCCGTAGCGCGGGATACGGGGATGGAACAGGCCAGCGGCGGCCGTCGATCCGCCCGGCAGGGCCGCCGGGTTCTGGAAGCCGTTGTCGCCGTTGGCCGGGCCCCAACGCACGGAGCTGAAGCCCTCCTCGATCGAATCCTTGTCACTGTAGGCGAGCGAGAACAGCGCCCCGATGCGGCCGTCGAACCATGTGCGAGAAATCAGGCCGGCGAAGCGCGGGCTGTATTCCTGGGACAGGTCGTTATAGCCGTACTGGGCCGAGAGCACCGTCTGGGCCGCGCCGCCGCTGTCGAACGGGCGGCTGGTGCGCAGATCGACCGTGGCACCCAGTGAGCCTTCCTCGACCTCGGCCGACGAAGTCTTGCGCACGGTGATGTTGTTGAAGAGTTCCGAGGCGAAGACGTTGAAGTCGAAGCCACGGCCGCGGTTCGTGCCGCCCGACGAATCGGTCGCGCCGGTGGTCGCCTGGGATTCGATGCCGTTGATGCGGGTGCGGGTAAAGTCGGGGCCCAGGCCGCGCACGGTGATCGAACGGCCTTCGCCGGCGTCGCGGTCGATCGAGACGCCGGGAATACGCTGGATCGATTCCGCCAGGTTGGTGTCGGGGAAGTCGGCGATGTCCTCGGCCGAGATGGCGTCGACGACACCGGCCTCACGGCGCTTGATGTTGAGGGCGTTGGCCAGCGAGGCGCGGAAGCCGGTGACCACGACCTCGTCGACGACGGCGGATTCTTCGTCCGGCTCGGGCTGGGTCTGGGCGTGGGCCGCACCGGCCCCCATCAGCAGGGCGATGGCCGAAACCGATGCCAGACGGAGTCCGGCCGTATATCTGATCTTGCGCATATGTCCCCTCCCCAGGGTGTTGCGACGGGATCGTTGCCCGCCAGAACCTTCCGGTGATACCGGTGTCATTTCCTAAGTCGCACGAAAATCCGAAGGTGGCAACATAGTGTCGCAGCAGGTTCGGCCGCAGCAGCCGCGCTTGACCCGTCAACGACGAACAGGGACGGTAAGCGGTCGTCGCAATCTGAAAGCCGCCATGTCGCGTTCCCTGCCCCTCGCCCTCGGTCTTATCGCCAGTCTCGCCGCCCTGGCGCTCGCCGGCACCGTCCACGCCCAGACCGCGGTGATCACCGATCCGGCCCGGGCGGCGCTGGCCCTGCCCGCCGCCCAGGTCGCCATCCCGCCGGTCCGGACCGACGTCGATTACGCCGGGGTGATCCGTTATCAGGCCGACGTCACCGACCTGGATCGCAGGATCGTCAGCGTTCGCCAGACGATCCCGGTCGCGAACGCCGGGCCGATGACCCTGCTCTATCCGAAATACCTGCCGGGCAACCACGCCGACACGGGGCCGATCCAGCTGATCGCCGGGCTGACGGTCACGGGCGGCGGCCAGCGGATCGAATGGGTGCGCGACACGGTCGAGCCCTATGCGTTTCACCTTGATGTGCCGGCAGGCGTCACCGAGATCGAGGTCGCCTTCCAGTGGCTGACCCAGCCCGACAACGCCGTCTGGCGCGTGACCATGACCCCGGCCATCGTCAACATGCAGTGGGAAAAGGCGATCCTGTATCCGGCCGGATACGCGTCGAACCGGATCACGGTGGCCCCATCCATCAAGCTGCCGAGCGGATGGGGCTACGGCACGGCCCTGACCACGCAGAGCTATGAGGGCGGAGTAGCGACCTTTGCGCCCGTGGACCTTTACACCCTGGTGGACAGCCCGATGTTCGCCGGGGCCAACTATCGCCGGATCGACATCGATCCGACGGGGGACAGGGTTCACCTGAACATCGTCGCCGACCGGCCCGGCAACATCGCGCCGACGGCCGAGCAGCTGGGCTTCTATGAGAACCTGGTGACCCAGGCCGACCGGCTGTTCGGTTCACGCCATTTCGACCGATACGAGTTCCTGCTGGGGCTGACGGATCAGCTGGGCGGCATCGGGCTGGAGCATCACCGGTCGTCGGAGAACACCCAGGCCCCCGACTATTTCACCGCCTGGGACAAGAGCGCCGGTTCGCGCGCGCTGCTGCCGCATGAATACACCCACTCCTGGAACGGCAAATTCATGCGGCCGGCCGATGAGCTGACCGCCAACTACAACGTCCCGACCCAGAACACCCTGCTGTGGGTCTATGAGGGCCAGACCCAGTACTGGGGCGACATCCTGTCCGCGCGGTCGGGCCTGCACTCCAAGGACGAGGCCCTGATCGGCCTGGCCGGGGTCGCGGCCTTCTATCAGAACCAGCCGGGCCGCGAGTGGCGGGCCTTGCAGGACACCAACAACCACAATCTGCTCGGCTATCGCGTGCCCGGCCTGTGGACGTCGTGGATGCGCGGCACCGGCGACTATTACCGCGAGAGCGCGCTGATCTGGCTGGATGCCGACACCCTGATCCGCGAGGGCACGGCGGACAAGAAGTCGCTCGACGATTTCGCCAAGGCCTTCTTCGGGGTCGAGGACGGCGTCTTCACCCCGCGCGGATACACGTTCGAGGACCTGGTCGCCGCCCTGAACGCGGTCTACGCCCACGACTGGGCCACCTTCCTGCGCAGCCGGCTGGACGCGGTGGGACCCGAGGCCGAGGCCCCGCTGGACGGGATCACACGGGGCGGATACCGGCTGACCTATACAGACACCCCGACCGCGCTTGAGAAGAGGGTGCAGTCGGGCTGGGCGACCGATTTCCAATACTCGCTGGGCTTCACCCTGACCGGGACCACTTTCCGGCTGGGCAATGTGTTGTGGGGCAGCCCGGCCTATGAGGCCGGCATCGGCGCGGGCTGGGACCTGATCGCGGTCAACGACACGGCGGCCTCGGCCGAGGTGTTGCGCGATGCGGTAACGGCGGCCAAGGGCGGCGAGACGCCGATCACGCTCATCCTCAAGAACGGCACGCGTTTCCGCACCGTGGCGCTGAACTATCACGGGGGCCTGCGCTATCCCCGGCTGGAGCGGGTCGAAGGCACGCCCGACCGGCTGGGCGACATCTTCGCGGCGCGACGGCGGTAGTCCTGGACACGCCGACGCACGAGACCCTGTTAGAGGCCACCCCGCCCGAGGTCCGCAAGCGGCTGGCCGCGATCCAGGCCGAAGTTGTGGGCGATAGACGTCTGAGGCACCGAGGTCTCACCGACCCTCTTCCGCCGTCTGCCCCATCATCCGCCACGGCACATTCGCACCGAAGGTTTCCATCAAGGCCATCAGCGTTTGTGTATCGTCCAAGGTGAGCCGACCAGAGTCCTTCGGATCGATCCGGACGGCTCCATCGTCATCCACTGACAACAAGTCACCTTGCCCAAAACCACAGGCCGCCTCGACGCGCCTGGAAAACGCAAGAACGCTTTCTGTCACCGGGTCAAACGGCGGAAAGCCAGCCAATCCTTTCGCCTTCAACCAATCCGCCTGCTGGGTACGGAGTCGATATTGCAGCTCAAGAATTCTGGGCGACTGTGAGACTGCGGCTTGAAATGTCTCGTCGAGATCATCCGAGGCGAAAACAAAGCGGCTTGGGAACGACAGGTACAGCTCGGCAAGACCGTCCAGATTCGCCTTCGAAAAATCTGTCGTCGAAAACGTGAGCACGTCCTCCCGGCAGAGGTCGTCTCGTTCGACATCGACCTCTTCGGGATTAACACCACATGCAATCAGCGCATCGGCCAACGGATTCTTCGGGTGAATGCCCATGATGTCAGGCGCGCCGCAGCCGATGCGCTCAGCTGATCCCCAGATCCCAGCAGACCTGAGGCTTCGGTTGGGCCCTCAGGGTGTCCATGTCGGCAGTGCATCGCGCCGTCGCCACGTCGGTCGGCTGGGTTTGCAGGTTCCAGCGCAGGTCGCGCAACTGGGTCCTCAGCGCGTCGTGGTCGGCCGGCTTGCCCTGACGTTCCTCGCACAGGACCATATCCATCTTAAGGCTGGCCAGTTCGGTGCAGGTGAGCGGCAGTCCCGCGACGATCTCTCGCGCCTTGACCGCCGTCATGGGCAGGTCGGGGCTGGGGGGTGACGGCGGGGGCGGCGGTGCGGGCGGTGCGGGTGCCTCACACCCAACAAGGACCAGAACGGCGACCAGAGCCGCACAGGATGTCAGTCGCATCGTCATGGTGATGGCTCCCTCGCCCTGCACAACATCACGCGCTGCAAGCCGAGTCGAGACACCGCTCCAACGCAAACAGGCCCGGCGATCGCTCGCCGGGCCTGCTGAAGTCTGAGCCCTCCCGAAGGAGGGACCGAGATCGTATCGCCCTCAAGCAGCCCAAGGGCCGCCAGGGCAAGCCAGAAGGCTTACTTGATTTCGATCTTGGCGCCGGCTTCTTCCAGCTTCTTCTTCACTTCTTCGGCGACTTGCTTGGAGACGTTCTCGACGACGGCGGTCGGAGCGGCTTCGACCAGGTCCTTGGCTTCCTTCAGGCCCAGGTCCGAGCGCACGCCACGGACTTCCTTGATCACGTTGATCTTCTTGTCGCCACCGTCGACGAGCATGACGGTGAACTCGGTTTGCTCTTCGGCGGCTTCAGCCGGAGCGGCGGCGCCACCACCGGCAGCGGCCATCATGGCGACCGGAGCAGCGGCGCTGACGCCCCACTTTTCTTCCAGCAGCTTGGACAGTTCGGCGGCTTCGAGGACGGTCAGCGAGGACAGGTCTTCGACGATCTTGGACAGGTCGGCCATTTCAGTAGTTCCTTCGGAGGATGGGGTTGGTTTGGATGTGTGCAGAGATGGAAGGTCGGAGGCCGCTTACGCGGCTTCCTTCGTGGCATAGGCGTTGAACACGCGCGCCAGCTGGCCGGCGGGCGCTTGAACGACGGCGGCGATCTTGGTCGCCGGGGCGTTGAGCAGGCCGAGCAGCGAGGCGCGGATCTCGTCGAGCGAGGGCAGTTTCGAGAGGGTCTCGACGCCCTTGGGATCGACGACGGTCTCGCCCATGAAGCCGCCAATGATCTTGAAGCGATCATTGGACTTGGCGAACTCGGTCGACACCTTGGCGGCGGTCGCGGGATCGGGGGCGTAGGCGATGCCCACCGGACCCTTGAACAGGCCGTGGTAGGCAGAGCCTTCCTCGACCTCGAGGGCCTTCAGCGCCAGGCGGTTCTTGACCACCTTGAATGCGCCACCGGCGGTACGCAGCCGGCCACGCAGGTCTTCCATTTCCGCAACGGTCAGACCCAGGTTGTGGGTCACGACCACGGCGCCGGCGTCGGCGAAGACGCCCTTGAGCGTCTCGATCGACTCGGCCTTTTGTGCGCGGTCCATTGCGGTCTCCAGTCTTGGGTTGCCGCCCGGGCTTATTCCCGAACGACGTCGTGGCTGTCGCGCGCCGCACGAATGCGGAACGCTGGGCCGGGTAGCGATGTCCGAAGGATGCGACTGAGGCTGTCATCCCGACATGCGGGCTTAACGGCGATCCAGTTTCGCTTCCCCATCTCCCCACGGCGTCAGAGGGCTCTCTGACATTTACGGCCTGGGTGACCCCCAGACCCCGAAGTTCTCGGACAGGTCCGCCGAGACCGAAGCCTCAGCGGGAAGGCGCGCTCTATACACGCTGTGGACCAGAAAGCAACGGGGCACGGCTCACGCAGGGCGTTCGCTCCGCCGTGCGGTGGCAACGACCGCGCTCGGTCCGCGGTGGTCGTGCGAAGGCCTCGCCTGTGAGACCTAGAACTCTTCCCACTGCTCCACCTTGGGAACCGTGTTGCCGGCCAGGACAAGGTGAGGGCGGGTCGGGCGGGGGGCGTCAGGGTTCACGCCTTGCTCGATACGTTTCAGAGCCGCGTGGACCGGATTGGGACCGCGAACAGAATCGTTGCCTGCGCCGCCGATCTGGAAGCGCTTCATGAGGGTGCCCAGGTTCAGCGACTCGCGCGTGAGATTGTGGCTTGCCGCAGTCGTCTGTTCGACCATGGCCGCATTCTGCTGGGTGACCTGGTCCATCTCGTTGATGGCGTTGTTGATCTCGCTGAGACCCGTAGCCTGCTCTTTCGAAGCCTGGGCCATCGCCTGGACCAGCCCATCGATCTGGGCGAACTGTGCGACGACGTCCGACAGGGCTTCACCCACTTTGGCGACGAGACCGACACCGCTCTTGACGCTGTCGGATGACTCAGCGACCAGCGCCTTGATCTCCCTGGCCGCTTCTGCGGACCTTTGAGCGAGGGCCCGGACTTCCTGTGCCACCACGGCGAAGCCGCGCCCGGCCTCCCCCGCCCGCGCGGCCTCGACACCCGCGTTCAGGGCCAGAAGGTTGGTCTGGAAGGCGATTTCGTCGATGACACCGATGATCTGGCCGATCTCGCGTGACGAGTTGTCGATCCGCTTCATGGCGTCCACCGCCTGGCTTGCCGCGAGACTGGTGGAGTCCACGGTCTGCCTGCCCTGGGAAACTGCGACCTGGGTATCAGCGGCGTTAGTCGCGGTCTGGCGCATCGTCGCGGTGACCTCGTCCAGAGCGGCTGCGGTCTGCTCCAGGCCGGCGGCCTGGCGCTCCGTCCGGCGCGACAGGTCGTCGGCGGCGGACGAAATCTCGTGCGCGCCGCCCTCCACGGCACTGGCACCTTCGATCACGAGGGACAGGGTTTCCTCAAGGGCACGAAGGGAGTTGTTGAAGTTGAGGCGAAGCTTCTCGAACTCGGGGGGAAAGCTGACCTCAATACGATGGCTGAGATCGCCGGAAGCCAGACCTTTCAGACCCGCGTCGAGGGCTGCCACGACGCGATCGCGACTGGCGGCTTCGGCAGCGATCTCTGCGGCGCGGCGCTCGGTTTCCGACAGATTGCGGGCATCATTCTCCTGCTGTAGCAAACGGGCGGCGCGGCGTTCCAGAACCGCTTCACGGAACACCCCGACGGAGCGGGCCATATCGCCGATTTCGTCCTGGCGACCTTGATGCGGCACATCCTTCTCATAGTCGCCGTCAGCCAGCTGACCCATGTAGGACGTCATTCTGATGATCGGCGTCACGACCTTGGCCCGAAGCATCAACAGGCCGCCAATGACGACCGCGAGCATGAACAGCGATGCTGCGGCGACGAGCGCGAAGATGATCTGTGTCGAGCGGTCGGCGACGGCGACGACGCCCTCGGCGGACTCCGTGGCCTGGCGGGACAGTTCATCGATGATCAGACGATGTGCGCTGTAGACCTCGGTGAGGGCGGCGATCGCGGCATGAATCCCGGCAGGGTCACCGGCGGCGAGCGCTGGCAGGTATTGTTGATCGACAATGCCCCAGAATTTCGTCACCTCGACATCCGAGCGATCCAGGTTGGCGCGGATTTCGGGCGATAGCTCGGTCGTCCGCCAGAAGGCATCGCGCGCCTCGTAGTCCGTGCGAAGCTGTTTCAGCGCTCTGGCCAGCGCATCGGCATTGTCTGGCTCCTCCGCACCGCGGTGGGCGACCAGCATCGACTCAACAAGATAGAGAGGCGGCGGCAGAATATCCGCGAGCAGCACATTGGCCTCGGCCTGTCGCTGTGACAGCGGACCCCCGACCCGCAACCGCAGAAGCGAGAGCACCGACGTCCCCGTCGCGAGTGTGAAGGCAAGCACCAATGCCACCGCAAAGAGCCGAAGGGCCCATGAAATTCGAATTGCCATATGTTGAAGTCTCCCCTTGGAAGGAAAAGCGTCGACGACGGTTAAAAAATCAAGAACATCGTTTTTCGGCACTCCAGATTTCTCTTTTACTTGAGATGGTTGCACGATTTCCGGCAGGTTTCAGCCTAGCGTTGCGGGCGTGTTCGGCCCTGACGCTGCAATCGATTTCGTGAATGCACTGCTTGCGAGAATCTCAGCCTCGGACTGACCGGACATATTGCCCGTCCGGACTTTGTGAAGGTCGGTCGTTGCCCGGCCCTGCCATGCCCTTCCGGGTCGGTTTCGAGACCCATGGTCACGGTCGGATCCAGTCTTGGGCCGCTATGGATTCCGAACTGGCCGAACTCCGATTGACGTAGCGGCGAAGCTTGTGGATTACAGAACCGTAATCACTGCACGGCCGCGTCGGGGGACGCCCGCTTCTCATGGTCGATCCGACATCCGGACAATCGGCGTTGCTGCGGCGCGCGGGCGAGGCTCTGGCGCGTCTGGACGCGGCCGGTGCGCTTCAACTGATCGATCAGGCCGATGCTTACGGCGTGACCCACAACGGGATCCTGAACCGGTCGGTGGCGATGCGGCTGCAGGGGGATTTCCACGGGTCGCTGGTGCAGATCGACCGCGCCTTGGCGATCCAGCCCTATGACTTCATCGCCCTGCTGGCCAAGGGGGCGTTGCTGGAGAAGATCGGCCAGAGCCGGGCGGCCATTCCCGTCTATCGGAATGCCCTGAAGATCGCCCCGCCGCGCGATCGATGCCCCCCTGCCCTGCTGGCCCAGATCGACTATGCCTCGACCCTGATCCAGCGCGAGGCCGAAAGCCTGCGGGACCATATGCGGGCCGAGGTCGAGGCCTTGAGGGCGAGCGTCGACCCCGCGATCCTGGAGAGGTTCGACGAGGGACTGGAGATCTATGCGGGACTGAAACCGGCACCGAAACAGGAGCCGCTGCTGCTCAACTACCCGCGCCTGCCGGCCATCCCCTTCTATGATCGGGCGTTGTTTCCCTGGCTGGAAACGCTGGAGGCGGCGACGCCGATGATCCAGGGCGAACTGGAGGCCCTGATCGCGGAGGGGATGGAAGGGTTCGCCCCCTATATCGCCTATCCGCCCGAGGTTCCGGTCAACCAGTGGGGCGAGCTGAACCATTCGGACAAGTGGTCGTCGCTGTTCCTCTACAAGGACGGTGAACGTCAGCAGGCCGTCTGCGACCGCTGCCCGGGGACGGCGGCCCTGCTGGACAGTCTGCCGATGGCGGACCAGCCGGGGTTCGCGCCCACGGCGGTGTTCTCGGCCCTGCAACCCCACACCCACATACCGCCGCATACGGGGTCGGCCAACGTTCGGCTGCTGTGCCACCTGCCTCTGATCCTGCCGGGGCCGGCGCGGTTCCGGGTCGGCAATACGACACGCGACTGGAAGATGGGCCAGGCCTGGGTGTTCGACGACACCATCGAGCACGAGGCGTGGAACGACGCGGATCAGCTGCGGGTCATCCTGATCTTCGACATCTGGAACCCCTTCCTGGCCGAGGGCGAGAAGGCGATGATCACGGCGATGATGCAGGCCCAGCGCAGGTTCATGACCGGCGGCTGAGACTCCGCTTCAGTCCGCCGGAGGCTGGAAGGCGACGATCAGTCGGGCCAGGTCGGGTTCGTGGACAGAGGCGGCGGCCTCGTCACGGGTCATCCAGCGCCGCTCGCGCTCAGTGGATTCCGGCCAGACTCCAAGCTGGATCAGCACCTTCAGCGGATAGACGGCGACGACGCACAACCGATCCTGTCCGTTCTTCAGCCGTTTGGCGTAGCGAAAGACGCCAACGGCCGTGGTCGTGATCGCCCCCTGAACGCCGGCCTCCTCCATCGCTTCGACGGCGGCGGCCTCGGGGTCGGTCTTTCCGGCCATCCGCCCGCCCTTGGGAATGACCCAGCGCCGCGTCTCGCGCGAGGTGATCATCAGGAATTCGACATCGCGCGCGCCGGCCCTCCAGGGCAGGGCAGCGACCTGACGCGTCTCCGACCGGCCCGAGCGCGGTGCCCCGGCGTCGGTCATCGGAAGACTGCAAGGGCGGCAGGGAACATGGAAGGGCGCTCACGCAGAGCGAACGCTCCGTCTGCGGATGATCATGCACCGTCCGCGCCCCGCTCGCCAAGGCTCAGACGGCCGATTGGCGCCGATCGAATGCGGCCTGGGCCGTCGCGACCGCCGGCATCCGCGCCTCGGCCCAGTCGATCATGGGCTGGAGCGCCTCGACCAGCGTCGCCCCCAGCGGCGTCACGGCATAGGTGACCGATACCGGAACGGCGGCCTCGACCGTGCGCGTCACCAGTCCGTCCCGCTCCATCTGGCGCAAGGTCTGGCTCAGCATCTTCTGCGACACGCCCTCGACGCGCCGTTTCAGGGCGTTGAAGCGCATCGGTCGGGCCTGCAGTGTGGTCAGCAGCAGGACCGTCCATTTGTCCGCGATCCGGTCCAGCAACAGCCGCGTCGGACAGTTCCGAGCATAGACGTCGCCACTCCAGCCCGGCTCGCCCGGCGCGGGCCAGGTTTCCTTCGGGTGACCAGATGAGGTTTCGGTGCCTTCTTGCATAACCGATTTCCATATCGCACCTGGTCACCATTGGAAACTACCATAGGAACCATCCCATGAAGATCGCAGTCCTCGGCGCCAGCGGTCGCGCCGGATCGGAAATCACCCGCGAACTGGCCGCGCGCGGTCACGCCGTCACCGCCATCGCCCGCAAGCGGGAGGCGATCCCGACTGTTGCGGGCGTCACGGTCGTTCAGGGCGACGCCTCCGATCCCGTCGCGCTCGCCGCCCTGATCAAGGGGTCGGACGTGGTCGTCAGCGCCCTGCATTTCGACATCCCCGCCGCCAGCCTGCTGTCGGCCCTGAAGTCCGCCGGCGTGCCTCGCCTGCTGGTCACCGGCGGCGCCGCCAGCCTGGAGATCGCGCCGGGCGTCCGCCTGATCCACACGCCCGAGTTCCCGGAGGAATGGAAGGTCTTCGCCCAGGGCGGCATCACCTTCCTGGATGCGCTGAAGGCCGAGACCGAGATCGACTGGACCTTCTTCTCACCGGCCGCCGTCATCGAGGAAACGCCCCGCCTCGGCCGCTTCCGGCTGGGGACCGATCAGTTGGTCGTGGACGACAAGGGCGAGAGCCGGATCGGCTTTTCCGACTATGCCATCGCCATGGCCAACGAGGTCGAACAGCATCGCTTCAGCCGACGAAGGTTCACGGCCGCTTACTGAGTCTGAGTTCCGGCACCTGCCCGCGGGTCAGTTTGACTTTCGCGACGCGGGCGCGGGGGCAGCGTTTTCGGAGCCATAGGGAGACGCAGCGATTGCTGCGTCCATTTGCGCCCGCTCCTCGGCCGTGCAGCCAAGATCCTTGCATATTGAATCCGCCATGCCCTGCATCATCTCGGGCATCATCCCCACGACTACCTCGGTAATCCTGGGCGCGGCCGCATAGTTCTTGGTCATCATCGAACGACCGATATCGCTCTCATAGAAGGCGACCAGCCCACTCAGCTCCTCCAGCGTGAAGATATCGGCGTAGATCGGTGCCATGGCGTCGAACAGCCGGGTCGACATCTGGGCCGTAGCGGCTGCCGTAGCGCGACGCAGCGCGGCTTGCTGTTCGTCGCTCAGCCCCTCGGCCGGCGGCGTGAAGGCCACGGTCATCTGTCCCAGCATCGCGCCCATCTGGTCGGACTGGATCGCAGCGATGAACCGACGCGACAGTTCGAGACGCACCGCGGCTTCGTCGCGCACTGGCTCGGCGCAGGCGCGCCATCGGCCCCACGAGCACGGCGCTCATGATCAGAAGCGCGGCTAACAGTCGATTCATGTCGTCCCCCAAATTGAGACGACGACAATCCCGCATAACGGGTGGCGGGTAAAACGAAAACGGCGGCGGAGAGTGCTCTCCGCCGCCGTTCTCTTTGGTCTACCGTGCAGTCGCGGCCGGTGAGGCCGTTCCTCTTAAGCCAGCGAGGCCGGGTCGATCTTGAAGCCCGGTCCCATGGTCGAGGACAGGGTGATGCGCTTGACGTAGGTGCCCTTGGCACCGGCCGGCTTAGCGCGTTGCAGCGCGTCCACATAGGCCTTCACGTTGGCTTCGAGGGCTTCCTGGGTGAAGGAGACCTTGCCGATGCCGCCGTGGGCGATACCGGCCTTTTCGACGCGGAACTCGACCGCGCCGCCCTTGGCGTCCTTGACCGCTTGCGCGACGTTCGGGGTCACGGTGCCGACCTTGGGGTTCGGCATCAGGCCGCGCGGGCCCAGCACCTTACCCAGACGACCGACCAGGGCCATCATGTCCGGGGACGCGATGACGCGGTCGAAGTCCATGAAGCCGCCGTTGATCTTTTCGTACAGATCCTCGGCGCCCACGATGTCGGCGCCGGCGGCCAGGGCCTCGGCGGCCTTGGCGTCCTTGGCGAAGACGGCGACGCGGACGTCACGGCCGGTGCCGGACGGCAGGTTGACCACGCCACGGACCTGCTGGTCGGCGTGACGGGGGTCGACGCCCAGGTTGACGGCGATCTCGATGGATTCGTCGAACTTGGCCTTGGCGTTGTCCTTGACCGACTTGATGGCGTCCGAGAAGGCCATCAGGGCCAGGGTGTCGCCGGTGCGGGCCTTGTGAGCCTTGGTTTGCTTGGCCATGGTTTAAGCCTCCACCACGTTCAGGCCCATGGCGCGAGCCGAGCCTTCGATGATCTTCGTCGCCGCTTCGAGGTCGTTGGCGTTGAGATCCTTCATCTTCTTTTCGGCGATCTCGCGCAGCTGGGTGCGGGTGATCTTGCCGGCGACTTCACGGCCCGGGAGCTTCGAAGCGGATTCGATGCCGGCGGCCTGCTTGATGTAGTGGGTCGCGGGCGGGGTCTTGGTGATGAAGGTGAAGCTCTTGTCCTGATAGACCGTGATGACGGTCGGCAGGGGGGTGCCCTTCACTTCCTTTTCGGTGCGCGCGTTGAACTCCTTGACGAAGCCCATGATGTTGACGCCGCGTTGACCCAGTGCGGGCCCGATCGGGGGGGAAGGCGTGGCGGAACCCGCCTTAACCTGCAGCTTGATATAGCCGAGGATCTTCTTGGCCATTGGTCTCTCCTGTGAATGACCCCGAAGCTAATCGAGGCCGGTGAGCCGTGGTCGGGCATGGCTGCCTCCCACGGATTTGCCTGCGCCCGAGGGCGAAGGAGGCGCGCGTGTAGCAGAGGCGCGTATTCGAGGCAATGCGTTCTCCCTCCCCTCGGGGGAGGGTGGTCGAAGCGCAGCGGAGACCGGGTGGGAAGGGCAAGGCGATACAGCGCTGATTTGCCGAGCGCCCCCACCCGATCGCTTCGCGATCTGCCCTGCCCCGAGGGGGAGGGAAAAACCGTAGGGCCTTAAGCCGCGGCCTTCTCGACCTGGCTGTATTCCAGATCCACAGGCGTCGGACGGCCGAAGATGGACACGGCCACGCGCAGACGTGCGTTGTCCTCGTCGACGCTTTCGACCTGGCCGTCGAAGCTGGCGAAGGGTCCGTCGATGACCTTGACGGTCTCGCCGATGTCGAAGCGTATGGTGGGCTTGGGACGTTCGACGCCCTCTTCCACGGCACCGATGATCGCCTGGACCTCACGTTCCGAGACCGGCAGGGGCTTGGTGCCGCCCGCCGCGCCCAGGAAGCCCGTGACCTTGGGGGTGTCCTTGACCAGGTGATAGGCCTCGTCGGTCATCTCCATCTTCACCAGCACATAGCCGGGGAAGAATTTGCGCTCGGAATTCACCTTGCGGCCGCGACGGATCTCGATCACGTCCTCGGTCGGCACCAGGATTTCCGAGAAATGCTGGTCCAGGCCGCGCTGCTTGGCCTGGTCGGTGATGTGCTGGGCGACCTTCTTCTCGAAGTTCGAATAGGCGTGGACGATATACCACTTGTGCCGCGGGTTGGCGGTCTTGGGCGCTGCATCGGTCATGCGCGGGTCCTTAGAAGTCAGCCGCCGATCGCCAGCACGAGGCGCGAGCCCCACGCCAGGACGAAATCGACAATCCAGAAAAACAGGGTGGCGATCGCCACCATGATGAAGACCATCACCGAGGTGATCCAGGTCTCCTTGCGGCTCGGCCAGACGATCTTGCGGCCCTCGGCGCGCACCTGGCTGAAGAACTGCGGGATCGAGGTCTTCTTCTTTGGCGGCGCAGCGGGATCGACGGTCACCGTCGTCTGGGCCGCAGGCACGGTCGCAGGGCCTCGACCGGGGCGGAAGCCGCGAACGGTGGGCTTTTGGCCGCCGGGAGTCTTGGCCTTGGCCATGGGGGTCTCTTCAAACGATTATGCCTGCCGCCCCAGATGGGAAGTCCCACCATGAGGCGACAGGGGTAAAATGGCAGGAGTTGGGGGATTCGAACCCACGACCCCCGGTTTTGGAGACCGGTGCTCTACCAGCTGAGCTAAACTCCTTCAGTCCTAAGCCGCTGAAGACTTCGACCGTTCGACCCTACTCCATTTCGGGAGTGTTTGCGATCAAGCTCCGGGGAGCCGTCGCGGGCCGCTGAACAGTTTCCGTTTTCAGGGATAGGGCGGGCCTTATGCCGAACAACGCCCCGCGTTTCAAGCGCCCATGTGGCCCGTCACGCCGCAGGGGCACCGAGGGTCATTGTTCATCGGCGTCGGGTTGGCCTATGGAAGTCGCCATGAAGATCGCAGCCCTTCCCCTGTTCGCCCTCCTGTCGCTCGCCGCCGTCGCCGGTTGCAAGGGCGGGGGCGAGGCCTCGACCAAGTCCACGATGGAAAAGGACGGCGTCAAGGCCGTCGTCGAGATCAGCGATCCCTGGTGTCGGCCGACGCCGAACGGGGCCCAGGCGGGTGCCTGTTACCTGACCATCGAATCCAATGTCGCCAATCGGGTCACCGGCGTGGCCACGCCTCTGGCCACCAACGCCATGATCCACGACATGACGATGGACGGTGGCATGATGAAGATGAGCGAGATGGCCGACGGCCTGCCGCTCACGCCGGACCAGGAGGTCAAGCTTGCCCCCGGCGGCAAGCATCTGATGCTCATGGGCCTGACCGCCCCCCTGACCGAGGGCACCGCCGTGCCCCTGACGCTGACTTTTTCGGCCACGCCCGCCATGACGGTCGAGGCCCCGGTGCGTCAGCCTGAATAGGCCGCTCGCCCGAACCGCACGCCAAGCCTGACAAACGGCGTCGAACCGTCTAAAGCCTCGCGCCTTCACGAGGCCCGCCGCGTCGCTCAACGACACGGTCACTCTCCAGGAATACCATGGCTCTGAAAGTCGCGATCGTCGGCCTGCCCAACGTCGGCAAGTCCACCCTGTTCAACGCCCTGACCAAGACGGCGGCGGCCCAGGCGGCCAACTATCCGTTCTGCACCATCGAGCCCAACACCGGCGACGTGGCGGTGCCCGAGCCGCGGCTGGACGTGCTGGCAGAGATCGCGGGATCCAAGGAGATCATCCCCTCGCGCATCACCTTCGTCGATATCGCCGGCCTGGTGCGCGGTGCGTCCAAGGGTGAGGGGCTCGGCAACCAGTTCCTGGCCAATATCCGCGACTGCGACGCCGTGGCCTTCGTCGCGCGCTGCTTCGTCGATGACGACATCACCCATGTCGAGAACCGGATCGACCCGATCTCGGACCTGGAGATCATCGAGACCGAACTGATGCTGGCCGATCTGGAAAGTCTCGAAAAGCGGGTCACCAACGTCGAGAAGAAGGCCAAGGGCGGCGACAAGGAGGCCCAGACGACGCTGCGCCTGATCAATATGGCGCTCGAGCCGCTGCGCGCCGGCAAGCCCGCGCGCGTGGTCCAGGTGTCCAAGGAGGACGAGAAGGCCTGGCACATGCTCCAGCTGCTGACCTCCCTGCCCGCCCTTTATGTATCCAACGTCGACGAGGGCTCGGCCGACAAGGGCAATGAGCTGTCCGACCTGGTCGCCAAGCGCGCCGCGCAGGACAACGCGAACTCGGTCGTCATCTCGGCCAAGATCGATTCCGAACTGGCCGTTCTCGATGCCGAGGAACAGGCCGAGTTCCTGGAGAGCCTGGGTCTTGCCGAGCCGGGTCTGAACCGGCTGATCCGCGAGGCCTATTCGCTGCTGGGCCTGCAGTCCTATTTCACGGTCGGCCCCAAGGAAGCCCGCGCCTGGACCATCCACGTCGGCGACACCGCGCCCCAGGCGGCCGGGGTCATCCACACCGACTTTGAAAAGGGCTTCATCCGCGCCGAAACCGTCGCCTACGAGGACTATGTCGCCTTCAAGGGCGAGGCCAAGGCCCGCGAGGCCGGCAAGCTGCGCGCCGAAGGCAAGGCCTATGTCGTCAAGGACGGCGACGTGATGAACTTCCTGTTCAACTAGGCGGAGCGGTGATGCGATCTTTGAAGGCAGCGGTCTTCGCGGGTGTGCTGGCAGCGACGGCCTCGGTGTGCCCGGGACCGATCGGGGCAGTCGCCGCACAAGAGGTAAGCCCTCCCGACGGTGCGGTGCCCGCGCTTCCGACCCTCGGCCGCGAACGCATCACACTGGAAATCCTGGGGCTGGAACCCGCCGGAGAGCCGGTCGTCAGCGGGATCACCGAAAAGGGTGATCCGATCCTGAGCGCGCCTTTCCGGCTGCGCGAAGAGGGCCGGCTCGCCGCCGACATCGCCACACAGAGCTATCGGATGGCCGCTGGCGTTTCCGTCGTCCACCGCGAGTTCAAGCCACAGGGTACTGACGCCTCAGAGGCGATCCAAGCGTGGTGCGGCCCCGGCGAGACCCGCACCATGTTCGGCTGGAGTGGCGGCAGCACGGTCTGCATGGTCCACACGGCGGACGGGAAGGCCAATCTCGGCGCGCCGCAGCTGAGCTTTGGGCCCTGGTGGATGTCGACCAATGTCGCCTTCATCTCGCCTGACGCTCGGGCCGAGCGCGTCGCGGTCGAGCCCGCCCAAACGCCATCCACCTTCAACCTGATCTTCGTCTACGAGCGCTTGCGGCCCGAGGGCGTCGCCCTTCATGCGGCGATCGAGGGCCCCGGCTTGAGCGCGGACGCCCGACCTTACCGTTACGATATGGCGCGTCGCGTCCTGCCTGTGGTCAATGGTGTCGCCGAACTGACCTATGACGGATTGAAGGTGAGCCTGACGCCCGAACGGCGCGGCGACGTCGTCGTGGCGACATCGGAACGGGTCGCGCCGTCGTTCGACATCGCAGCGCTCAGGGCAAGGATCGCGGCGACGAACCGGCCGTCCTCCGGGACACCGGACGGCTCGCCCGAGGATAGGGCGACGGCCGAGATTGAGGCCGTGGAGCCGACACCCTTCGTCATCGGCGGGATCAGACTGGACCCCACCGCCCTGACCGTCGGCCAGGGCGTGCTGGAGCGCGGCGGAATCGCCGTATCGGGCCAGGCCACCTATGCGGTGACGACGCGACTTCAGAATCCCGTCAACCTCAGGGCCACCTTCGTCAACGACACGGCTCCGGCCGGGCTGATCCTTCATCGGGTAGAGTTCGCGGACCGCTCGCCTCTAGGGTCGCGAACGATGACGCGCATCTGGTGCGGGCCGATCGCCAAGCCGACGCTGTTCAGCGGCAACGAGCGGATCACCATGTGCCTGCGCCGTGGGATGTTTGGCAGTTGGGAGGCCTTCTGGCCCGCGACCGGCCGACCCTGGCTCGGCACCACACGGCAACTCGGTGTCGTCGGAACCCTGGAGGCGACGGGCTTTTCGCCCGAGCCTTCTCCGACGTCCCTGCTGGAGCCGCTGAGCGTCCGGGCCGAGATTCAGCGGGTCACTGACGACGCCGTGACCCTGCGCCTGTTTGCCCGACGCGAAGACGAAGACGCCCTCATCCTGACCGTCACGCCGAAGTTCGAGAACGGCGTCGCGGTCCTGCCCCTGTGGACCCATCGCCTGGCGTTGACCCGATCGGACAATGGCGTGACGGCGGCACTTTCGGCGGACGGCGACGGCCAGGGGCCGACCGATGATGGCGTCTATCCCTAGCCGGAAATCGTCTACGCTGGCGGCGGAGCGACCTGGGCCACCTCGCCCAGGGTCGTGCATTTGTGCAGTTTGACGGTGGTGTCACCGCGATCCAGCCAGGTCAAGGCGAGGATATCGCCGACGACGGTCATCTGGACCCGTTCATTGCGGGTCTGGCCTTCGGACCGGCACTGCAGGGCGGCCCGATAGCCGCTGGCCGTCTCGTCGATCGAGGCGATGTGGCAGCTGTTCTCGTAGCTCTCGAAGCGGACGGGCGTGATCTCGATCGGGCGGCGCTCGCCCTGGGGTGCCGCGCACCAGGCCACGTCGGCGGCCCAGCGGCCGACGAAGCTGGCCGGACCGGTGCCCGGTGGGCGGGTGTCGGACGAGCCTGTGGCCTTGGGCGCGATACGGTCTTCGTCACGCAGGGGCGCGGCGGGTTCCGTCGGCGGATTGACCTCGGCCCGCCCACAGGCGGCCAATGTCAGGATGGCGGTAAACAGCAGAAGATGACGCATCCAGCGGTAACGCTTGTGACTGGCCCTTGTTCAAAGAGCCCGCCAAAGGCCTACTGCCGCGCGGCGTCGCTTTCCTTGCGCAGGGCGGCAAACTCCGAGCCCGGCTTCCACTGCGGCCAGTCGGTCTCGTTTGCGACCTCCTGACCCAGCCGGTAGAGCAGGGTCAGGTTCTGGATGGCGGCGGTGAAGTCGTAGTCGGCGCGCCATTCATCATCGAGCTTGTGGTAATACTGGGCCATCTGGGCCTGGTAGTAGGGCCGGCCGACAGCCTCGCCCCCCTCGACGAAATCCACGCCGGTCCAGGGCATCAGGGCCGGCACCCCGCCGACCGCGAAGTTGAAGTGGTCCGAGCGGTAATAGAACCCCTGTTCGGGCTCGCCGTCCCCGACCACCCCGCCGTCACGTCCGGCCGCAGCCGCCAGACGGGCCAGATCGTCCTCCAGCATGGACTTGCCGATGCCGAACAGGGCGATCGAGCGGGTCGCGGGCGTGAAGGGCAGCATGTCGATGTTGATGTCGGCGGCCGTCTTCTCCAGCGGATAGACAGGATGAGCGGCGTACCATTCCGAGCCCAGCAGGCCCTGCTCCTCGGCCGTCACATGCAGGAAGACGACGGTGCGTTCAGGCGGCGGGCCGGCCTTGAAGGCGCGCGCCATCTCCAGCACGCCCGAGGTGCCCGAAGCGTTGTCCCAGGCCCCGTTGAAGATGCGGTCGCCGTTGGCGTCCGGATCGGCGGCCGTGCCGACGTGATCCCAGTGGGCGGAATAGACCAGGACCTCATCCGGACGTTCGGAACCGGGAATTTTGGCCAGCAGGTTGTTGGAATGGATGACCTCGGCGGTCTCGGCGATGTCGAGGCTGATCGTGATGCCGCTGTCGTGGGCCTTGAAGGCACCGCCCTGTTTGGCCATGGCGACCAGGGCCTCCATGTCTCCGCCCTGCTCGACCGCCATAGGGCCGGCGATATCCATGGTCATGACGCCCTGGAAGGCGGTCTCATTGGCTCCCACCAGGGTCATGCGCGGACGGTTGCCGCCACGCATCCCCCGCCCGCCGGTTACGGGATAGAGGGTGATGATCCCGACAGCGCCACGCTTGAGCGCCTCATTGGTCTTGTGGGTGCCCGAGCCGTAGAAGTTCGGATCGGCACCGAAGGCCTCGGGCTGGCCGCCCAGGACCACGACCAGCTTGCCGGTCAGGTCGATGTCGCCATAGTCGTCCCAGTTGCGCTCGGGAGCCACGACGCCATAGCCGGCGAAAACCATGGGAACGTTGTCGAGCTTGACCAGGCCGTCACCGGCCCCGGCCCGCAGGGCCATGCCCGTCTCGATGGTGTGGGCGACGCCCTCGCGACCGGTCCAAGTAACGACCGGCGGGCGGGTGGGAGTCAGGCGCAGAAGTTCGACGGGTTGCAGCCATTGACCGTTCGGCCCGCCGGGTTCCAGCCCCATGGCCTCATACTGGGCCTGGAGATAGTCCAAGGTCATCTTCTCGCCAACCTTGCCCGGGAACCGTCCCTCCAGACTGTCGTCGGCCAGGTATTTGATGTGGTCGGACAGACGTTCGGCCGAGAAGTCCTGGGCGGTGGCGGGCAAGGCCGCGAACAGCAGCGCCGAGGCGGCGACGCCGCAGAGGATACGACCGAACATCATGGAGCTCCGAATGACTGGCCGTCACAATAGGCGGAGCGCGGACGCCCCGCCCATTACGTTTTTGTCACCTTATTTGCGCTGATCGGCGGAAGCCGCGCGGGCGGGGCCGAACTCGGACGCGGGCTTCCACTGGGGCCAGTCACGGCTGTCGGCCAGGGCGCGGCCGATGGAGTAGTAGACCGACAGATCCTCGATCTGGCCGCCATAGTCCCAGTCGGCGGACCATTCGTCGTCGGCCTGATGATAGCGCTTGTTGGTGTATTCGTCGCGAGAGGCGATCCGGGCGGCGATCGGTTCGTCGCGGAAGTCGCCGCCGCTCTCGGCATAGGCCATGGGCACGCCCTGCTTGGCCAGGGGGAAGTGATCGGAGCGGAAATAGTAGCCGGCCTGGGTGTTGCCGTCGGGCTCGATCACCCGGCCCTGGGCGGCGGCGGCGGCC